>CAYPCM010000005.1:0-36206 GCA_964409225.1 uncultured Candidatus Saccharibacteria bacterium
GCGCGGCCCGAATCTTCTGTGGATCTTTGCGGATGAGGTGGATGTCTAGCATAAAAGTTCAAAAATCAAAGTTGTTGGTGGTTAGCGCCCGCCGAGAACCAAATACGCTCGCATCGTTTTCCGTTCCCCGCTCACAATCCCAGTTCTCTAGAAATGCCCTGCATCGCCTCCAAGCTCAGACGCGTTACCTCCTCAAGCGACAGGCCGATCATCTCCGGAGCTTTCGCAATGATATCGCGGTTGACCCCTTTCGCAAAAGACTTTTCTTTGAACTTTTTGAGGACTGATTCTGTCGTTACGCTCGCAAGTTTTTTGTCGGGTTGGACGAGTGCAGCCGCCGTAATCAAACCAGTCAGTTCTTCTACGCAGAACAGCGTTTTTTCGAGCAGCGTTTCCGGTGCGATGCCATGGTGCCAGTTGTGGACCTTAATCGCTTTCACCAGGTGTGGTGCAAGCCCGGCTTCGGTCAGGATCCGCTCGGCCATGAGGGTGTGTTCGGGGAAATTGTCTTTGGTTTTCTCCCAGTCCACATCGTGCAAGAGTCCCGCCAGCGCCCATTCGTCTACGTTTTCGCCAAAATGTTCCGCCATCCGGCGCATCACCGCCTCGGCCGCAAGGAGGTGCTTTTTGAGGTTGGGATTCGAGATGTATTTGTCAATGAGCCGGAGCGCTGCCTCACGCGTCATAAGCATTGGATGTAGCTGCGGTTATTTTGGTCGCATCAACGGAAAGAGCATTGCCTCACGTAGATTTGGTGAATCGGTAAGAAGCGCCACCAAACGGTCGACGCCTAACCCCAAACCAGCAGCGGGTGGTATGCCGTGCTCGAGCGCTTCGATGAACTCTTCGTCGAGCCGTTGCGCTTCTTCGTCGCCATCATCACGTCGTGCCTCTTGTGCCTCGAAACGTTCACGCTGGTCAAGCGGGTCGTTGAGCTCGGCGAATGCATTAATGATTTCCATGCCGCCGGCGACTACCTGAAAACGTAGCGCAGTTTCTGGGTTTGCAGGATCTTTCTTCGCCAGCGGCGAGAGCGCGGTGGGGTGGCCCACAAGGAACAGTGGGCCCCTCTGATATTGCCTCCAGTTTTTTTTGAAAAGTTCATCTGCGATCTGCCACTTGTTTAAGCCCTCGGGCAATTGGGGATAGACGTTCTGCCGCGCTCGTTGATCCATTTCGTAATCTGTCCAGTTGTGCCAATCAGAAATGTCTTCTTTTAAAATCTCCTGTAATGCTTGGTCGAATGTCACGCGCTTCCAGGGGGTTTGAAAGTCAGCGACAACCTTCCCGAATCGTTCGATCACTGTTTTGCCAAGGATTTGTACAACGATACCGGAAATAAAATCTTCCGTAAATTCCATGAGGCCTTCTCGGCTTTGGTAAGCCCAATAAAACTCAAGCTCGGTGAACTCGGGATTGTGCTCCCGGTCCATGCCCTCGTTCCGAAAACATCGCCCAAGTTCGTAGATTTTTTCAAACCCTCCTGCGAGCAGACGCTTGAGGTAGAGTTCAGGCGCGATACGCAGATAGAGATCGAGGTCGAGTGCGTTGAGGTGCGTGACGAAGGGACGAGCCGAGGCGCCTCCGGGAATTACCTGGAGCACGGGAGTTTCCACTTCCATGAAGCCTGCGGTCTCGAGGCGTTCGCGGATCGAGCGGATGATTTTCGAGCGTACCTGGAAGCGTTCGCGCACCTCAGGATTCATCACAAGATCGAGGTAGCGTTTCCGGAACCGCTCCTCGTGGTCTTGAAGCCCGTGCCATTTCTCCGGCAGCGGCCGGAGGGACTTTGAGAGCATCGTGAGGCGTTCGACTACGAGGGTGCGCTCGCCGGTCTTGGTGGTCGTTACGGTGCCCGCAACCGAAACAAAATCGCCGATGTCGTAGAGACCAGCAAATTGATCAAAGGCGGGTTCTTTCAGGCCGTCGGCTTTTACAAGAAGCTGGATTTTTCCGGTGCCGTCTACAAGATCGGCAAACGTGCTCTGCCCGTGTTCGCGAATGCGCATTAGCCGACCGGCCAGCGCGATCACCTCTTGAGACGATTCCAGCTTAGCGAAATCCTCGAGCGCTGTTTGGATAGTATGCGTGCGCGCCGCGCTTGCCGGATACGGATCAACGCCTGCATCCCGCAGGCGTTGCAGTTTTTCGAGGCGGATCTTCCGGAGTTCTTCAATGGTCGCCATCACCCCATTTTACGCGAGCCGCTCGCTGTCGTAAAGGGAAGCTACTGCGCTTTGTAGGAATTTAACGCGTTGTTTACATCAAGCGGCCTCAGGTTCGAGCGGCTTTAGAGGCCGAGCGCAACGTCCCGAGTTAACCAATAGGAGGGTCTGACCCTACTATGAGCGGCAGCGAAAAATCCAACGCTTAAGGATTTTCGCGTAGCGAGAGCCTGCCCGGCTTGATGCCAGATCGTGTCATGTCTGTTTGTGTGCAAACAACGCGATGCTTTCTTACTGCACTTTGATAATTTTATACTTACGCTCGCCAGCCGGCGCACGCACGGTAACGCTTTCCCCGGTCTTATGGCCTAGAAACGCCAAGCCGAGCGGCGACTCATTTGAGATGCGACCCTCAAGGGGCTGGGACTCTTCAGAGCCAACGATGGTATAGGTGGCGCGTTCGCGGCCGGACTCTACTTCCACGGTCGAGCCGATAACCACTGTGCCGTTGCCGCTGGTTTTTGTAATGATGACGACATTTTTTACTATGGCCTCAAGTTCGGCTAGCCGTTTTTCCAGCTGCTCTTGCGCTTCCTTTGCCTCCATGTACTCGGAATTTTCGGCCAGGTCGCCGAGCGACTTTGCTTCAGACAAGCGCATCGCAATCTCCTGGCGTTTAACCGTCTTTAATTCTTCCAGCTCTGCTTTTATTTTAGCCAGTCCTTCTTGGCTTAAGTATGTTGGTTCTTCGCCCATAACAGTTTTTGATTATCGGTTGATAGTTTTCGTTGAGTTTGCGACTGACGCTGTTAACTGTTAACTGAAACCAGCAACCAAAAACTAAAACCATGTGGTTGTTGGTGTAGAAGCATACGGACAGTACGGTGGCCTGTCAAGAGTGGATAACTGATGCCGCTCAAAGCGACTAGGAAGACGGCTTACGATTTTCGAAGTACCACGACAATATTTCTTTAGCCACCGGTACCGCATGTGTCGCTCCCTCACCGCCTTTCTCCAGAAGTATGGTGAGTACGATCTCTGGGTTGTTTGAAGGCGCATAGCCGGTGAACCAAGCGTGTGTAGCGCTGCCGCCTGCTTGGGCTGTGCCGGTTTTGCCAGATACGGCTACCGGCAAATCCGCTAAGGCCCGGCTCGACCCGTAGATAACGGCCTCGCGCAGGCCGCGTCGCACTACGTCAATATCTTCAGACGGGATGTTCATTTCGACGGCCGGCGGTCTAAACTCTTGGACCGTGCTGCCGTCTGGCAAGGCAATGCGACGTACCAAGTGCGGCGTTATTAGCTGGCCGCCGTTGGCAATTGCGGCGGTGGCCCGTGCAAGCTGTAAGGGCGTGAGCCGCAGATCCCCCTGACCGATCGAAACATTATAGGTGTCTCCAATATACCAACCTTCCCTGCGCACGCGTTCCTTCCAGCCGGGCGTGGGCAACAGCCCTGTCTGTTCGGGCAGGTCTATGCCGGTTTGTTTTCCAAAACCGAAGCGGGCCAAATGCGCCACGATTCGCTCGATGCCAAGTCCCCGGATGTCGCCGAAGCCGCCACCGACAGTATAAAAATATACGTTTGATGAAACGGCGATGGCTCTTATCATGTTCACCCAGCCATGTGCTCGCCAGTCGTGGAACGTATAGACGATGTCGGGGTTTGTGGGGTGAGGCACTGAAATCGAACCGGTTACAAAAATTTGTTTGGCCGGATTTATTACCCTCTCGGCGAGTGCGGCCGCGGCAATAAACGGCTTGATGGTTGACCCCGACGGATACTGGCCAGAAGTGGCGCGATTGAAAAGCGGCTCGGCCGGATCGGTTAGCACTCGTTCCACCTCTTCACCTGCAGCTTGGCCGGGTACAAAAAGATTATTGTCATAGGTAGGTATACTCACGAGCGCCAGCACTTCGCCAGTCCGCGGATCTAAGGCCACCGCCGCGGCGTGCTGCTTTCCGGTCGCGGTGACGACGCGGCCGAGGACGCTGGAGATTAAATTCTGAAATTCGAGGGACACCGAGAGCTCGATGTTTTTGCCCGGGACAGGCGGCTTGGTGGCCGTAGAAATGCTGGACGTTAGGGTGGCGTCGGTGCGGCGACGAGCAAAACCGCTCACCCCGCGCAGGGCCGTGTCGTAGGACGCCTCAATTCCTGATTTGCCGATGAGTTCTGTAAGTTCATAGTTCGGATGCGCCGGCAGGTCTTCTTCGCTCACCCGCCCGACGTAGCCCAAAATGTGACTCATGGCCGCTCCGGCAGTGTAGCTGCGACTTATATCTTGGGCAATGCGCAGGCCAGGAAATTCTGAACCCCTGGCCTCAAAGATAAGTGCGGCCTCATGCCCGAGACCCGGCCAGACCACGCTGGTCCGGCTGGCTATGCGGCGGGCTCTGAGCACCTCTCGGCGCAACTCGGTCCGATCCAGAGTAAAGAGTTCGCTTAAACGCTCGAGCATACTCTCGAGTTGCTCACCGGCGGGGAGATCAGACGGCACCACCTCAAGGGCAAAACTCAAGGTGTTCATTACAAGCGCTTCGCCGCGCCTATCCGTTATGACGCCGCGGGACGCCGGGATGGGCTCGGCATCGACAGTGTGGCGCCAGGCGATCGCGCTGTACTTTTCTCCTTCCAGGATCTGGTATTGAAACGACAGCAGCCAGAACGCGATCAGCATGGCCATTGCCAGCCCGAACAGAATGCGGGCCGCCATAAGTCCCAGAGGTACTGTGACGCGTCCAAGTGCTTGCGGCTGCTGGGCCTCAACGTCAACAATAATGTCCTCAACGGAAATCTCGTCTGCGCCGTTTTGAACGCGCGCCTCAGAAAGTGACGGGAGCGGCAGGAAATCCATAGGGTTTAGGCAGGAATAGACGCAGCGCGCCGAGCCAAACCAGAGCAATAACAGAGGTCTGAATGACTAGGGTGAGCGATTGTCGTAGGTCCCAACGCTGGAGAAACGCTTCTAGCGCCGCGGCGATTACGCTTCCCAGCACCAGAATTGCCGGGGTGCGCCACGAGCCGGTGGCGCTCAGCCACTTGGAGCCGATTACTTGCGCCGTTATGACGGCGGAGATGAGCGGTAAAGCGATCGTGCCGGGCGGAGCCGCGCTTAGAACTTCGAGCATCACAGCGCCCGTTGCAACCGCCGCGAGCGTTTTAGACAGTTGGGCCTCAAACGCAAGCACCAAAGATAACCCCAAGACAATGGGCAAAGGCGCTGCGCCGGCTTGAATAATTGCGGCCGCGCTGACAAGTATTATGGCGATCCACGTCGGCATAGGATGAGTCGGACATCACCACTCTTAAAATGGCACGGCCGCAAGAACGACGAGTGCCAGCTCCAGTTGATCTAGGCGCGCTGCCGGCGCGATGGTGGCGGTGGTGAGTAGTCCACTCGCCCGCGCCTCGACTGCCGAAACGCGACCGAGGATAAAACCACGCGGGAATAAACCGTCCTGCCCGGACGTAAGCACCTCTTCCTCCGCCTTGAGCTCGCGCCCGGGCTGGATCAGTTCGAGGCGGAGATCGAGTCCGTGCTGGCCCTTAACAATGCCGGTGGTCCGAGTTTCTTCGGTCACAACGTTGACCGAACTCAGCGGATCTGTCAGTGCCCGAACCGTCGCGCTTCGCTCGTCGGCGCGCACGACTCGACCTACGAGAATGTCGCCGGGGGCGAGCACTGCGGAGCCCTCAAATACACCGTCGAGACGACCCTTATCAATGATAACGTTCGCAGTGGCGATTTGGGGGTCACGGCCGATGATGTGAGCGGCAAGTAACTGGAAACGAACCTCGCCGGGAAGGCCGAATTCCTTTCTTATCGCTTCGGTATCTCGTAACAGCTCGGCAAGTCGAGTGCGCTCGGCGCGTAAGTCAAGGTTTTGGGCGCGCAGCGATAAATTTTCACGGTGCAGGTTGCGAATGGCCGCGACGAATTTCACGGCCTTCTCAACCGTCGCGGAACCGGCGCGGATGGCGCGGATGGGCACAAGCAAGGCCGCACGCGCAGTGCGAGCTCCCCAGGTGATTGCGGGCCAGCGCAAAATAATGCCAAGCGCAATGGCGAGGGCGGCGATTGCGGCAATTACGACGAGCCAGGATTTAGCTTGCATACGGTGAGCTCCATCTCAAAAATGGAAATCCGACGTCCCACGACCAACCTTATTACTATGTATCGATACATAGTAATAAACCACTCGGGTCAAATTATATGCGCAGATGTGCGGCGTATTGGGTCGGCACCAAAACCGGCCGAAGGGCGTCGATATCTTCGAGAATGAGGCCGGTGCCGCGCACGACCGCCGTGAGCGGATCCTCGGTTACACGCGTCGGTATCCTGGTCTCAAGGGCTATAAGTTCATCGAGGCGCTGAAGAAGACTGCCGCCACCGGCCAGCACAATGCCGCGGTGCATGATGTCGGCCACAAGCTCGGGCGGGGTTTCTTCAACCGTGGTCTTGATGGCGTTTACGATGGTGCTCACCGATTGGCTGATGGCGCGCCGGATTTGTGAGTCGGTCACAGTAACCTCCTTGGGCAAACCGGTAATAAGATCTCGACCGCGCATGGAGGTCTCGGCTGGCTTATTTGACTCCGTGGCCGAACCGATGGCAACTTTGACTTCTTCAGCCGTGCGTTCGCCGAGGAGAAGCTTGAATTCGTCGCGGGCAAACTGAATGATGTCATCGGATATCTTGTCGCCGGCGACGCGCAAGCTGCGGCAAGCGACGACGCCGCCAAGCGAAATGACCGCCACTTCGGTTGTCCCGCCGCCGATGTCCACAATTATGTTGCCGGCTGCTTCCTGTACGGGCAAGCGCGCGCCGATGGCGGCGGCCATGGGCTCTTCTACCAGATACACTTCGCGCGCGCCGGCATTGCGCGTGGCGTCTTCAACCGCTCTTTTTTCAACCTCGGTTACGCCAGAAGGAATTCCAATGACCACGCGAGGTCGAGACAAAAGAGGGAATCCTTGTTCGTGCACCCGCGAGATGAAATAGCGGAGCATCTGCTCTGTTACTTCGAAATCCGACACCACCCCGTTTACCAAAGGACGGGTGGCCACGATGTGGCTGGGCGTGCGGCCCACCATACGCTTGGCCGCGTTGCCGATCGCCAGAATCTGGCCGGTCTTTTGGTTGATGGCAACCACCGAGGGTTCATTAATGACAATCCCGCGGCCGCGCACGTAGACCAGCGTATTGGCCGTGCCGAGGTCAATGCCGATATCTTTTGAAAACAAAGCGAAGAAGCGGTTGAGCATACGAGTGCGGTTCGCAGCATAGCATCTCTCCCGCGCGCGGCCAAGCAGCGCCTCCTTGCGGAGTTTCTCCCGAAGTGGTATTCTCGTTCATTATGTCGCCCAGAATTTCCCGCGCACAACGGGATGCTGCACTTCTTCGTATTGCCGTCCCCAACAAGGGACGGCTTGCCGATCCGGCACTTGCCCTTCTCCGTCAGGTAGGGTTGGAATTTGAAGAGCACGAGCGGAAGCTCTCGGGTACGCGACGATCTCTTCTTGCGATCTTCCCATGCAACCCTCCTGTTCAGATTAGCCGTCATTCCCCATCGTTACGGGTTTACCGCATCTAGTCAAGCGAGCGGAGAATTTCAACCACGCCGCGTGTGTATGGCAACCGCGCTACGGAATCAGCTTGTCGTTTCACCTGGGGCTCGGCGTTCGCCACGGCGTACAGCGCGTCAACGACTCGGCGAGTGGTCGCGTCCGCGGCATCGTCGCCGATCATGATTACGTGGCTTCCGGGAAAGTGTCGACGCATGAGGATCGCCAGTGCGCGACCCTTATCGCATCCCCGCGGCGTCACGAGCACATTCGTGAAGATTGGAGATACGCGGATGTCGTACTGGTTGCCAAGCGATTGGTTCAACAGTCGAGCGAGCGCTTTCGCGCCCCGGATGTCGTGATGACCGTAGTGTCGGACGTGGATGCTTCCGGTCCAGTCGCGGAACTTGTTTGCGACCCAAGCGAGTTTCGTTCGGGAAAGTTTCTGCCAGGAGTAGTGGGTGGTATCGGCGAATAGCACGTTCGCTCCTGTTGTTTGGGCGGTCTCGCGCAGTGCCGCACGCAGAATCGGCCGGATTGAGCGTATACCTTCTACAAACAAGTGGCGTTTACCCCGCCAGAGCCAATAGACGCCGTTTTCTGCGATGAGGGGACCGTTGATCCCGAATTGTTTTGCAATTGGCAGGAGATCCCGTGAAGAGCGATTCGAGTTCAGGCAGAAAAGGTATCCTCGTTTGACCAATGTTTTGATGAGTCCGGGAATGCGGTCTGACGTAGAGGTGTAATCGTGGCGGAGCAGCGTTCCGTCAACGTCGATAAAGACGAGCGTGTGCCAGCGCATAGAGATCTTCAGCTATTTGCCTGGGCGCCGATTTCTCGGAGCATGAGCTCCACTGCCTCCTCGGGTGAAGAGGCTTTGAGTACTGGTCGACGTTTACGTTCATCGAAGAATTGCCCGGCAAGCCTGTCAGCCCATCCGCCAAAACCGGCCAGCGCGACCATCGGAATGTTAAGTTGGTAGGCGATAGCAAGCTCGGTGCACGTCCCCGACCCTCCCGCAATGGCGATAACGCCATCGCAGGAGTTCACGAGCACGAATTCGCGGCCGCCGCCCCGTTCGAGGCCACTCACGACAATAACGTCGGTATTCCCTTCCTGGTCCCAAATATCTTTTCCCCGGCCGTACGTTACCCCGACCGTAAATCCGCCTGCCCGCTTTGCGCCGCGTGCCGCTGCAGTCGAGAGCGAATCGTAATCCTTTTCGGCGCCATAAAGCACGATCGCTCCTCGTTCTGCGAGGAGTTCGCCGATGCGCTCCGCGGCCTGCTCGACTTCTTTCGCATAGTTGAGGTCTGCGGCGGAACCCATCACGCCGATTTGTGGCTTGCGTTTCATGGTCATTGCTCTGAACGCTTGAGTTTTATAATCATACTTCGGTAACCGCCCATTCCGCTCTTCAGCCACCGGTGGATACGCGCGATCGTGGTCGAACTCATACCGGTTGCTGCCTCGATTTTGGTGTACGGTGTCCCACGGCTGAGGAGTCGCGCCACCCGCCACCTCCGACTAAATTCAATGATCTCGTTTTCGGTCAGGAGGTCGCGGAAGAATCGTTTCGCTTCGTCGACGGTTTCCAGCTCAAGGATCGCGTGGAAGAGGTGCTTTGAGTCTTTCGTGTCCCAACGATTTTTCGGGAGTTTGTTCGACATAACACTTTAGCATAATAAAGCATATTCTTTCCGATTACTCGTGTCAACCGGGATTAAGAAAACAAAAATTGAAGGGAGCCGACGAGTCGGCTCCCGGTGGGCTAGATGGTTCGCGGATAGAACTCCCGCACCTCCTCCGGGAGATCATCCGCCGAGAGAGGCAGTGAGTGTCCCTCCCGGGCCATTTCGTGCAATTCACCGCATGCTTCCGCGATGCGCCGGAGCTTCTGAAGGGCAAGGGCAAACTGCGATTCGGAAAGGAAAATGAGCTGATTGAGCTTCTCCGTGGTGCGTCGGCGCCGCGGCTCAACGAAGAGTGGAACTTCTATGAACCGACCAACGATCCAGCCGAAGATCACGAACAGGAACGAAACCCCCAGACCCACCGCAACGCGGCGGATACTGCCCGATGGGGACGGAGGGGGGAGCGGGACGGCGAACGCCGCGGCCAGCTGATCGGCGAAGATCGCGACGACGAAACTTGCGAGGGCACCGAGCACTCCACCCATAAAGGGACACATTCCGCGCCAGAACTTCAAAAGGCGGAGTTCTGCGAGCACATGACTCATTTCCTTCGCGAACTCTGCCTCATCAGAAGTGAGCCGCTCCACTTGAAAGGTGCGTACTTGTCCCTCCATTTTCCCTCCTCCTCTGTACGGGTTTTCGCTGTTGGCAGGCGCGGATTACGTCCTTACAGAGCTTTAATCTTTTCTACTGTCTTGTCAAGAGGCATGAGTTGTGACTCGTTGGATGAACGCGCTTTGATTTCAACAGAGTGTTTCTCGAGCGTTTTCTCACTCGCCACGATCCGCCACGGCAAACCGATCAGATCAGCGTCAGCGAATTTGACTCCCGCGGATTCATCGCGATCGTCGTAGAGAACCGCAATTCCGACATCCTGCAGTTCGCGGTAGAGTTTTTCAGTGGCTGTAGTCACCTCGTCATTTTTGATTTTTGATTTTTGATTTTTGATTTCGAGAAGATGCACCCCATACGGCGCCACCTCTTTCGGCCACACGATCCCCTTCTCATCGTGGTGCACTTCCACGATCGTGGCCATCACCCGCCCCGGCCCGATGCCGTAAGAGCCCATCACGACCGGTTTCATCAAGCCGTCTTCGTCAGTGAACATGAGTCCCAAATCTTTCGAGTATTTGGTGCCGAGTTTATAGATGTGCCCTACTTCAACGCTCGTGCCCTCTTTGAGTTTAGCCGAGCAGTTGGGGCACGGCTCCTCCGCTTTCGCGGTCGCAATTTCCTTGTTCTGCGCGAACGCGCACGATTCGCAGTAGACAATTGTATCCTCCCCTGCTTCGGCGAGCACCTGGAATTCGTGCGTGAAGTCCTTGGTAAAAGCGCCGCCAGACGCCTCAACCACCCGCGCGTCCAAACCGCAACGGCTGAAAACTTTTTTATACGCTTCTTTGCAACGCTCGTAGTACGCGTCAAGCCCTGCCTGATCGCGATCAAAACTGTAAAGATCCTTCATAAAGAATTCCCGTACGCGGATTAGGCCGGATTTGGCGCGCGGTTCGTTACGGAACTTGAGTTGGATTTGGTAGACGGCAAGCGGCAGGTCTTTGTACGAACGGATCGAGTTTTTGGCGACTTCCGCCAGCGGTTCTTCGTGTGTAACGCCGAGGCCCAACTCGCGTTGAGACGAGTCCTGGAACTGATACATCACGTCTTTCAACGTCTCCCATCGGCCTGTCTTTTGCCACAAATCTTTGGGTTGGAGCGCCGACAGCAACAATTCTTGGCCGCCGATCGCGTTCATCTCCTCGCGGATGATGCGGTTGATGTTTTCGAGCGCGCGCAGCCCCAAGGGCAGGAAGGCGTACACGCCAGCCATAACTTTTTCGATAAACCCGCCGCGCATCAAAAGCTGCGCGTTGGTGGAAATTTCGTCTTTTGGAACGTGACGGAGCGTTTTGCCAAAAAGAATTGATTGGCGCATATCAATCCTGCTGGATGAATTTTCCTCTAGACAGACGGTAGTGGGTAACCGTACGTACTGATGGACAACACGCTCCATCATTGGGGCCTTGCGTAAGGAGGTCAACGGTGAGGAGACCGTTCTCAATAGCGAGTGAGTTAATGAGCTCGCGATCGCCAAGACCGAGCGTCGCTCCCTGTTGGGGTTTGCCGGCACGATTCAATACCGCAACGAGGTATGGGAAGGTACCGGTCCCGCCAAGGTTCGTACGGATCTCAACCACCGCGTCTGCTATGCCATCCTTGTCTAGATCGCCGAGCACAATGTGCACAATACGCGCATTGGCGTATGTCTCTGCAGTCGCATCTGGTGTCTCTGGCCCGATATGTGCCTGCCCATCAGAGAATATGAGTGGTTCGTTGCCGATCAGGTCCTGCAAGAAGTACGTTGTGTTCCTAAGCATTTCAGCTGTCAGTGGCGAGACGCGACCAGCTGCTACTTGTTCAGTTCGCCGTGGCTTAATAAACGGAATCGGCGATCCTTCCTCTTTGGAAAAAAGGTACTGTGTTATCGAAACTCCCACGCCGATGCCAACCGCAAGCGAAACCGCGGCGGTGATGAGAATCGTTCTTTTCGTGAGCCGATCGGTGATCTTGAAGTGCCGCATGTTGTACATTCGTTGAATATACAATACTAGAAAAACCTCCTGATATCCTGTACGCTGATGGCAAAGATGGCAAGGAGCAGCAGTGCCATACCCACTGAATGAACGATTTGTTCAACTCGCCGCGAAACCGGAGAACCCTTTAACTTTTCGATTAGCAGAAATAGGAACCGGCCGCCGTCAAGCGCGGGAAAGGGCAAACTGTTGAGCACTGCCAAGCTTACCGACAACTGTACCGCCAGCCACAGCACGTACGGTAACCCCAGTTGGCTTACGTCGCCCGCTAGGACCGCGATGCCAACCGGCCCCACGACTTCTGAAGGCAGTTCGCCCGCGGCAAAAAGACGCGCGAGCATACTGCCAAGCGTGGCGAGCAAAAAGCCGGCCAGCTGTACGACAATGACGGCGCTTTCCCGGATGGCCGTAAGTAGCGGCAGGGTTTTGAGACCCGTTACGTTCATCGCGATGCCGAGCGCGCCTTCGCCTGGCGGAGGGTTGATACGAGGCGTCAGTACCGCCGTTCGTTCACTCCCCCCGCGCTCCAGAGCAATTTCAAGTTCTGTCCCGGCGTGCTCGCGGATGAAGGATTGCACCTCCTCGATACTCTTGACTTCTTTGATAACGCCCCGCGCGCGCAGGCGTGCGATTGAATCGCCAATCTTGATGCCCGCATCAGCCGCCGGCGAGTGTGGGGCCACCGCGGCGATCCTAATTTTTGTATCCGCCCCCGCGATCTGTTCGTTGCCAATATCCACGGGTAGCCCGATCTGGAAGCCGACCACAAGCAAACACACGGCGAGCACCAGATTCATCGTTACTCCGGCCAGAAGTGTGCGCGCCCGCACCCACCATGTTTGATTCGCGAAACTGCGCGGATCGCGTGAGTCCGCACCGTCTTCGCCGAAGATGCGCACAAACCCGCCAATTGGCAGCAAATTAAAAGAATAGATCGTAGTGGCCCCGGGTTTTTTCTTTGACCAAAACCCGGGCACAAGCCGGAACCGGCCGGTAGCGGCGTCGCGCTGGATGCCGATTATCCGCGGCGGCAAGCCCAGACCAAACTCTTCCACGCGAATGCCCGCCCGGCGCGCAGACCAAAAGTGGCCCAGTTCGTGGACTAGGATGAGGGCAGTGAGTAGAACAATAAGGAGGAAGAGAGACACGATAAGTTAAAATTTTGAATTCTGAATTTTTAATTTTGAGTGAAACTTCGAAATTCGAATTTGATTCGAAATTCAGAATTCGAAATTTAAAATTACGCTCACGTCTTCATGATTTCCGTCTCCTTATTCCTCCCCATTTGCTCAAGGCGCTGCTGATATTTATCGATAATCTTCTGCAATTCGTCTTTGCCGCGAAATTTCTCATCTTCTGATATTTTCTTTTCTTTCTCCAGCGCCTGAATTTTTTTCCAGATCTCTTCCCGCGAGGTGCGCATGCGCACGCGTCCTTCTTCAAGACGCTGATGCAGGACCTTGAGCAGTTCTTTGCGTCGTTCTTCGGTCAAAACCGGGACGGTGAGCTTGATCGTGTTTTGGTCAATCGCAGGCGAAAGGGCGCTCACTTGAGAATGAAGCGCTTTTTCTATTGCCGTAATCACCGTCGGATCCCACGGCGCAATAACGATAATGCGTGCCTCCGGCACGCTTATTGAAGCCACGGCTTTAAGGGGCATTTTTTCGCCGTAGGCCTCCACGACGACATTCTCGACCATTGCGGGTGTTGCCCGCGAGGTGCGCAAACCAGCGAGTTGTTCCGTAACGTATCGCAGTGCTGCCTCGCAAGAAACATTAAATTGGTGGAATATATCTTTAAGTAGAGGATTCATTCTCTATATCGGCGGCGCAGAAAGAAATAAAGGGAAGTGCCCGTTCTGACGGGGTTTACGATCCCGGCAAAAACCCACCGCGAGGGCGTTCAAGCCCGAGGTAAAGAACGCTTGGGTTTGTCGGATGCGCTGTCAGTTGAATTACACGGCGGCTTGTGGGCAGTTTTACTGATTGCCAAGTGCTGCCCACATCTGCGGACTTAAAGACAAAGCTTCCGCCTGCGGCGTAAATGGTGCTTGTTTCACCCGGCGGCACGACAGTCGCGGTGATGGGCAGGGCTTGGGGCGGCACAATGAGTTTTACGTCCGCCCAGGTATCCCCGCCGTCTTCGGACTTTACCAAACCGCGGTTCGTACCGAGGTACAGGCGTTGGGGTTGCGTCGGAACTTGAGTGAAGGAGGCGATGGTTTGAGATCCAGCTAGGTGAGCGAGCTTCGATGTGAGGTCTTCCCACGTTTCGCCGTGGTTGCGGCTGCGCCATAGCCCTCCGGCGCCGGGGATTGCCCAGAGAGCGTTGTCGGATGTCATTATAAGCCGTCGAATCTGGCCGCCGAACCATTGCAGCGCTCGCCAGGTGGCGCCGCGGTTATCCGTAACCAACACCCCGCCTTGGGCCGTGGCTACGTACACGCGAGTTGGACTCGAGGGGTCAACAACAATACCGGTTATGGCCGCGCTGCGGGAGGTGGTGTAAAGCGTCTCAAACGAGGCGCCGTTGTCGAGAGTACGAAGCAGCACGCCAAGGTTTTCCGACCAAGTGCCAACATACCAAATAGCTGGGGTTGAAGGATCAACGGCAAGGGCCGTTATGTTCGCGCGGCTGGTAAGGATTGAGCCAGAAACTATCGGCGACCAGACCTCGGCGCTTGAGGTGCTGCGCCACAGTCCCCGACCGGTCGTGCCGAGAAGTAGGGTCTCGGGCTGGTTTACCGATACGACTAGGACGCTCGCGTCAACTCCACCGAGACCACCCTGACCCGCGACGGCAACTTTCTGCACCCAGGTACTAGCGCGATCAGAGGTCTTAAAAACGCCCCCATCCGCCCCGCCGCCACCGGGAAACCCACCGGTAAGCCCGGCGAACACGGCGATCACGACGACCGCCACAACGACAATAA
This sequence comes from uncultured Candidatus Saccharibacteria bacterium, assembly GCA_964409225.1. GTDB lineage: Bacteria > Patescibacteriota > Minisyncoccia > JACPXH01 > JACPXH01 > JACPXH01. The sequence continues at coordinate 14,951 of CAYPCM010000005.1, forward strand.
TGGCCAGTACAATTATGACGGCGAGCGCCTGTTTCATGAAAGATATGCACCTATCAGATCAAAAGCCACTTTTGGGTTAAGCGCGCTTTCGGCAAAACGATTTTTCAGGATGCTCACCGTAGCAGCTAGCCGCGCCAGGCTCTTTAGACCGCGGCTGGCGGCGAAACGCTCCAGGGCACCGGCTTTATCTGGCCGAAAGGCCCGATCGGGCAACCCCAGCGCCGTTATCAGCGCATCACGGCAGGCCATTTCACCGCCTTCCAGAAATTCGCGAATCTGTTCTCCGGTTGAATCGGCCATGGAAACCAAAAGTTTGTTGCGCCGGAGCGGATTTGGCTCCAACATCACCGCGCGAAATTTAGCGGTGCTGTCACGGTAACCAACGTCGGCAAACCACCTAAGCGCCAGTCCCACCCGGCCGCCCGCCTGACGGCTTAAGGACTCGGCGTCCCCGCGACTCGCGTCAGCGGCGAGTAGCGCATGGATGATTTTGGTGCGCGGCACCGGGCTGAATTGGACCGAAACGAGCCGCGAGCGAATTGTCTCAAGCAAACGACTTGGCTCGTGGCAAACAACAAATATAAGTGCTGATGCCGGCGGCTCTTCCAGTGACTTAAGGAGGGTATTGGCGGCTTCGACCGTAAGCTGTTCAGCGTCGTCAATAAGCGCAAAGCGATGTTGCCCAAAGGGCTTGAGTGCCAAAAACCGGCGAAGATCGCGGGCTTCGCGGATCCCTATTTCTCCGAGCTTCGAGGATTCGTTATCTGCTGATGGAGCGAGAATGCGCCAATCGGCGGCAAACGCAGCACAGCCGGCGCAGGTGCCGCAGGGCGGCGCGGCGACATTTCTGTGCTCGCAGGCAATACGTCCGGCTAAGGCGCGCGCCGCGGTGGCTTTGCCCACATGCCGCGGTCCCTGAAAAAGGTAGCCGTGGCTCAAGCGCCTATTTTTTAGTCCTTGCGCGAACCACGCGAATACTTGTTCGTGCCCGACAATCATTATCGTTATCTTACCATAGCCGGTGATCCAGCGCGACGGGTCATGGCTTCATCAACCACCTTGTCCCACTCCGCAATAAACCTGTCTCCAGAGAAGCGCTCGGCATGTTGACGGATGATTAAGGGCGAATACCGCGCGCGGTTTTGCTCGAGTCGCCGCAAACCAGCAAGCAGAACTTCGGCCACCGGGGCGTCGAAGAATTCGCCGGTCACGCCTTCCAGCACGGTTTCAGTGGCTCCGCCCGCGCGCAAAGCCAGTACCGGCACACCGAAGCGCATTGCTTCCACCGCGGCGATGCCGAAGTCCTCAGCCGCCGGAAGAATAAAGGTTTTTGCCTGCGAGAGTAGCGCCGACACTATCGCCTCAGGCTGCCAGCCAAGGAACTGTACTGTGGGGCCGGCAAGGCGCTCGAGTCGTGGTAAAATCGGACCTTCTCCAACCACGACCAGACGGCGCTTGATGCGAGTGTACGCCGTAACTGCCAAATCAATGCGCTTAAAGTCGCGAAGCGTAGAGACGATGAGATCATAGGGATCGGACGGAATTTCGAATTTCGCCCCTCGACTCGGCTCGGGGTATATCCTGAGCTTGTCGAAGGATTGAATTTCGAAACCTGACTCTAGCGCCCGGACTGGCGGGTAGATGACCGCGGCGTGCCGGCGATAATACTTGGCGATGCGTCTTTGGGTTGTGCGCGAGTTGGCCACCAAGATCTCGGCGCGTTCACTCGCGCGCCTGTCCCAAAGTCGAAGGTAATGGAAAAGCGATCTGGCCGCTGTGGCCCTAAGGCCGCTAATTCGCCGCTCGCCGAGATACTCGTGCGCTGCATCCCACAGGTAACGCACGGGCGCATGGACGTAACTTATGTGAATTGTTTCTGGTTTGGTCAGGACGCCCTTGACAAAACCGGCTGACGAAATGACCAGATCGCAAGGCGGCAGAACCAGCGATTCAACCGCCATGGGTATGAAGGGAGCCAGAGTCGGAACTCGACGCAAAAAACTGGGCACCGACTGCAGCCAAGACGTATGAATGTGCGCATGCGGAAAGTATTTTTTTAGCACCATCGGATCTGCGGCCAGCGTGAAAATTGGCGCCTCGGGGTAGCGGCCGTGGAACGTTTTCAATACCTGCTCGGCGCCGCCGAAGCGTAAAAGGAAATCGTGAACTAAAATGACGCGTGTGAGCATGTTCGTTACACCACCATTCTCCCAAAGCACTGCCGGCCTTACCCCAAGCGCGCGAGCTCCCCGCGGCTTCTGAGGCCGAGCGGGCACGGTGTCTGCCCGCTCGCTGGGCGGCGGGTACCGCTCTCACTCAGCATCGCCTCGCCCTCGACGCGGCTCGGGCTCGGCGCTCCCACCCACCCTCCAGTTCGCTCGAGCGGCACCCGCCGCCCGCGGGCAGACGAGCGAGGCCGAGGGGTAGCGAAAATCCTCGCTGGGGATTTTCGCGAAGCGGGCGTTCGCGCGCTTGGGGGAAATAAAGCTGGGATTTATTACAAATTATGATACGAGTTGGCGAGTTAACGTCTCAATGAAATACTCCGTTTATACACATCGAGGTGTTCGAGAGCGACGCCGGTTCCTTTGGCGACACACAGTAGCGGTTCCTTGGCAATGGTAGCCGGCACGCTTGTTGCTTCGGTGATGAAGGTGTCTATGTTGCGCAAAAGGGCCCCGCCGCCTGAAACAACCATGCCCTTGTCTATAATGTCGGCCGCAAGTTCCGGAGGTGTATCGCGCAACACGCTCTTGATCGCCTGAATGATCTCGATAAGTTCGCGTGTCATCGCGAGAGTAACTTCATTTGCTGAAACCTCGACGACCTTAGGCAGCCCTCCGCCCAAGTCACGTCCGCGCACCTCAAGCCACTCGCCTTCTTTCGAAGGGGTGGCCGAGCCAATGGCTACTTTGATTTCTTCGGCCGTGCGCTCGCCAATCACGAGACCTTTGCGTTTTTTTATGTCTTCCATGATAGCTTGGTCGATCTTGTCGCCGCCTACCCGAGCCGAAGCCCAAGCGACTATGCCGCCAAGAGATATAACCGCAACTTCAGTGGTGCCGCCGCCGATGTCCACGATGAGGTGACCGGCAGGTGTGTTGATGGGGATGCCTGCGCCGAGCGCTGCCACAATCGGCTCTTTCACGACGTACGTTGTCCGCGCGCCTGCTTGCGTGGCCGCATCAACGACAGCCCGACGTTCGGTTGAAGTAATGCCGGCCGGAACCGCAATCATCACTTCTGGTCGCCATAGGCGTAGCCGACCCCCGGCCTTGTCAATGAGATAACGCAGCATGGCCTCGGTGACACGGTAATCGGCAATGACGCCGTCGCGTAGGGGTTTAGCCGCAATGATTCCGGTGGGCGTACGGCCAAGCATGGCGCGCGCCTCCGTCCCTACGGCTAGCACCCGGTTGTCGTCAACCGAGATTGCTACGATTGAGGGCTCATTGACCACAATGCCCGAGCCCGGAACGTAGACGAGGGTGTTGGCAGTGCCAAGATCAATACCGAGACGACGGGAGAACATAGACGGAAATCCGAATTTCAAAGCTCAAATGTCAACCCCTCGACAAGCTCGGGGTATAAACGTTATTTCCTGAGCGAGGAGCGCAGCGACGAGTCGAAGGATTGTCATTACCTTTGATTTTAATTTTAAATTTCGAATTTTGAATTTCGAATCAATTTCGAATTTCAAAAATTCACTCAAAATTAAAAATTCAGAATTCAAAATTTATTGTATGCGCTGTATATCCGCCCCTATGCTTTTCAGCCGTTCTTCTAGCCGTTCGTAGCCCCGATCAAGGTGCTCAACGTTATGTATGGTGGATGTGCCTTGCGCCACCAAAGCCGCAATCACGAGCACCATGCCAGAACGAATGTCGAAACCGGTGATTTCGCGGCCAGTGAGCGGCGTGGGCCCGATGATAATCGCGCGGTGTGGATCGAGCACCAAGGCGTTTGCCCCCATTTTGTTAAGTTCTTCAATGTAGCGCAAGCGGCCTTCGTACATCCATTCATGCAATAGTGTCGCCCCATCTGCTTGTGTTGCCAGTACCGCAAACGGAGGCAAATGGTCTGAGCCGAGCTTGGGATATAATCCCACTTGAAGATTTGCCGTCCGGTAGGGGCCTCGACGCGGGGAAACCCGAAGGATCCTACGCTCGATATCGTACCTAACTCCCATGGCGTTGAGCGCGGTGAATACGCCGTCCAGTTGTTCTGGAACGATGGGGCTGATGTCAAGGCGGCTCCGAGTGGCAGCTGCCAGAACCGCAAGCGCGCTTATTTCAAGTTCATCTGGTCGAAGCCGATACGTAAAGCCGCGCAAGGTCCGACGGCCGCGAATGCGCAGGAACGGCGTTCCCATGGCATCAACGTGAGCGCCCATTTGCGTGAGCACTTCGGCGAGCGCTTGCACATGCGGCTCCATGGCCGCGAGTCGTATTTCTGTCACACCCGGAGTGCGGCTTGCGGCGAGCAGCGCGTTTTCGGTTGCGGTCACGTTCGGCTCGGTCAAAACAACGCGTCTAGAGTTGGGGCCACGGCGCGACTCGATAACAAGCGTATCGCCCACGCGAACCGAGGCGTCGAGCGAACGAAACGCGTCAAGATGCACGCCAATGGGTCTACTGCCGATTTGGTCGCCGCCGGGATACGACATCTGCACGCGTCCGGTGCGGGCGAGTAAGGCGCCAGCGAGCAAAATAGAACCGCGCAATTTCGAAACAAACTCACTGCGCACCGTCCTGGAATCAACGGTCCTAGCGTGCACTTCCAGAGTGTGTTCTTTAAGCCACTTCACCTTGGCCCCCACGCTTTCGATGATGGCCAGCATGGCGGTTACGTCCGCAATGCGGGGTACGTTTTCAATGCGGCAGGGAGATGAAGTAAGAAGTGTTGCCGCCAGAATAGGCAGTACGGCGTTCTTTGAACCGCAAACGCGGATGGTGCCTGCGAGTTTTTTGCCGCCGCGAATGCGATAGATGGCCATTAGTATTCTTCTACCGTCTTCCTGCGCTCTTGGCAAGATGGCGGCTATGTGGCTAAAATGTTGCGGTATGCAGCTTTCTACTCGTCGTCGTCTTTTTGTGGCGTCTGTTGTCGTCTTCGCCATACTTGCCCCAGTGATTACAGGATATGCTCTCGGTTATCGGTTTGACACCAGAAGCGGCATTGTTCGGACCGGTGCGCTCTTGATCGAAACAAGTCCCGGAGGGGCTGCGGTGATTATCGACAAGGTTCTAGTAAAGCACACCGGGACCATTTTTGGAGGCACGGCACTCGTGCGTGATATTTCTGCGCGTTCTCACATTGTCAGGATCGAGAAACCCGGCTATCACGTGTGGGAGAAAGAAGTGGAGGTGCGGGCGGCTATGGTGACTGGAATACGAAACGTGCGCCTTTGGCCGCTTGGGCCGACGATCGAAAACCTGGGCCCGCTTGCGGCTGAAGAATCGCGCCTTGTTCCCGGAACAGTGCGGTTCTCGCCAGATAGTACGCGGCTCTTGTGGTCAGTCGAGAACCGCCGGGCCGGCGAAAGAACTTGGCTTGTGAGACGATTGCCCAATGGCAGCCCGGAACAACTAACACTCCCCGTCGGCGCATCCCCGGAGGAAGCACGCGTGCGCTGGTCGTCAGATGGTCTATTTTTGGTGGTGGAGACGAAGTCGTCTTGGTGGAGGATAGATCGCGATCGTTTTGACACTCCCGCTACACTGCCAACAGTGCCCCTGCCGCGCCAATTATTGAACGCGGAGGCAGTGTTGGCGATTGATTCGTTCGGAGTATTAACCGCTTATCAAATCTCATCTTCTTCCTCCCAGGCCTTGAGTCGCGTCCCGACCATTACCTTCTCGGCACTAGACGATGAGCTTATTGCGCCGGACTCGGAGCACGTAGCTCTTTTGACCCGCGACGGAGCGCTGCGGGTTTTCGACGCTGACACCAGAGCATTTGTGGGGATTGCCAGTGACGCCGCAGAAGCCAGTTTCTCGCCCGACCGAACTAAGCTTCTCTGGCGAACAAATCGAGAACTGTGGCTGCGGACTGGGGCCACCAACGAACTCCTCACTCGCTTTGAAAATCCCATTCAAGACGCGGTTTGGGATAAACACGGCGCGTACATTTTCTTCGTGGCAGGCGGCACGTTAAAGGCCATTGAATTGGACCCTCGCAGCGGCAGAATTACTACTGATTTACTCGAGCTTTCGGCGGCGCACCTCGCGCTCGACCACGATCAAAATACCGTCCTCGCCGTAAATGAGGCGGGCTTAGTGAAAATACACCTTCCTTAGATCTTTGTCGAAAGAGGCGACGCTGCAAATTCTCGTCTGACGCCAAGTGCACGTTTGACAAGATACGCGAGTCCGGCAACGTTAAGCACAAACAAACCCACTTCCACCAGCGGGAAAAACTCGCGGAATGTCATGCTCATATCCCAAAGAATCTTGGGGTGCGCACCGCCCGTTGCTAAATAATGTGTGATGGTTTGATAAAATCCAGAAATGCTCCGGTCTATAACTACCTGCCATAGCCGGTAGCCAGTGAGGGCGGAGCTAACGAGGGAAACGCCGAGCACCGGGTAAAGCGAACGCTGGTAAAAAGCAAGGGACGCTTCGCGCCGGATACGACGCATGGTCCTAGTGGCGAGATCAGGACCTGAGCGGAACGAAACGAGTTGGGAGAAAAGATGTTTCATAGACTGTAGGATTTAACAGCGTTGTTTACACTTTTCTTATGTCATTCCGGGCTTGACCCGGAATCCACGGCAAAGATCGTCTGGATTCTGATTTCTGGATTCTGCCTAATGCAAAAATATAAAATTTTACCATTTTAATCTGTCATTTTGATTTTTGATATTTAAATTTTAAATTAGGGAAGCGCTATGCTTCAAGAATTGGTCGGCCCGGAACGGAGCGGGGCGAATCGTTATGAGGGGTTCCCCGGGAGTTTGCTGCCTCGAAAACCTGACCAAGAATTTTCTTGGCGCGAAACAGATGCGTTTTTACCAGATCAAGAGAGATGCCCAATGCGTCACTGATCTCGCGGTACGATAAGCTCTCGTAATAGTAAAGTAGCAACACAGCGCGGTATTTGTCGGGAACCTGCTGGAGTGCAAGTTCCACGCGTTTTGTTTCGTCTCGCTTGACCGAGAGCTCATGCGGATCCAGCGATTCGTCCGGCACGGTATTTCTCACTGCGTCATCAAGTTCCGTCTCAAAACGGCGCGCTCGATTTGTTTTCCTCCAACGGTTAATCCCAAAATTGTGGGCGATGGCAAAAAGCCAACTTGAAAATCTGTCCGGCGTTCGGCAGGTGCCGAGCTTTCTAAAAGCGGCGACGAACGTTTCTTCCACAAGGTCCTCGCATTCTTCCCGGTGCCGCACAAACCTGAATAAATAACTGTATAACCGCGGCTGGTAGCGTTCAACCAACGTGGCGAACGCGTCGGTGTTTCCGGTTAGTACCGCGGCCACCGCTTCTCCGTCGCTGGGACTTTCCCGTTCCATAAAAACGGCTCCGGCTTTTGCTTAAAACTAAGTCGCCGATCTCGACGCCATTACTAGGGTAGACAGCCAACTGACTGAATGGTTGCATTTCTACCGCGCAACCTTTTTGGCCCTCACTTGTCTATCCCATCAGCAAAGGTCGCTATTACTATCCGTTTCAATCATAAACCGCCCGAGCCGGAAGGCAAGGGCGGTTTTGAGTTTCTATCGTCCTACCCATTCGTTTTTTCGATCTAGCGCTTCTGCCACTGCGGTGCCCTGCGGGCGCCCTTGAGTCCGTACTTCTTGCGTTCTTTCATGCGCGGGTCGCGTCGGAGAAAGCCGGCTTTCTTGAGTCGAGGGCGATCGTCTGCGTTCCATATTGCGAGCGCCCTGCTTAGGCCGTGACGGACTGCCTCGGCTTGCCCGGTATTCCCGCCGCCAGCAACCTTTACTTCAATAAAGAATGCGGGTTGTATGTTCAAGGCGCGCAAGGGCGCTTCGGCCACAGCGCGCGCGTGCGCATCGAAGAAGTAAGCACTCACGTCACGGCCATTGATCAAAAAGCCCTCGCCTCGTCCCTCGTGCAAGCGCACCCGGGCTACCGCGGTCTTGCGCCGGCCGATTGCCTCCAGATACCGGCTGGTCTGTTGAGGTGGGGCGATTTCCGGTTTTGGCTTGACTCGTGCTGCAACCTTTGGTCGTGGCCGACGCGTCGAAGACGGTTTGTGTGGTGATTTTAACGGCATGTCAGTCGCGATGCAATTCGAGCTGCGCGAGGCGCTGCCGGCGGAGACGACCAGGCGGCAGCATGCCGTAAACGGCGCGGCGCAATACCAGTCTGGAATCCTGCGTCATGAGCTTGCTTGCCGTAACCTTCCGAAGACCGCCGTGGTAGCCCGAGTGGCGTAGCCAGGACTTCTGGGCGATTTTCTTGCCCGTGAACACCATTTGATCCGTGCCAATAACCACCACTTGTCTCGCGGTGGCGCGATTTGGCGCGTAAGACGGCGAATCTTTTCCAAGCAGGACGCGAGCGACCGTGCTGGCGACGCGGCCCACGGGTTTATTCGCGGCGTCAATTGTGAGCGTGGATACAGTTTTGTTTGGCATAGAAGATTTCAGGCCACAAATTCAATCACCATCTGCGGGGCGCCGTCAGAAGCGCGCGGCGGAAGCCGCGTCAGACGAGTATAGCCACCGGGTCTGTCCGCAAAGCGCGGACCGATTTCGCGCGCCATCTTGAACGCTGCCGCAGCCGGAAGCATCCGGCGAACCTCGCGAATTACGGATTGGGTAGGGCCGGATTTCGATTTGGTTATTAAGGGTTCCAAAAAGCGCCGCAGCTCTTTCGCGCGCGCTTCAGTTGTTTTGATTTTCCCCCTTAAAATCAACGCCGTCGCGAGCCCCTTCAAAAACGGACGGCCGAATTTCCGACCTGCTTTGCGGTGACGCATGCGAGTTGGTTATCCAGTCTTCAACGCCTCACTCCTCTGACTTTTTGAGGGTAAGCCCGTACTGACCAATCACCTTCCTAATTTCCTTTATACCCTTTTCTCCCAAACCCTCAATAGCCAGAAGCTGCTCTTCGGATTTATTGGCGAGTCCGGCCAGGGTCCTGATACCGCCCTTAATGAGTGTTTTGGTAAAACGTGTGGGCAAACCAAGATCTTCCACTTTTGTTTTCATCTCGTCATCCAAGATCGTCGGGGCTTTCAAGGGTGTTTCCGTGTCTGTGTCACTAACTTCAGTTTCGGTCGGCAATGGTTCAATTTCGGCCAAGGCCTGAAATTGTGCCGCGAGTATTTTTGTGGCGCTAGTCAAAGCATCCGCCGGCGAAAGCGTGCCGTCGGTTTCGATTTCCAAGCGAAGTTTGTTGAAATCGGTCCGGTCACCCACACGCATATCCTCGACTGTGTAATTTACCCGGCGTACCGGTGAGAATATGGCGTCCAAAGCGATGGTGCCGATGGGCACCTTTTCCTTTTCGCGCCGTTCGCTGACTGGCACATACCCCATACCGCGTTCCACAGTCATCTCTATATTTAACTCTGCTTTCTTGTCGGTGAGCGTAGCTATATACGCATCTGGGTTTACGATTGTCACTTGGCTGGGCGCCTTTATCATGCCGGCTGTAACCTCCCGCTCGCCCTTGACGGAAAGAGTCATTAGCTGCGGTTCGTCGTCCTGAAGCGACACCCTGACCTGCTTTAAATTGAGCAGAATGTCCACAACATTATCGTAAACATTAGCAATGGTGGAAAACTCGTGATCAACGCCGGCAATTCTTATCGAGGTGATGGCCGCTCCGGGCAAAGAAGACAATAGCACCCGTCGTAAGCTATTGCCGAGCGTCTGTCCGTATCCGGGCGACAGCGCATCTATCTCAAATGTACCCTTATTGCTGTCGATGCTGGTAATTCTTGGCTTGAAAGGAAGAGTGATTGGGGTCATACCATGGGACTATCTAGAGTAATACTCCACAACTAACGGCATATCGATGATAGCGGCGGTATCGGCGGGCGTGGGGCGGCCCACAATGCGCGCCGCAAGTTCCGTACTGTCAACTTGAATCCAAGCCGGCGGTTCATGCTTCTGCAACCGCTCGGCCAGCCCCTGGAAAGGCGCCTTGCTACGGCTGGCCGGCCTTACTGCCACCGTCATGCCTGGCCCGACGACAAAAGATGGGACATCCACGCGCCGGGAGTTCACGGTAAAATGACCGTGGCCGACAAGCTGGCGCGCTATAGAGCGGGACAGCGCAAAGCCAGCCCGGAATACGGTATTGTCAAGACGTGCCTCGAGTTTGGACATAAGCTGTTCGCCCAGGCGCCCGGCCTCGATGTAACGCTGGAACTGCTTCTCGCCCACACCGTATAGTGCGCGCAACTTTTGCTTTGCCTGAAGCTGGCGTCCGTATTCCGAAGGGGCGCGCCGCTTACGTTTGCCATGAACGCCAGGAGGATAGGGCTTGCGGATTACCGCGCACTTCGGAGAAAAACAGCGCTCTCCTTTGAGGAAGAGTTTTTCACCAACAGCACGACAAGTTTTGCATTTCGCATTTTCAGACATGTGCGCTTTGCTAAATCAAAGATGACGCCGCGCGTCGCTTTGCATTGCGTTTACACCCGTCTTTCCTTAGGCGGACGGCAGCCGTTGTGTGGAATCGGAGTAATGTCTTTGATCGCCGCAACATCTATACCGTGGCTCGAAATCGCACGCACTGCCGACTCTCGACCAGACCCAACGCCCTGCACGAAAACATTCACCGATTGCACTCCGATTTTCTTGGCCTTCTCGGCGACGATTTCTGCGACACGGGTTGCGGCAAAAGGAGTGGCTTTGCGCGGCCCTTTAAACCCCATCATACCGGCAGAAGCCCACCCGAGCACGTTGCCGTTTGCGTCAGTAAGGGTGATGATGGTGTTATTGTAGGTAGCGTGCACGTACACCCTGCCGCGAGCAATGCGGCGGCGACTTTCGGCAGCAGATTCCCCGGCCTTTTTAAGAAGGGCTTCAACCTCTCCTTGTTGCTTCAGGAGTTCTTCTGTCGTTTCACCGATGATGCGTTTTTTGCCCATGTGCGCTTCGCTAAAATCAAAAATTAAATATCAAAAATCAAAGATTGCCGACTTAAAATCGTCCGCCGCAGGCGGTACCACAATTTTGCATTTTGATCTTTGATGTTTGCATTCAGTTACGTTTTCTCCAGCTTCCGCTTGCCTGACCCCATGGTCCGGCGGACGTTTCCGCGAACGGTTCGGGAATTTGTCCGCGTGCCCTGGCCACGCACTGGCAGCCGTTTTAGATGACGCAGGCCCCGATAGGCGCCGATATCCTTCAAGCGCTTAATATTGAAAGAAACTTCACGGCGAAGATCGCCTTCCACCTTGTAGCCGCGCTCTATGACCGACGAAATAGTAGCGAGCTCTGAGGGCGTAAGATCTGCGGCCAGCGTGGTTGGAGCGATTTTCGCCGCGCCAAGAATTCGGTCAACCGCGGCACGCCCAAGGCCGTAGACGTGCGTTAGAGCAACCTCGATGTGTTTGTTATCCGGAATGTTGGTGCCAGCTACGCGGGGCATACCTTTGGAATTTCGAATTTCTAATTTCGAATCAAATTCGGATGATCGAATGTTTCAAAATTATGTCATTCAAAATTCATTCGAAATTCAAAATTTGAAATTGATAATTTTAGACAGGCATTTGCGATTACTCTCATCCCTGTCTTTGTTTGTGTTTGGGGTCGGTGCAAATCACATACACCCGTCCTTTGCGTCGGACAATTTTGCACTGCATACACATTTTTTTTACCGAGGCCCGCACTTTCATGGGATTAACATACCTGCCCAAAATTCTCAATTTCAAATTTTGAATTTCGAATAAATTAATTCCTGTGCACGATCCGCCCACGCGCCCGATCGTAAGGCGAAAGTTCAACCGTGACGCGATCGCCTGGAATAATCCGAATGAAATTCAGCCGCATTCGACCGGCGAGATGCGCCAATACCTCTGGACCATCGTCGAGTTTCACCTTGAAGGTCGCGGATGGTAATGCCTCAAGTACTACCCCTTCCTTCCGGATCTTATCGCCCATAGCGCCGAGAAGCCCTGACGGTCATGTTCAAGTGAGTGTAGATTAGCAAATTCGCATTTAGGAGTCAACCCCGTTAGAAGTCCATATTTTTACAATCTATTGTGGAGGTCTAGAGGCGAAGCCGCCTAACGGCTTGCGTTTACTCTCTTGGAAGACACTACTTAGATTTCTGACGGGGTCAACCCCAAACCCCTATCGAACACGAACCTGGATTTTAGCAGGACTATCTGGAACACTTCTCACCCAAAAAGGCCACAGAATAACCTGGATGCTGTCAATGGCCGGCCGGCTGTCCACATACTGTTGGGCTTCGGCTTGAGTACGCCCGGCAAGATCACGTTTTATGTCGTCTTCGCTAATGCGACTGAGAAGCACCTCTTCTACTCGGGCGGAAAGCAGCATCGTACCTCGGTTGAAGTCGGGTCGCACTTGAGCATATGTTACTTGCCTTTTCTCCGGTCGCGCTTTGCGCCCCTCGGCCAGACGCGCCTCGAGCGTCTCATCAAGGATACGCCCGAGATCCCCACTGCGGAAAACCATTGCCTGTCCGACCACTTTTACGGTGTAGGTGAAGTTATCCGCGATTCCGTTTTCGGGCGTTGAGCTTCTGGCTTCGGCTGTCGCGACGGATGACGCGCCTTCAACCAAAACGAGGTCAGAAGCGATCTGCTGCTTCAATTCTTCTTCGACCGCCGGTAGGATACCTTCCTCCAAGGCGCGGCGCGCGCCGTCCAAGTCGCCCGCGGTTACCACCTTCACTCGACCCTTTGCCCCGCCAGCCATCGCGTTTTTTGATTTACCCGTGAAGGCTTTGAATTTTGGCGTACCCTCAAAGCCGGGTATGGTGAAGTCCGCCGGGCCGATATTGTACTCTGCGCCGGGTGCATCTGCCACAACCTCTACATCTAGGGAAGAAGGGATAATTTGACCTTCTTCAATTTTCGCGCCCGGGACGGTTACGGTCTTTACCGTGCGGAAAAGCTTGCTGTCTTGAGAAAGGAAGCGCGTCGTTGCAACCAGCGTCTGGGGGCTTGAGCTATAGCTATTGTAGACGGCGATGATGCCGCGGGCTCGTTCCGTGACGTCGCGTTCGCCAGTGGCCGCAAACTCGCGAGACGCTGTTTTGCGTATCTCTTGAAACTGGCCGGGAACGATGCGGCCCTCGACATTCGTCGCTGAAGCCGCTTTGTCCGCGGTGAATTCAACGTCAAAAGAGACCGGCTCGGTCCTGGCGACAATTTCTATGGTCGCGCGCGGCAATATCGCATATGCCACGGCCGCCGCCACCCCCACTGCAGTCACGGTGAGTACTAACAAAATTCGCCTGGCCCAAGATCCCTTACGCCCCTCCACGGCGGCCTCAAGTTTGGATTCGTCTTCGAGGTGCACCATGGAGCGGCGTTGCTGCGGCTTAAGTTCGCGGCGCTCGGGTTCCTCGATTTGATCCTCCTCCGGCACGAATTGACTCAATGTCGGCGCTTCACCGACCGGCGACTCTATAAGCGGTACTACTGGCTGAACGTTCAAGGGTTTTACCCCTCGAACGGGGTTTACGTCGGTTATCTTCATTTTCGGTTTCGCCGCTTCCGTCGACTCAGTCGGAGTGCCGGACTGAATTAATTCTCCGGCCAGTTCCTCAATACGATCAGCGACCGCCATGCCCGCGGCTTGCGCATACGCCCGGCCGGTCGGATCAGAGGAAATGACGGTTATGTTTTTGTGGGCGCTTGACGCCTCACGCTGCAAAAGCAGCATGTCAATGGGGCTCGCAAACACCCGCGCACCATAAGGAATAATAAGCGCTATTTCCGAGGATTGCGCCGTCCGAATCTTGTCCACCACCGCCGGTATTTCGTCAGCGGGTTCTACAAAAAGAATGTCGCGGATGCTGGGTTGGTAAACCATGACGGAAATCAAAAATCAAATATCAAAAGTAAAAATTTGGTACCGCCGTGGACGGCGGACGATTTTTATCACTCCGTGTTTTTTACTTTTTACTTTGTATTTTTGCATTTTTATTTTTGATTTGGGGATCATGTTGGCTGCAGCAGCCGAGTCGCGCGTCGCAGGGTTTTGGCGATAAAATCGTGCCGGAGAGCGGCTCGACTAGTAAATTCTAACCCGGCGAGAACAGCGGCAAAAAATGGTCGGGTAAACAGATGGCGAGGATCGCGCAGGCCATGCACATCAGACACGTCTGGCAACGCCAAGGATAAGTCACCGGCGAAGGCAAGCTCCGGAACGCTCGTTAAGTCCCGTACTGCCTGCGACACCCCCGACAGGTCTCGCGAGTTTCCCACCAGAAAAACCTCTTGCGGGAGCACATCTGCCTTAGCAAACTCCTTAAGCACCAGCGTCAATCCCTGCTTCCACAATTCTATATCTCCGGCTAGAAGTGCCGCAATTTTTTCCGTTACTGCGGTGCTAAGTCCACCCACCTCATACTTGGCCAAAATGTCTTGGGCAATGGCTGGAGTTACGGAAAACGCCTCAACCAAGCGACGGGCAAGCGACATTGCGCCAATCGAGAAAACTCTTTCGCCGTCGAGGCGTCCTCTCCGGAAAACCGCCACGCGCGTGCCCGCGCCGCCTACGTCGATGGTGATCGCGCCGAATTGAGCTGAGCGCGTTTGGGCCAACCAAGACCAAAACGAAAGGGTCTGGGTGGTAATGCCTGCCAATTCAAGCTTGAAGGCCTTCAAGTGCTCGGTAAATGAGCCGAGCACAGTGGGGCTCGCATAGATATTGAAAATGGTGAGCGTTACTTCCCGACCTTGAAAACCGATGGGGCTTGCCACCTGATAGCCGTCAATTCTAACCTCGGTTATACGCGCGTAAAGAACCGCGGCAGCTCTCATTTCTTTTTTTATTTTTTCCAGTGCCCGCCATTGCACCTTCTGGATAATGGCTTTTAGCTCGCCTGCCTCTATTTTCACTTTTGGGGTTTCGCGCACATAGGAAAACGTAAACGTCCCGCCGCCGATAAAGGGTGATTGTCCAACTATATAAGCCCGGCGTACCTTGCCGCGGTGCTGGCGACGGGCATCGTCAAGAGCGGCTTCGAACACTGGCGTAAGCGGCGCTTCTGGCAGCGTTTCAGTCATAACTAGGGGCTCGGCGTATTTCGCTTGGCCAAGACCCAGGATCGAGGTGGTGCCGGCGTCGTAGTCCAAGCCCAAAATGGCTGCTTTTACGACACTTGTGCCCATGTCAAAGACACACACAACCTCGCCGGTGGCTTCACCGGAAAACCGCGCTCTCAACCAGCGCCATACATTCATATCGAATCGAAAACTGCCGCAATAAATTTTACGTTTCCATTATACGGCTTTTACAGTCGCGATGCCACCGGAAACGCACAATTATCAACAGCCCGTGCCTAGGTCGGCACGGGCTGGCTGGAAAACCGCTGCTCAAGTTGGGCGAGCCGAGCGACAAAGGGCTCTAAGAACTCTGCCATTCTCATTGCGTCCTCCTTAGGGCAACCGCCACTTCCCCGATGAACTGCGGCAGAAGATCTACCGGCAGCCCTCCCGAGAGCGCGTCCATCACCTCGCTGTTAAACGGCCGAACGCGATAGAGTGTCTCTGACTGTCTGACTTTGCGGCTCTCGCGACACGCCACGGTGAAGTCCATACGGCGCATAACGAGGGTCGTCCCCAAAGGAACAAACACCGTTCCGCGATCCACCAGAAACTGTCGCAAGTCCGCAATCCAGGCACCGTGAGTCTCTGGCGTCAACAGCGTAACCAAAACCCATTCCGTCGTCCCCATCTGTCTCTCCTCTCCGCGCGGCTGTGTAGCGATCAGCCGCGAATAAACGCGCGGCCCACCGCGCACGCTACAAATGTGCCCAGCACCAACCCGCCGACGACTCCTCCCGCGATCAGATACCCCACAGCTGCGCCGACCACCCCGCATACTCCCATAATGCCAAAGAACGCCCCACGGCTTCATCTGTCCTCCTTTCCTGTGGGAGCGTCCACCGTCGCCCGAATCCGGCGCACGCCAGCGGAAACCGCCTCCTCTTTCACAATCTTGAATACACCAATCTCCCTAGTTCTGTCAATATGCGGCCCGCCGCAAATCTCTTTGGAGTAATCGCCAATGGAATAGACCGTTACGCGCTCGGGGTACTTCGCCTTGAAGAACGCGAGCGCTCCTGACTTCAACGCTTCCTCCAACGCCATCTCGGTTTTGGTAACCGGCAGATCCCCGCGAATCTTTTCATTTACCAGCTCTTCAACCTGACTGATTTCCTCTGGAGACATTTTCTGCGGATGCGAAAAATCAAACCGCAAGCGCTCGGCGGTAATATCAGAACCTCTCTGCTCCACGTGTAGTCCAAGCACATCGCGGAGTGCCTGATGCAAGAGGTGCGTTGCGGTGTGCAGACGGGTTTTGATTTTGAGCTCTGCTTCGTCTGTGACAGTAAGGTCGCCGACCGCCATCCCGTGGCCGCCAAACTTTTTCTCCACTCCGGCCCGAGAAATGTCGCGGTGTTTTTCGAGTTCTTGCGTAAAACCGTCGCGATCCACGGCGAGTCCCCTGTCTTCAGCCAAATCCTCGGTCATTTCCAAGGGAAACCCGTGCGTGGCGAAAAGCACGAAGGCATCAACGCCACTCACCGTCTCCTTGGAACTTTTGATGATCTTTTCAAACTCTTTGAGGCCCGCCGCGAGCGTTTTCAAAAACTGGGCCTTCTCGTTCGCCAGCTCCTCCTGAACGACCCTCGCTTCGGCTTTGAGTTCGGGATAATCAGAGCCGTACTGGCCAATCACGATGGCGGCGAGCTTTTGTTCGGTATCAGTCTTCCCGTCAATGTTCAAGAGCACGGACACATTCACCACAGCCCGCCGAATGAGCCGGCGCAAAATATAGCCCGCTTCCTTGTTTGAAGGTCGCACACCGTCAGCAAGCAAAAACGTAGCAGCCCGGATGTGATCAGCCACCACGCGCTCGGCACGTGTGCGCTTGACTACCTGACCCAACTGCTCGATATCCGCGCTCAAAGCAGCCCCGGGGCTATAGAGTCGGCTAAAGCTATTCGAACCTTGTGCGCGATTGACGTGCTTAAGTTCCCGGATGATCGACGCGAACAAATCCGTGTCAAAAATCGTTTTATCTCCCGCCTGTCCCGAAAACTGCATCACAAGCGCCAAACGCTCAAGGCCCATGCCGGTATCCACGCCCTTGGCCTTAAGCGCTTCCAAACGCTTGTCGGGATGGCAGTAAAATTCATTAAACACGAGGTTCCAAATTTCAATTCCATCCACGTAGATTTCGGTGGTGGGGCCGCAGGGTCCTTCGTTGCCGGTCGGGCCCCAGAAGTTTTCGTCCCGGCCGTGCCGTTCAATTTTTTCTTCGGGAATACCAAGGCTGCGCCAGACGTCATACGATTCTTGATCAAACGGTACTTCACGATCGCCGCCAAAAACGGTTACGTGCGTGCGCTTTGGATCAATGCCGAGCTCACCCGTAATAAACTCCCAACCCCATTCGATCGCCTCAGGCTTGAAATAGCTGCCGGATTCACTCGGGTAGCCAAAAGAAAAATTGCCCAGCATCTCAAAGAATGTCAGGTGACTCTCGTCGCCTACCTCGTCAATGTCCGAAGTGCGGAACGATTTCTGGATTGAAGCGGTCCGAAATGAACCGAGCGGCTTGCCCAAGCCCGGATGCGTGTCGGCGAGCGGATTTCTGTCGCCCGTGTAGTAGGGCTTGAACTGCTGCATGCCAGCGGTCGTAAGCAGTACCGACGGATCGTCACGGGGCAACAAAGACGACGAGGGCACGATCGTGTGCCCTTTGGATCGGAAAAACTCAAGGAATCGTTTGCGGAGCTCCGAAGATGTCATGGTGCTACTATAAACGCTGTTTCGCGGAAAGAGTAGGGGCCGCAGCCAGATGGCTGCGGCCCCCGCAACGAAACTACAAATACGAGTAGCGCGGTCGCTTCCAGCTTTCCTCGAGTGCGCGTTGGTTCGCCTCGCGGATTGCTGCCAGCGTCTGCTGGACTTTGAGGAACTGCGCGTGGCGGTGGACGACCCGGTCGGCCCCCAGGCGTCTATCCTCCTCTCGCTGGGCACTGCGCCGAACGGCCTTGCGCGCGCTTACGCGCAACTGGTTGGCATGCCCGCCCTTCCCGTCTGCTCGACCCACCCACTTCCTCGACTGCAGCGTGCTGTGCATTGAAATGTCCGTCTCCTCTATACCGGATTGCCGTCCACACCCGTTTTCGGCGCGCGAAAATCTCTTGGCCAACGCGCGCGAAACAGAATCCGCGCCTGGAGTTTCGGCGGCTCGATGATGATGGAACGGAGCTGCAGCCAGGGATTTCGGCACTGACACCACTCGCGGGCCTGTTTGGCCGTCGCAGGCCCGGCCTCCTCAAGCAATTGCCGGAAGAGCCCCCCAATCGACGGGATGTCCTCGGCGGAAAGACTTCGGTGCGGGCTGTGTTCGGTATCACTCCAACCGCACGCGGTGAGTCGCAAGGTTGAAGCCGACTGGAGCTCGTCGAACACCAGAAACTCGGCCGCAACGATACCGACCCGCGCAAGCTGCCGTTCGCCGAGTTCCGCCCGCGCCCGGCTGAATGCGCGCGAAAGCGTCCCGTCTTCTTCGCCCGGCTGGAAGAAAGCGATAACCGCAACCTGCTGGCAATCGGCCGGCGTTTGGTAGCGTCGCAGGTCAACCGGTCCGCCGAGAAACGTGACGATGAGTTCAGCCCGCACTTCCGTGACTTGCGCCAGCGTATGCCGAGGGACGACGATTCCCCACACCAAAAACCCCGCGAGCCAAGCCCATCTCGCCATGACATCCTCCTATGGTGAAAGGTGCGGCCGTTGCTACCGTTCTACCACACGACGTCCGACTTCGCAAATCACCCCGCCGCCGAGCATTTCACGACCGCGGTAGAACACTACCGACTGACCGGGCGTGATGGCGCGCTGGGGCGTGTCGAACAGAACTCGTATATTTTTGCTCTTTGATTTTTGCTTTTTGATTTCTTCAATCCAGCAGGATTGAAGTGGCTGCCGATATCGAATCCTGGCTTCACAGCGGAATGGTAATTTAGGGGCATGCCCCGAAACCCAGTTTACGTCCTTTGCTGTAAGCTCGCGGCTGTAGAGCGCCGGATCGTCCGATCCTTCGGCCACGATGAGGGCATTACGAACCGCGTCTTTCTCAACGACGTAGTACGGCGTTCCGCCGCCCACGCTGCCCACACCTCGGCGCTGGCCGATGGTGTAGAACGCCACGCCCTCGTGCTCGCCTACGCGCCTTCCCGCTGCGGTCAACACCGGCCCCGGTGCTACGGGCAGATACGCCTGCAGAAAATCCCGCACGGCAACTTCGCCCACGAAACAGATCCCTTGGCTGTCGGGCTTATCGGCCGTGGGCAAGCCGAACTTCCGCGCAAGCTCCCGCACTTCGGTTTTGGTGTAATCGCCAATCGGAAACAAGCAGTACTTCAGTTGTTCCTGCGCAAGCGTCCAGAGAAAATATGACTGGTCTTTGTTTGTGTCTTTGGCTACAAGCAATTTTGAATTTCTAATTTTGAATTTTGAATTCATTTCGAAATTCGAAATTCGAAATTCGAGTTTTCTCGTGTAGTGTCCGGTCGCAATCGCATCCGCTCCCATCTCCCGCGCTTTTTCAAAGAATAGACCGAACTTGATGACCTTGTTGCACATCACGTCCGGATTAGGCGTCCGGCCGATTGCATATTCGCGCAGCATATAGCCGACAACCTCGCGCCGGTACTCTGCCTCGAAATCGAATGTATGAAAGGGGATGCCTAGCTTTTCGGCAACCAGCCGTGCATCCGCCTCGTCGCGTTGCCACTGGTTCGTTGCCGCGCCCGCGACCGCTTGCGTCCAGTTACGCATGAACGCACCGACGACCGCATAGCCCCGCCGTTTGAGCAAAAGAGCAGCAACGGAAGAATCGACCCCGCCCGACATCGCTACGAACACCCGCTTTTTGTCCACAAGAGTAGTTATTGACATAAATATCTGATTTGCTATACTGACAATGTCAAACCTCTCCCCGCTTCGGCGGGGGGATTTGTTTTTATTGATGATACGCGATAAACTCTTTTAGTTTCTTAAGATTTATATACTTGGCTCGATCTAGAAGTTCCTTTGAAATATGCCCTTTCGTGGACATAACAAGCACTCTTTTGTGTTTAGATTTTACCGCATCCAAGAGGGGCGCGAAATCGCTATCTCCCGACATCAAAATAAGGGTGTCGAAATTATTGATATTTCCAAGAACATCAATAGTAAGCTCTACATCAAGATTCCCCTTCCATTCATAAGCGCTTTTTGAAATTTTAATCCTTTTTACTTCTTTTGCTTTTACAATAAATCCAATTTGCTCGAGTTTTTTGATGAATGAATTCTGCTTGTGATTTTCTCCAACGCGGCCAGTGTAAAAATACAGCGCTTGCAAATCGCATTCTTTTTCAAAATATTCTTTAAGTTTCTTGTAATCTACCCGCCAATGTAAAGTTTGTTGTGAATAAAGAATATTCGCTGCATCAATAAATACATACACCCTTCCTTCAACAAAATTCCTAATCATAGTCCGTACACTACCACAATAATGGCAAAAATGGTAGGGGTTTTTTGAAAAACTTTTGATGTGTGGAAACAAGAGCTATCTAAAAGACTGAAATCTTGCTACAATAAAGAAAAGCGCAATTAAAACAAATAAGACAGCACTTATGCTTAAATCTATCCAGCTAAAACTTTCCAAAATAAAATATGGCGGCGATTCCATCGGCCGTGATGTTCGTATTGAAATTGAGATATTTGGCAAGTTTTTGCGCGTTGATAAAAGAATCAAGGCGGGAACGATAGTAGAAATAAACCAAGAAGTAGGCAGGTTTGAAACCGATCGAGGAGCATTTCAGGCCGAAGTTCTCATTACCGTCATCGAAAGGGACTTGTTGTTTAACGATGTCGGTAACGCGAAAGGCGGTGTAAAAATCAATACTACTCTTTCAAAACCACAACCGTTTGTTTTTGAAGTGCAAGTAAGAGAAACACGCTCAATATTCAGTAAGTTTTGGGGAACAAAAACCGCGATTTTTGAAATAACCCTGGAGGCAGAAACATCGGATGCAATAAAATACACGCCGGATGTTGAAAAAGGTA
>CAYPCM010000006.1:0-3835 GCA_964409225.1 uncultured Candidatus Saccharibacteria bacterium
ACGTTCGGGCTTGTCGTGTGCGCTATCATCACCGCGGCGAGCTTCGAGCGAAGATTGATTACAAGCGCCCCGCGCACAAAGTGCGCGGGGCGCAAATCTTTTCTGGAGAGAACCGGGGGTAAGCGCAAAAACCGAGTTTCCTAATTATGTCACGCTCGTAATATAATTAGGAAACGCAGGCCCAAGCAACTCTTCAAACCATAATACACGAAGTCGCTACGGACTGCGATAGACGAAAATCGAATATCCAATTTTTGTCACCGGCGGCTCGTACGCATCCAGCCAGCGGTAGTAGTCAGTCGGTTTGTCGTAGCCGCCCGTGGCGATACCGCGACCGCCCTGGAGCAATGTAGCCGATACCGCCACCCACCCGGATGTAGGCACGACACAGCGTCTCTCGTCGCACTCAAGTTTCTGATACCGATTGCCCAGATAGCGTTCCGGCACTCCGCCGCCAAAATAACTTAGCTGAATCTTTGAAATATCGTTAGCCACCAAAAAGTCATTCAGGCGTTTTAAGTCCTGCCCCCAATCAAGATTGGAATCGACGGCCCACCGATAACCATTCGCCGGCCCGCCTGCGAGTTCATTGTAATGCGCAAGGTATGAAGGAAATAGGCCAAGCGTATTCACAAGCTGCCAAACCGCAAGCACCCCAAACAAAGCAAAACGCTTAAGCGTATCCCAGTACCCATGGGCGAAACTCCACACTGTTTGTCCCGAACCAATCCGTTCAGTCAGCCACGCGCCCACTTCGCGAACGGTAAGAATGTAAATGAAAGGCAGCGTTGGAATAATGTGCCGGAAACCGATATTGAGGTTCGACCGGACGCTGGTAAACCAGTACAAGGCGATAAAAGATATCATCGCGGTTTCGGCCTCATGCTCACGCACCCAAGCCACGCTTCGCTTTAGCCAGTGCGCCTGCCCGATTGACTTTAAGCCCCGGCGAGCAGAATAAATTAAGGCAAAAGCAATGAGAATAAGGGCGGGTAACGTTTCCTTCACCGCATACACCACCGGAAAATACCACCGCCATCCGGCTGCCGACACTTCGCCGGCAAAATATGTGGTGTTGCCTCCGGCCGATCGTTGAAAAACCATTAAGAGCCCTTTAAGATAGTGGGCAAATCCCCTAAGCACGGGCTTATCCGCCATCCAAATGCCTATCTCCGCCGGACAGCGGGCAAAGCGCTTAAACCCTACCGCGAGAGGGCTGCAAACTTGCTCACCCGAAACAACCGGGCCGCCGGCATAATTCGCAAGTTCTCGAGACATGTCAGAGGCCTGGCGCGCTGGGGGATAGCCAGCGGTATGAAAAAGATACACCGCCCAAACCAGCGCATAGCCGACTAAGAATATGACGACGAGCGAATAGACGTACTGCCAAACCATGCGCCAAAAACCGGCTCGCGCCTCTGCGACTGCGTACACCGCGGCCAGAAACACGCATAGCGGCGCAAGCAGAAAAAGTGAAAATTTGAATAACTGCGCCAACCCAAATGCCAGGCCGGCAAGAAGCAGCCGCTTTTTCGAAGTGGGATTCTCTAGAAAACCAACAAAGGCGATGATGCCGACGAAAAAGCCGAGTGCCGCGGCCACGTCTGTGGTGACGTATCGGCCGTGCGCAATGAAATTGGGCGATAATGCATAAAGTATAAGCGCTATGATACCGGCTGCGTCCCCGTAGCGCCGGCGCGTCCACCAAAACATAATCGCGCCAAGCCCCACCGTGAGCACCATTATGGGCACGCGCGCAACGTGGCGAATCAAATCCGGATCATTGCCGGCGAAGTACAGAAAACCGTACCCGAAAGTCCACTGGCCGTTTACTTCGTCTTTCCACCCCGAATTGTCTTCTGGAAAGTTAAGATCAAACGCCAAAAGCGGCAAAGCCGACCAATCTTTGAGTAGCGGCGGGTGCTCCGGGTTAAGCCGCATGTCACGCTGCGTCAGGTAACTGTACCCCGCGGGGATATGCGCAATCTCATCGAATGTGAGAGTGTCGTCCCGGGCAGAAGCGAACATGAGGACGAACATGAAGGCAAGCAGCGCGATGGCAGCGATAGTACTTGTCCGAGATGGTGCTGTTGTTCCGGATAACATGGCAAAATTAAAAATCAAATATCAAAAATATAAAATATGGTAGCCGCCTCGCGGAACGATTTTTAATATTTAATTTGTGTTTTTGATTTTTGCATTTTGATTTTTGATTTACTTACAGTATCACGAGCGGCACGATCGTCCCCGACACCGCCCGCGTCTTTGCCTGTGGGAACCGTTCATCCTTGATGCGGCCAAGCAGCCGCCGATCATTGTCGAGAAGGATTATTTCAGCGCGTTTAATCTCACTGGGAATTTGATCGAGGGTTTCAAGCGTTACGTAGTGGATATTTGGCTTTCGCCACGTCAGATAAACGACTGGTTGGGCATTTAACGAAATGCCGTTTATGTTTAAACTCGGCGCATTGACAACAATATAAACACTCACGTCCTCAGGCACGGTGTTCAGATAATTTGCGAGTTCTGTCTTATCGGCGGCGAAAGCGGCGGAAACTGCCGGACTAGGCGCCCAACGCAGGAAATAAGTGTTGTGCTCGACAATAGCCGCCCAAACGAGCCAGGCCACAAGCAATACTCCGAACCAGCGCCGGATGCGGTTGAGCCGCGGCCGCAAGAATTCAAGAGCGGGATCGCGAATAATGGACCTTTCAAGCCAGCCGCAGATCTTATCGCGCAGCCACTGCCAAGTGATCCAAGTTCCGAGACCAGCCACCAGATAAGCAGCCGGAATGGTGCCGATGGTACGCAGCGCATGCGGCAGGCCTTCCCGCGAGAGAATCGCCGGGATCAAAAGCGTAAAAAACCAACCCATGACCAGCCACGCTCCAAAGATATGCGGCCAACTATCGGGCTTGCCGCCACTATTATAATCAGGAACGGCTGAAGCAAATCTGAAAGCGCGGGCTATGGAACGCAGCACCGCCACCAAACCAATCACCATCATTATCCCGACTGGCCAAAAAAGTTGGGGCCGCGCTGCAAAGTTATGCCGCCAGTTGCGATCGCCGATGCCATTGAACTGCTGAAGTGTGGCGAGGGTCGAGATAGCGAGGGCTTTAAGCGGATGTTCCGCTGCCAACACCGAGATGCCGCCGGTCCTGCCCGAGATGTCTGCCGGGTGCTCAACAAGATACAGAATCATCGGGAGCGCAACGACGATCGCAACAATCGCCATAAGCCCGATCGCGCACGGCACGCAGAATTTTGGCTGCCAAGCCCTGCGCCACTTGAGCCACGCGAGCACTATGAACAAAGCCGAAAATAGAAACGGAACGATACGGTAAGAAATATAGGTATGAAACCCCAAACCGAAGAAAAAGCCGGCGATCGCAAAATCCAAAACCTTCCCGTTTTTGAGGCCCCGCACGAAAAAATAAAACAGCCACACGAGCACGAACGGCAATAAAATCGCGCGAAACGCCATACGAGAAAACACGGTGTGCCAAAACGAAGTGGCGAGGAGTGCTGCCGAAACAAGCGCAACTTCATTCGAAAAAAGCTCGCGGCTAAGGAAAAACAAACCGAGCACAGTCAGCACGCCGACTATCATACTGGGCAGCCGCAAAGCCCACGGCGATGGCCCAAACGCTTTTGACACAAGCCCCTGGACATTCATCCACAGCCCCTCGCGGCCGTTATTGTCCGCGTAGAAAACCTGGTAGTTGCCGGCCTCAACCGCTGCGAGGCCGTTCACGCCGTTGACCGCCTCGTCCGGATACAACCCGGGCGGGAACTCGGTAAACTGCCAAAATCTAAAATAAATCGCAACCGC
>CAYPCM010000006.1:3935-36072 GCA_964409225.1 uncultured Candidatus Saccharibacteria bacterium
ACAACCCGGGCGGGAACTCGGTAAACTGCCAAAATCTAAAATAAATCGCAACCGCGAGGATGACACCGAAAAGAATCCAAGTTCGTTGACGTTTATCCATATTCACCAGTTATGGTTCGAGCTTGTCGAGAACCTTCCTTCTGCGTCATTGCGAGTCCGCCAACTGGCGGGCGAAGCAATCCCGTACGACCCAAATAGGAGTTTTTTCGCTTCCAGTCTAACACGGTCCTGACGACAGCTTTGTGGATAAATAACGTAAATTGCAACGGCAACTGTGCTAGACTGAAAGCGTTGCATTTGACATTTGTGTTTTGAAATTTGTCATTTCGAGATATGCCCTACGAATCTCCCCACCAGCTTGAATCGGAAATACTAGAACTCGAGCAACGACTCGAGGAGCGCCGGCGCACGTTGGCGGAAGCGGGACAGACACCGCCCGAAGGGCACGAAAAGGGGACAATCAGAGAGTATGTGGCAGAACAGATCGATAAGTCGGTCCGTCAGTCAGCGACCCCACCCACTCCTCAACCGCAGACGGCTCCCCCACCAAGCATCACGGTCCCGACCGAAGAGGAATCTGTGAAAGTGCAGGAGTTTGTGAACACTGCTTTTTTAAAAGGCCTGCCGGCCGCTGTAAGCACGATCAAGGCCACGCACAACGCGCGGCTTGTTGATGCGTTCCACGACGCGCTGGTGGACCACCTGTACCAAGACCTCGTGCAGCGGGGGAAACTCAAACCGATGTGATGTCATATCAAAAATCAAAGATAAAAAATCAAAAACACAAACCAAAAAGTTAAAAAATCGTTCGCCGGGGGCGCTACCTTATTTTTGCTTTTTAAGATTTGATTTTTGATTTCGGCATTGTGCCTCTCGATCTCTCCTTCCTCCTCTGGTTCATCCTCATCACCATCGCCGTCCTCGCGGTAGGCGGGGCTGTGGCGGCGTGGGGCCTGCACGGTCTGCGCAAAAGCGGCGAAACACAGCGCGCCCTAAATCTCGCGCTTTTTCTGGTGACACTGCCGGTCCGCCAGGGGACTCAAGGCCGTTCGGCGGTGGAAACAATGCGCGAAGCAATCGGGGTCATGAGCCAGTTTTATTCAAGCTTAAACTTCCTCAAAGAAAAATGGTGGCGGGCGCTGGTGTGGGGCAAACCCACGATTGCGTTCGAACTGGCGGTGCCGAACATTGGCGAAGAAATACATTTTTACGCCGCCTTTCCGCGTCGGCTGGCCGAGGCATTTGAAAAACACATCCACGGGTTTTTCCCGGAAGCGGTGATTGAGCCGACGCCGGATTACAATCTGTTTAACCCGAAAGGCGTGCACACCGGTTCGGAAATGCGGCTTTCAGGCGGAAACCGCATATCGCTGCTCACCTTTCGCGAACTTGAAACCGACCCCCTCAACCCAATCGCCAATAGCTTAAGCAAAATTGCGCATGAAGGCGAAGGGCTGGCGCTGCAAATTCTGCTTCAGCCGGCACCCAAACGCTGGGCGGCCGAGACACTGGCTGAAGCCACCAAACTGCGCGCCAAGGCCGCAACCCCCGCGCCAGCGGCCGACCACACTCATAAAACCGATGCTAAGCCGGTTGATCTTGGCATGGTTGAATCAATGGAGCGCAAAGCGCGCACGCCGGTTTTTAGCGCTAACGTCCGCATAGTTGCCTCCTCGGCTGAAGAAACGCGCACCCAGGCCCTGTTGGAGCAACTTGAAAGCGCGTTTGCGCCACTGGGTTTTCCGCCGGTTAATTCGATTTCCTTCAAGCGCCGCAAAGGCGGTCGGCTCGAATCGCTTCTGTTCGCTTTTTCGTTCCGGCTGTTCCGCGCCAGAGAAGCCATAATTTTAAGCGCTGACGAACTCGCGAGCATGTATCATTTTTCAACTCCCACGCTGGAGACGCCAAAAATCCGAATGCTCAAAGCCAGACAATCCGAGCCGCCAACAAACCTGCCCAAAGAAGGCATTATACTCGGGCGCAACATCTTTCGGAGCCGCCAGACCTTGGTGCGTCTAGCGCGAGAAGATCGCCGCAGGCATCTTTACATGATCGGCCAAACCGGCACCGGCAAATCAACGCTTATCCAAGAACTCGCGCGCCAAGACATCGAAGCCGGAGAGGGGCTCGCGGTGATTGACCCGCACGGCGATCTGGCCGAAGCCCTATTGGGTTTGGTGCCGGTAGAGCGCCGCCAAGACGTAATTTACTTCAACCCCGGGGATGTCTCGCGGCCTTTGGGGCTTAACATGCTCGAATACGACCCCAACTTTCCAGAACAAAAAACATTCATCGCCAATGAACTCATCGCGATTTTTGACAAACTCTACGACCTTAAAACAACAGGCGGGCCGATGTTTGAACAATACATGCGTAATGCCGTCATGCTCGTCATGGATGACCCCGCAAGCGGCAACACGCTTCTGGAGATCCCGCGAGTGCTCGCGGACAAGGAGTTCCGAAAACTCAAACTTTCACGCACGACCAACATGGTGGTGAAAAACTTCTGGGAAATGGAGGCGGAAAAAGCCGGCGGGGAAGCGGCGCTCGCAAACATGGTGCCGTACATCACCTCCAAAATGAACCTGTTCATAGCGAACGACATTATGCGCCCCATCATCGCCCAAGAAAAATCCGCCTTTAACTTCCGCACGATTATGGACCGGCGCAAGATTTTGCTTGTCAACCTCACCAAGGGGCGCCTCGGAGAACTTAATAGTTCTCTTCTTGGCTTGATTCTCGTGGGTAAGCTTTTGCTCGCGGCTTTAAGCCGCACCGACGCGGCCGAAGAAGACCGTCCCGACTTTTACCTCTACCTCGACGAGTTTCAGAATTTCGCCACGCCTTCGATTGCCACCATTCTGTCGGAAGCCCGCAAATACCGTCTGGATCTGACTTTAGCCCACCAGTTTGTGGGGCAACTGACCGACGAAATCAAAGGTGCGGTGTTCGGCAACGTGGGATCCATCGCGTCTTTCCGCGTGGGGGTCGAGGACGCTGAAGTCCTAGAACACCAATTCGCGCCTACCTTTGCCGCCAGCGACCTAATCAATTTAGACAACGGCAATGTGTACGCGCGGCTCATGGCAGGCGGAAAAACCACCGCGCCTTTCAGCTTTTCCATCACCTATCCGCCCAAAGCAGGCGACCCCCGCACAGCCGAACAAATCCGCCAATGGTCCAGCGCTACCTACGGCCGGCCGCGCGAAGGAGTGGAAGCAGAAATTAGGACCCGCCTTACGCGCACGCCGGTCGAAAGCACCCAGACACCCAGCGGCGAGGGCGCCGGAAGATGAAGCCCCGCGCAGCCGGCCATCTAAAAATATTCAAGCCGGCTCTGTACACACAGAGCCGGCTTTCAGTCGCCGGCGCCATCAGGCCGCCGCCTCGTCCCACTGAACGCAGAGCCGCCTTAAGGCAGGCGAAATCGCATATTCGAGGAGGCAGCCGCTCGACGATACTTCTTTCTTCGCCCGACAGCGCGGACAAAATCTTTCGCCCGGGCCAGAAGAAAGAAAGGTCTTGCCGCACTCCCCGAGGCATGGCCGATACCCTTCGCCACGTTTGCGATCAGGTAAGCGGCCAGGCCGACGATGAGGGCTTTGCCGAACACGAACTCGCCGCCCGGCAAGGTCACGAGAGCCGCTCCCACGAGTAGAACCGCTAGGACCATCACGACCGCGCCCATTTGCCATCGCCTCCTCCCGTTATGGGACTGGTCAAAGAACACCGACCAAACGCGTTTCCGCCGATGGGGATAAGTGTCCGCCTGTTTTCCCCTATACTATACTCAGGGATTCTCATACCAAAACCATAATGTCCACAGCTAACCGCTTCGAGCGCCTCCCGGACCCTCGCACCGCGTCTCGCGATGACGCAAGGGTCTCGGCTGATCGCATCAACGAAGCGGTTGACGAACTGCTCAATCTTGGAGCAGCCGAGTCGCCTCAGGCCGCTAGCGATCGCGTCATCGCCAAGGAACAGCTTCTCACCAAACACTACAAAGAAACTTTTGGTAAACGAGTGGCCGAAGACGTGATTCGGGATGTACTCCGAGAAATTCCGGAAGTTGAACAAGTTGTGCCGGCGCCGCGCTTGCTTGATCTCGGGGAAGGGGTTGATACGTTCGTCGTATTCAAACATTCGCCACTATATCCCGCAGACGAAAACGCGCCGAAGAATACACGGATGCTCGCAATACAAGGGAAGATGTTTGATCTAGAAGCATCAAAAACAAATCCAAACAAACGAGACGTTCAATACTTTGCCAAAGAGCTTTCACTTCTGCTCAAGCGAAAACCGATTGACATGGCGGGCAAACCCGTACCGCTCGCCATGGTTAGGGCGAGCGAACGGCTGCTAAGCAAAGCGTTCAGCGACTTCGAGGCCGACCAACCGTCGGGACAAACGAAGAAAAACGTCGCCGACTACCTCCCCAACAAAGACCGGTTCCGAATTAGTTTGCTCGAGCAGATGCGCCGCTTTTTCAAACAAGGCATCGAGGAGATGCCGGCGCGGGCAGCACTGTACGAACCCTGGGTTCAGTATCTGGGCGCTATTGAGCAGCGCCTAGAAACGCAGCGGCTAAAAAGAACCGGTCAGAGCGCTAGGCCCTGACCGGCGGGAAGAACACGAAACGGTAATGGCGGTGACGCGCATGTTGCCAAAGGTACACTATAACGAGCCACTCACGCCCCTCACAAAGCACCACCCCGCGGCGCTTGGCTGGACGCACCCGCACCTCGGCAACCCCGCAATGCAGCAAATTGGCACAAACTCTTCGGACAAACAAAAGACACTCGTCCTCTAATCGCATTGTCACCCCCTAACAAAAGAGCCATGATGCTTTGAACGGAGTTTCGTACTTATACTTCTATCGTAGAACAAGGAAATTGTCAATGTTGCCATCACCGTCCTGGCGTGATTCGAGAAACGCAATAATACTGGGTCTCATGGCCGGCCTATTGCTTCAGTACGTTGGTTCCCGGCTCATCGTGTTTTCTGATCGCGCGATCATCGCCACCGTACTGCCGTGGCTGTGGCTTATCGGAGCGACCCTTGCACCCATCGGCCTGTGGACCGCAGCACTCATAAGTATCAGGACGCCAAGCTTGTATCAATTTGCCAAGTACGGCCTAATCGGCGCCGCCAACACCGCGGTGAGCCTAACTATCGTAAACGCTCTATCACAATTTACAGGTATTGAAGCGGGCCTCGGCGCAGGCATGTTTGTAGTCGTAGGATTCCTTATAGCCAACACCCACAGTTTTTTCTGGAACAAACACTGGACCTTTGTAAATCGTTCCGAGACCGCCGCGCCCGTGCAATATATAGGGTTCCTTTTGGCTACTGCCGTAAGCACCGTGCTTGCCGCCGGAATCGTTTCAGCGGTCACTCACTTTGTAGCGCCTCCGACCGGGTTTACCTCCACCCAATGGCTCAACGCCGCTAACCTCATAAGCATTGCCGTGGCGCTGGCTTGGAACTTCTTCGCCTACAAATTTATCGTCTTCCGCACCAAACGTGCCTGACGTCCCTACCCAGAAAGCCACAACACTCGCGCGCGCCTGAAAACGCTCACCGTCAGCCTCCAGCAACCGGTTGAAAGAGGTACTGAGCTTGACAGAATACTGATAGTATGATAAGTTTGATGGCAACGATTGTGATCGTTCACAGGCCATTTCTGCGGCAGCGAAGAGAGGATTTCTAGCCAGTCTGTTCTTCGTTGCCGCAGAGGAATCTCGGCAGCCGCGTAGGCGCTTCTGCCGCGCGAGAAAAACGGGGGCTGACAATGGGTACGCCCAACAGTCCGACAAGTTTCCGCGTTCATGATCTCAGGCACAGCGATGACCCCGCCGTCAGGGACCATGATGGGGCAGCGAGGGCGACGGAAGTCGTCGCTGCGCTCCTACACCGTCTAAAGCCGGTCTTGGAGCACATCGCGGTGCCGTTCGAGTGGTACCGCGATGAGCACCCGGTAAAGGAGAGGGCAGTCGGACTCGTCCCACAGAGAGTACGGAATGTCACACGAGGGATCGACTCGCTCGAAGAATTGTTCTTGGGACAAAACGGGAAGTTCTTCGTGGTAGAGAAGACCCGCCCGGAACACCAAGCCCGTCTTTGCTTTACCGAGGATGATGGTCAACCAACCTGGGAGTTCTTCTTCTTCGATGAGGTCGTCTCGGCGCTCCGTGATGCGCTCGCGAGGGCCGAAAAGCGCCGCGAAACGAGTCTCATCGCAATCCGGAAACGCCGCGAGCTGTTGGACGAAGTGCTCGCGACAATCAAGCGGGCCGAGACCGCCTAGCGTTATCGAGCGTTCTTTTTACTCCAACCCCGGCTCGAATGATCGGGCCGAAAGCCAGAAAGGAGAACCGGATGGACGTAATCGGCATTGATGCAGAAGCTGCGGAGATCGAGATAACCGGCGTTGACGTTTCGGTGAAACCGACCGTCAGCTGCTACCTCCACATAAAGGTGGATTCGGCAACCCGCCTTGTCTCCGCCAGCGCCGAGCTGGCGTGGGGCAAGGGAGGACAGGAGCTCACGATTCACTTTGAGGATCCAATCCCGTACGATGCGCTCCCGCGGCGCGGAGAGATCGGGGTTGAGCTTCGGGACCTGCTCAACCCGCAATACAACTTCGGAGACGCCGTGGGAATGTCGCTTGCCGGGTTCTTCGCGCTTGATGCAGAGTTGGTAATCACCTGCGACGATCCAACTCCGACCGCTGACCGCACGGTAAGGTTGCGGATAGGGGAGCTCTACGAAGAAACCGTAGAGCTCCCGTACCGCGAGATCGCGCCGTTCCTTGAGGGGCCTGGTCCGGAGGCCGACGCCGAGGCCTTGCGCCAGGCCAACCGAGTGCTTGGGCCGCTGACAGATTCCGTACCAAGCACCCACGCAAGACTGTTGCTTAGTGTAGCCGACGAGCGCCTGCCGCGCAGAACCGAGTAGCGCGGCCCCGTTCTTTAACCCAACCTTTTAACTTTAACTTCTCGGACATTCAACGCGGGTCTGGCAACCAGCTGGTTGCCAGACCCTTCTCTTTTCGTCTCCGCGCCACACAAAATTATCCAAAATTATTTGCGGCGAAACTTAAGTTTCCTAATTATATCACGTACGTGATATAATTAGGAAATCCTGAAAATCACAAACCTGTTTCCGTCTGGTACCCCGAACGAAACAAAGAATCCCCTCGGCTCCATGAAACGAATTCTCCAGAATCATTCGATGCATTCAGGATGACTGATGAATTTTTGAAATAGACCCTAGTTGGTGAGCCCGAATTTCCGTCGCAGCCGAGAGTCATCGCTCAAGGTCGTGGCGGTGAAAAGAATCACGGAACGCTCAAGATTGAACGCCCGCACAACCTGCTCGACTTCCGCCTCGCACGGATACGGGTGGGCGAACACGCTCCATTGAATTTGTGCAAAACCAAGGCGCCGCAGCGCGGCTCGCAGGGCGTCGCGAGCGGGCCGCGCATGTTCGGGGATATCAAACAGCACAACCCGCCACGCCCGATCCCAAACCGCCGGCCGCGAAATTGCAAGACGTTCAAGCGAAAACTGTTGCGCAAGGCGCTGGCCGGCTTCGGTGAGGCGAAAGGTGAGTAGCTCGCCGCGCTCGGAGACCTTCACAAGGCCACGCGCTGCCAAGCGGCTGCCGAGACGCCGGAGCTTGTCGCGATCAAAATGCCTGCGGCCACGCAAGAAATTGCGCAACAGTTGCGCAGGCAGTTGCGGCGCAACCAGCGAAACCGCCACCACGAGCCCGGCGACGGCAAGGTAGCGGAGAAATTCCCTAGAGGGTGGCCGCAATCGCGGCTGCCGCAGCGACATGGAACGACAACGGGTATGAGATGCTGATCGTTAACTGGTTTCCTAATTATATCACGTACGTGATATAATTAGGAAACTTCATCCGAGGATAATCCGACTTCTGGGCATCCCGGCACCAACCCGCCATTTGAGTTCTCCTGCGGTCGTGCTATTCTTTGAACGATGAACCAGGTAATCTACCGCAAGTATAGGCCGCGGGCATTTGCCGAGGTGGTCGGACAGGAGCACGTGGTGCGCACGCTCACGAATGCGTTTGTCTCCGGCCGCATTGGTCATGCGTACCTGTTTTCCGGTCCACGCGGCACGGGCAAAACCACAATCGCGCGAATCCTCGCCAAGATGGTAAACTGTGAATCTCTCGATGCGGCTCGAGATAAACCAAAGGGGGAACCCTGCAACCGCTGCGAAAGTTGTCTCGAATTCACGAAAGGAACTGCTCTTGACCTAGTGGAAATTGACGCGGCGTCCAATCGCGGCATTGACGAAATCCGCCAGCTGCGCGAAGGCGTGCGCTTCTCGCCCGCAAAAGCAAAATATAAGGTTTATATCATTGACGAGGCCCACCAGCTCACCAAAGAAGCGTTCAACGCATTATTGAAAACACTGGAAGAACCCCCGGCCCACGCGATTTTTGTGCTCGCGACGACCGAAGTTGAACGCATGCCCGCCACTATTCTTTCACGCCTACAGCGTTTTGATTTTAAAAAGTTTTCAGTGCCGCAAATCGAGGCACGTCTCGCCAAGCTCGCCGAAGCTGAAAAAATAAAAATTGACTCCTCGGCACTCCGCCTTGTTGCTGCGAGCGGCGAAGGATCTCTGCGCGACGCCGAAAGCACGCTTGAACAGGTGATAGCGTTTAGCGGAAACCCGATCACGCTCGCCGCGGTCGAAAGCATCCTTGGTCGCGTGAACATCGCCGCTGTAGATACCTTCCTAAGTGCGCTCGTACGCCGCGACACTGCCGGGGCGATTGAGCACCTGCATCAACTGTCGGATGACGGAATAAACCTCCACGAATTCACCAGAGGACTTATTCAGCACCTTCGACGCACGCTTCTTGCGGCTACAAGCCCGCAACTCAAAGCCACGCTGGCTTCTTCCCTTACCGACACCGAAATTGCGGCTCTGGAAGATCACGCCGCACAAATTCCCGTGACCATGCTTGCGCGTATGATTGACCGATTCATCCGCGCTGAAAACGAACTCCGCCGCGCCCAACTGCCGCTCTTGCCGCTTGAACTGGCGGTGGTGCAGCTTTTACTCCTTGGGAATCAACCCCTTCAATCTAGCCAACAAGCGTAGATTACTGCACAGTATTACTGCCATTGCCGGGTCGTCTAACGGTAGGACACCTCCCTTTGGAGGAGGGTATCGGGGTTCGAATCCCTGCCCGGCAGCCAGTGCATATTAACAAGGCCTTTTCGCCTCTGTTTGTATTTGTGCTTCGATGCGGCCATTGACACCTGCAAATTGGTGGGAGTAGCATCTTTTCAGATGACATACTTTTCTTATAAGTATGAAGCAAATAAAACGCATGCCGAAAAAGAAGCAAACCGGTGAACAATTTTACGGAACCACTACTTTGGGAGAGAAGGGGCAGGTGGTTATTCCTGCCGAAGCCCGCAGGGCGATGGGTATTAAGGGGGGTGAGAAACTTCTTGTGTTCGGTATGGGATGTGATATGCTCGCGCTTTCTAAATTGTCAAAGGTCGAACAGTTTGCCTCTCATCTTGCAGGCCGGCTAGAGGCAATCCGCGAAATTATCAAGAAATCTACATCAAAATAAACTATGGACTACACGGCATTAGCGAGCAAGGAAACAACCAACAAGACCATCGATGCCCTTAGGAATTGCGGCACACGGGCGGTGGCGGTGGAGAGTTGCGCGGAAGCGCTCGAGAGAGTAAAATCGTTAATTCCCAAAGGCGCTTCGGTGATGAACGGCTCCTCGCGCACACTAGAAGAAATCGGCTTTGTTGACTATCTCAAATCAGAAAACCACGGCTGGAAGAATCTGCATGAGGAGATCATCGCCGAGAATGACCCCGTAAAACAAGCCATGCTTCGCCAGCAAGCGGTGCTCTCGGATTACTACCTCGGGAGCGTCCATGCCGTTGCGGAAACGGGCGAATTCGTCATCGCCTCGAACTCAGGCAGCCAGCTTCCGCACATCGCTTTTACCTCGCCGAACCTCATATTCGTGGTGGGTGCGCAAAAAATAGTTTCGAATCTTAGTGCGGCACTCGCGCGTGTACGCGAATATGTCCTTCCTCTTGAGGATCAACGCATGAAAGACGCGGGTTTTGGCGGGAGCGCCATTTCCAAACTGCTCATCTTCGAGCGGGAACCCGACTTTATGGGGCGGAAGGTCGATATGATTTTCGTCAACGAGAAGGTGGGGTTTTGAGGCATAGTGCTCACAGGCATTAAAACAAACGCCAGTTCTGCCGACCACGCGAGAATCGTCAACTGGCGCTCGCCGCTCTTTCTCAAACCCATCCGGCTTATCGTGCTCGATGCCGGACATGCGAAAGGAGGCCGCCATGAATGCACGCGGAGGGTGGGGGATATACCGAGTCGCCAGAAAGCAAATAACAGACCATGCCGAGGATCGAAACGGCTGGATGCTGACTGGTAAGGAAATCGCATTTGGGATTGTGCTGTATCTGTTAGTTGTTCTATCGGTTATCCGCGCCTGCGGGGCACTGGAGTTCGACTTCTAGACCGTTTGGAGGATGAAGCTCCAGCGCACCCCAAATAGGCGCCTGAGGACGAAGGTACCCTCAGGCGCCTATTTTGATTTGTCTGTG
Source organism: uncultured Candidatus Saccharibacteria bacterium (assembly GCA_964409225.1). Classification (GTDB taxonomy): domain Bacteria; phylum Patescibacteriota; class Minisyncoccia; order JACPXH01; family JACPXH01; genus JACPXH01. The sequence goes on from CAYPCM010000006.1 coordinate 14,587, forward strand.
GACGAATAGAATGACACATCAAGCATTTGGTGCTATAATGAAATGTCTATGGCTACCAAAAAACGCGTCCGGCGCGGCCCCAAATTCCGGCACGGCGATAACCTCACCAAGCGCTGGCTCGACCGTTTTTTTCGTTCGGCGACCGAACCGTGGGAGCGCAAACGAACCCGTGCGGCGAAAAGGCGGCGGACAAAACAATAGCCGCACGAGCCGCTGTAATATGCTCCGGCCACGAGGAAACTTTGTGGCCAGCAATGCTATGGCACCATGCGACACGTAAGATACTATTATCTTTTTGGCGCAATCATTGGGCTTGGATTAAGCGCCTACGCGCTTAGGCCTTGGCGCGCGCAAAGCGAGCCGCCGGCCACGCTGCTCGCTATGGCCGTAAACGGCCGGGACCAAAAGCGCGGCTCAAATCAGGCGCCAACGACAGTGCTTATGTACGGCGACTTTTCTTGCGCCTCTTGCCGAGAATACTGGCTGGCACTCAACCGTTTGCATCAGGAATCACCGGCCACCCTAACACTCGTATACCGCCACTATCTATTTGATAGCACGAAGCCGGCGAGCCGCGCCGCGGCTGTGGGCGCAGAAGCAGCCGGAGCGCAGGGCAAGTTTTGGGAGTATGCCGGACTGCTTTATGATCGACAAAGCGAATGGACAAACGCGCACCGCATTGAAACGGTACTCACGAACTACGCGAGCGAACTCAACCTGAACACCGCGCGTTTCCAACGCGATTTTAATGATCCGAGTATTCGCAAAAAGGTGAACGACGACTTGAGAAGCGCCAAAAAGTCAAACGTCCGAACTGTCCCGGCGTTATTTGTGAACGGTCGAGGAGTTGAAACTCCGCTAGCGCCTGCTAACCTGAAATATCTCGTCGCCAAATGACGCGGAAAATTGTGCCTTGGGTTATCCACACCCGTCGGCAAAAGATGTTTCAAACTCATATATAATGAATTAAAGGGGGTTCCCATGGACTTTTCCGCCGATCCGCAATTACGGCGCAAGCGAGTAAAACTGGCAATTTTTGCCAGCGTTATTTTGGCCGTGGCGGCAATTGGGCTTACGACCTGGGTTCGCTTTAGGCAAAAATCGCCTCCGCCCGCTCCGGCACTCAACACAGACGAACAACCAAACACTCAAGCGCCAACGGCGGTTTTAAGCTGGGTTGGCAAAATTTCGGCACTTGAGCCGAATGCAATCGTGATGGAAAGCATGGAACTGCCGGGTCAACCGAGACGACGGGCCCTCATCACCTCAACCACCCTTATCACCAAACTTACATTTGCGCCGAACCTAGAAAACGGTCAAAAGACATTCATACCCCAGGAAATACCCATAACCATTTCGCAGCTGGCGCGTGGGCAGATGGTTGAGGTGACGTCGCAAACCGACCTCGCTGGTTCAGACACTGCTGAATTTACGGCGGTGCAGATTCGTGTTCTGCCCTGATTTGCATGGGACCCCGTCGTCCCCGAACATCTCTTTACCCCGTTAGAACGCCGCCGCCTCCGGTTGGCGGCTTGGACATCATCGGGGTTTATTCTCACACTACTGAACGCTGGCTTGGCCTAGCGGCGATTTTGCTTTTCCTTTTTCTTTTACCTTCGGCTACGCACGCCGCGCTCGAGGCACCGTCACTACAAAATCCCACTGCCACCTGCAGCGGCTCTAACCCCTTTGTCACGCTCGTCTGGTCCAGTGTGGCGGACGCGACTTCATACGAAGTCCTCCGCAACGGCATTCTGCTTACGACAACTGCCGGCACAACCATTGACGACGCTGCAGTCAATCCCAAAGAAAACCACACCTACGCGGTGCGCGCGAGAAACGCCACTGAAACCAGCGCCCTTTCCAACGCCAACTCTATCACCGTGCCGAGGTGCGGGCCGGTGCTAACAATTGCAGGTACTGAATGCATTGTTACGGGCCCAAAGATCAATCTCTCTTGGAATGGGCTCGCCGAGGTTACGGACTACCAAGTGCTGCGCAGCGGAACAGCCATTGCCACTTTGCCAGCCCCACAAACGACCTACTCCGACACGACCGCTGTCGGCAACGAGTCGTATACCTACACCGTCCGCGCCGTCTGGCCGGACGAATCCAAGGACTCGAACACTTCCCCGGCCACAAAAGCGCCGGCGTGTCCGCCGACGCTGACTGCCGTTGGGAACTGCAACGCCCCGGGGGCACAGGCCAGTTTATCGTGGCTGGAGCTCGCCGGCGTAACCGAATATCAAATCTTCAAAGACAACAACTACCTTACGTCGGTGCCGGGCTCGGACACATCGTTTGACGACAAAAACGTCCAGCAGCTTACGTCTTACAACTACTTTGTACGCGCTGTTTACTCAACCGAGACTGCCGACTCCAATACTAACGCCGCGTCCATCCCGCGCTGCGCGCCGGTACTCGCGGCGCAAAACGCCTGTAACGCGGATAACCCCACCATCCCGGAAGTGCTGCTGTCATGGACGCCTACTGCCGGCGCTGCGAACTACGATATATATGAAATACTGAAGGGCTTTATCAAACAAGTTGTAAGTTCCCCCTCCACCATCGCGAGCTTCCTTGACGGCTCAAAAATAGAGAACGGCACGAGCTACACCTTCAACGTCAAAGCGATTGGCGCCTTCGACGCCCTCACCTCCAACGACGCTTCGATCACGCCCAGCTGTTCAGCCAGCACCATTCCCTCGCCGGCGCCGGTGCTTGAGGTTGCGCCGGTGTGTGTGTCCGGCATCTCGCAGATGAACCTTTCGTGGACTCCCTCGAACAGCGTTCTCTATTACACCTTCACCCGCCGGAATAATTCGACTGGCGAGACGCGTTCGAAGAACGTTTCCAGCGCCACCACGTCGGAGACAGACGCCAACATCGAAGTCGGAGTGTCCTATACCTATACCATAACCGCGGTTGGCAACGGCGGGGGAGTGAATTCCAACTCGGTTACGAAAACATCCGTCAGTTGCGTTCCGCCTTCAACGCCCACGCTGGCCAACCCCGCGCCGGCGTGCGCAAGCGGCAGCCCCCTCATAAACTTGTCGTGGGCAAAATCAACAAATGCGACCGGCTACCAAATCTATCGAGACGGATCGCTGCTCAATGAAATCTCGGATCCAAACACCATCGCGTACTCTGATCTAGCAGTGAACAATTCGACCACGTACAGTTATGAAATTCGAGCAGTCGGTCCCGGAGGCGTTACTTCATCTGGCCCCCCCAAGACAGTCACAACTTCAAACTGTGCCTCACCCACCGCGCCGACCCTATCGCTGGCCGCACCCGCCTGCGGCGGCAGCGGCGTATTCATAGCTCTGAATTGGACTGCTTCTACAAACGCCGTCTATTACGACATCTACCGTAAGAAAAGTGGCGAAGCCAGCTTCGCGCGTATCGTGTCCGGCCTTACCAGCACAAGCTATGCCGACGGAGGTTTGCCCCAGGGACTGGTTGAAGTGAGCTACTTCGTCATGGCTGTCGGCCCGGCCGGAACTGGATCAACGTCATCCAATATGGAGTCGCGCTCTACTCCTTATTGCCCGCCGGCTAGACCTTCGTTAGATATTGCGCCGGTCTGCCTCGGGAGCCAACCGACCATGAACCTGACGTGGGCGAACCGACTGATGCTCGGCTACAACCTGGACGAAAACTCCGGGCTCAACGCTTACGACCTGTCCGGCAGCGGCGGCGACGGAACGCTTACTGGCGGGCCGGCTTGGGTGGCCGGGAAAACCGGCTCGGCTTTGTCTTTTGACGGTGCCGACGATCGGGTCCGGCTGGCAAACGGAAGTGCTGCCAATGTGACGGGCGATATAACGCTGGCGGCCTGGATCAACCCAACCTTCGCCACCAGCGGAGCGCTTATGCACAAAGATGGCCAATATACCCTTTACATCTATTCGAGCGGCCGTATCAGCTGGGCAGACAGCTCCAACTGGAGCTACTCAAACTTTGGCGCTTACAACGTTGGACTGAGAGCCAATCAATGGCAGCACATTGCCGTAACCAAATCAGGCGGGACGGTTAAAGTTTATGTGGACGGCGCAGAGCGTCTAGCAAGAAACTTTGGCGGCAGCATTGGATCGACCGGAAGTATATTGCATATAGGATGTTACGCCGGCGGCGCGGCCTGTTCGAGCAGTTACTTTGCCGGCAGGGTTGACGATGTTCGAATCTACAACCGAGCCCTTGCTCCAACTGAAATAATCGCCGACATGAATTCGCCGGTTACGGCAGGGAACGGCGCGGTTCAGCGTTACGATATCAAGCGCGACGGCACGACCATCGCCCAGCCCACGCCGCCAACCGCAAGTTTTAGCGACGATGCAGTTGTTTCCAGCACCAGCTACAGCTACGCGGTGACAGCCGTGGGGCCGGGCGGTTCGGCCACATCCAACACCGCTTCTGCCGCCGCTCTGGTATGCGCGGCCCCAAGCAAGCCAACGGTGATTTGGGAGACGCTCTGCAGCGCCTCCAATCCCCAAATCAAACTAACCTGGGACCCGACCGCAAATACGGCGTCGTACGATGTCTTCCGCGGCGCGGTAAAACTAACCTCAACGCCCATTCCTTTCAGCTCCACCGCCACTTCTTATTCTTTCACCGATTCTGGCCCGCTCAATGCCAACACCTCTTACAGCTACACCGTCGTGGCCAATGGTCTAAGCGGCACGGGCTCGACATCCTCTGACGTTGTCCCGGCCAAAACCGGCTTTTGCCAGCCCTCGAAACCAGCGCTCACCGTCACGCCCCAATGCAGTTCGGGCAAATCGGTCTACAAACTTACCTGGACAGATCCCACTCCCTCCAACACCACCGCCTATGAAATCCGCCGCGACGGCACCCTCATAGTGCCGCCCCCGACTCTGGCGCCGCCCACCGCCACGTTCACGGACGACAACGGCGGAGCTGGTTTCCCGTCCGGCGAAAACCATTCTTATACCGTAACCGCCGTGGGTCCGCAGGGTTCAAACGCCTCGGATCCTAAATCAGGCACGGCGCTCAACTGCGCCAACCCCGGCCAACCCGTCATATCCGCTCTCACCCTCGCCTGCACCGGCAGCAAGGCGCTCTCATTCAACGGCGCAAGCCACTACGTTGACCTCGGCAATCCGGCGGATTTACGCCTTCGGGATGATCAAACCATTGAAATGTGGCTGCGGCCAAATGTTTTTTTGGGGACACGCCAAAACCCTTATGCCAAGGCCTATGGCGGGGAAGGCACCCTCACCATCGAAACCGACGGCTCAGTGAGTTACTACTACGGCACCTGCGGGGGCAACTGCGAACCTTACCAATGGGCAGGACTAACTACGTACAAACTTACGGCTAATCGCTGGAACCACATTGTCCTTGTCCGCGATCTCGCCAACATGAAAATCCGCTGGTACAAAGATGGCGTCTTGAGCGATGAGTACCCGGCTGCGTATAGCAGGGCGGCAAACTCGCCTCTTAACGCCTACATCGGTCAAGGATACACGTCGCGCTATAGTGGCGGCATAGACGAAGTGCGCGTATATAACCGAGCGCTAAGCGCGGCCGAAGTTGCGGCGCACTATGATAGCGGTCGCGGGCAATATGGCGCCCCTGAAAACGGCTTAAGGGGAGGATGGCATTTTGATGAGACCGACGGTGATGTCCTTACTGATTATTCAGGCAGGGGCAACAACGGCACGATCATTGCGAGCCCGACTCGCATCGAAAGCGCGGTTGCCTCCAGCGGAATTGACCCTCGGCCACTGCAACAGGTACAGATTGGCTGGACGGCTGTGCCAAACACGTCACTATATGAAGTGTTTAGGGGTGCGGCCAAAATCGCGACTATTCCTGTAACCGACCCGGCCAGAACAAATTACAGCTTCGCCGACACCTCTGGCTTTGCCTCCAGCTATCTTACTGCCAACACCTCCTACGACTACAAAGTGTCGGCAATAAATTCGGCCTCTGGCATAAGCACGGCTTCGCCAGTGAAAACGACCGCGCCGCTGCCAATGTGTTCGCCCACCACGCCCACGTGGTGGACCGGATACCCAAGGGCCCTATGCTCCGGAGACAAAAGCGCGGCCCAACTATTCTGGACCTACGCTCAACCGACCAGCCACAGCAAAAACTTTGAGATAAAGCGTGTTACTGCCGGCACGGGCGAAACAACCACGCAAACGTTGGCGGCAAGCGGTTTTGGCTCACAATCCTTTACTGACACGAACAGTGGCGCTGGTCTTGTGAGCGGCACCGACTACTCGTATCAGATCACCGGCATCGGTCCAACCGGACTCAAAAACGCCTCGGCCTCCCGAACAGTAACCGCGTCTTTCTGCAGCTTGCCCGCACCTAGCACGATATCCGCGTGCACATTATCAGCGTATAATCCCGTAACCAACATCAGTTGGCAAAGACCTTCAGGCGAAACATGGTTTTTCCTGTATCGCAAGAGGGCAACTGAATCATTCTTCAGCTTTGTGCAGTGGGTATCTAACTACAATGATTCCAGCCCCACCATGCTTAGGGAATGGCTAGTTCTCGGCCCGTTTCCAAACTCGCCTGATCCGATTGGCTATGATACCGATTACATCGCCCAAAGCACCTCAAACACAGCGAATGAATCGACCGTACGGCCTCGAGCGGGTGAAACGCTGGGTGGTAAGTCCTGGACTAGATCTGTCGTGTCCAGCGCGACTGATTACGTCGATCTAAACGGCATATACGGAACCCAGAGTAATGTGGTCGCGTATGCGGTTACGTATGTGATGAACACAACTGGCGCTCCCATTACCGGCCAACTGCGTCTTGGCAGCGACGACGGCATCAAAGCGTATGTAAATGGCGCAAAAATTCACGACAATCACATTCACCGTTCTGCCGCGCGCGACCAAGACCGGCCAGCCGTCACCCTAAACCCGGGGCTGAACACAATCCTACTCAAAATTGACCAAGGCGGCTCCGGGTGGGGGTTTTACGCCCGTTTGACAACCAATTCGGGCAACCCGCTCCTCTCGACAATCACTTCGACGGACTCGACTATAGCGCCAAACCAGTCGGCGGAATATTACGTTATGACCTCACCAAGCTTTATCACTTCGCCAATCAGCACCGCGCCGGCGCAAAACTGCGCTCCGGACAAAACCACTGTTACGCTCGCACCAGCCTGCGAAGCGGGCCAAACGCTCATGAATATCGAATGGGCCGCAACTGCGAATACGGCCAGTTACAACGTCTATCGCGTTGGCTCCGCCACTGCCCTCAATACGACGCCCATAACCCATAGTCCCTCTCAACTTACGTATCGGTTCACGGACCAAAATCTTGAGGAGGAACTCAACTACTCGTACTACGTAAACTCAATCGGCAGCTCCACCACCGCCTCTGACGCCGCCAGCGCCTCAACTCTGCTTTGCGCACTAAGACCGGATAAGCCGCAACTGACCTCGGCTGACGTGAGTCCAGTATGTGCCGGCACCGCTTCCCGGGTTGTGCTGGACTGGCCGGATACCGTAAATGCCGTAACCTACACGGTCCACCGAAATAACGTCGCGCTTACACCCACGGTATCCTCGAGCGCATTTACCGATGGCGCTGTCACTGGCGGAAACCAGTATGCGTACAAGGTTGAGGCCGTTGGTTCCGGCGGCAGTTCGTTCTCTGACGAAATAACAGTTACGGCGCTTGATTGCAGCGGCCCGCCCGTGCCTCCCACGCTCAAGCAGGCCTCGGTCCTATTCAGTCCAACGAGCGTCTTCCTCAACTGGGACGACAATTCCCTCAACGAACTCGGCTTCCGCATCCACCGAACGCAGTCAATCGCAAGTAATAAATTCCTATTTGCGCAAATCAGTGCGGGTTTGCGCCAAATTGCGCTAGCGCTCACGCCGGATCTGTTGGCCAACGCAACCGCTTTTACAGACACCCAACCGCAAGAAGACGCAACCTATGAATACCGCGTGGAGGCCTTTAACGACGCCGGATCAACATTCTCAAACTCAAAGACGATCTATGTTCCGATTTCTCCGCCCGGCAACTTCAACCTGCTGCTTAAATGCAGCTTGTCGAGCACCCCTCGGCGCATCGCACTCGATTGGAGCCCGGGGGCGGACACCACGGCAAAAGGTGGCCCAGTGACATATAACGCCTTTTGGTCACTAAACGAACTGGGGCCCTATACGCTTTTGCCTGCGCCTTGCTCAATCGACATTCAAGAAACGAGCTGCGCTGTTGATGCTCCGGCAGAGGGCTTGGTGTGGTACAAAGTAACCGCGAGAAATAACGGCGGCACCACCGATGCGTTAAGCTCGAGTTCTTGCGAGCCCATCAAGTGGCGAGAAATAATCCCGCAATAACCGAAACAAGCCGGTTGAACAATTAGCCGACATTTGGTAGGTTAGGGCAATGAGAAAAAGCGTTTTAGTGGCATTGGCGCTAGCCATTTTAGCCACAGTGCTAGGCGCGCCAGAGTCCAGCGCGGCTAAAAACCCGCCCAAGCCCGCGGTTGCGGCCAAAGCCAAACCAGTTGTCAAACCACCGGCCAAAGCAAAGCCGGTTAAGGTTACCGGGAAACTGTATAGAGGAACCGTAAAAGAGGTGTACCCTGAAGACCTCATGTTCGCACTGCGGCCGAGCCGCAGTAAGCTGCCCTATGCGGTTCACGTACTCAACACCACCAAAATTGTCTCGTCTTCCGGCAGAAAGATCACATTCGAACAACTGACACCTGGCCAGCGCATCAGCGTCCGGGGTTCGCGCCGCGGCACAACCATCCAGGCAACCAGTATTACTGTCGAGGGCTAGTATAGACCTCTTGCACAATAACATTTCTGCTGCAATTCCAGAATTTTGGCTGCAAACGGCTCATCGCTCGTTGGCGTATATATGCATATATGCCGCTTCGCGCTTCGCCGTTTTCGCTCAAAATTCTAGAAGTTCGCTACGAAAGCTTATTGTGCAAAAAGTCTTATGAGCTGGCGAACTGTTGGCGTCGCCATTGCGATTAGCGGCGGGTTGTTGCTTTTTGCGGGCACCCTGTGGGTAGTTGATCCAAGCAAGCTCTGGGCGGCCGTGCGCGGGCTTGCGCTGTGGCAATTCGGTGTTTTTTTGCTGCTATCGGCAGTAAATTTTGGGCTGCAGGTTTGGCGCTGGGATATTCTGCTACGCGCGCAGGACGTACGCGAGCGCTTCGGTCGGCTTGTCGAGATAAAACTTTCCGCTTTTGCCATGACGTATCTGACACCTCTGGCAGATCTGATGGGCGAGGGAGTGCGAGCTTACCTACTTCACAGAAACGGAACCCGCATGCCGCTCGCGCTAGCCAGTGCTGCCGCTGACAAACTTATCGAATGGCTCGTCCACGTCACGCTCACCCTCGTCATACTGGCCCTAGCCGCCGTAAGCGGCTATCTGCCCCTTACCAGCCCGCGCTTACTCCTTGTACTTGGCATCATCGCGCTTCTGTTTTTCATCCTCGGCTCGCGTCTCGCCGAAGGCCGAGGTGTTATCGGCCCCGTTGTTCGTCTTTTCCACCTTGAGCGCATCCGAAATCTGCGCCGCACCCTGCAAGGCATTGGCCGATTCGAGGACATACTCGCGGATTACCTGTTGACAAAACGGGGAGCGCTGGCAAAAACGATAATACTTAGCATATTAATTACTCTCATAACCTTCACCGAAGTATGGCTCATCCTGCGTTTCCTGGGGCTTGAGCCGACACTGGCTGAAACGGTCATAATCCAAACAATGCTAGTCGCCGTGTATGCGACGCCGAATGTGGCGACCATAGGAGTGGGGGACTTTGGGGGTGCAGCTACCTTCCAAGCGCTGGAACTTGGTGCAGTGAGCGGAGTGGCGTTTAATTTCATAGTGCGGGCAAAGGACTTGATTTTTGCGGGCTTGGGCCTGCTTAGCTTATTCGGGTTTCTTAAGGTTGACGCCGCGATAGTAAAAAGCATGATCAAACCATGGAGCAGCCCCGGCTCGACTTCATAACGCTCGCTGACGGTGCGAAACTTTTTTTCCGAATTCGGCGCGCCGCGCCGGGTCAAGCGGCGCGCCGAATTGACCAGCACCCGCAGACGCCAGACGAAACCTTCAACTTACACCCCACCATCGTGGCCATTCACGGCTACGCCGGCAACCACACTTCGTGGTTGCCGATTCTTGAATCACTGGAAGAGCGCGGTTTCGAAACCCTCGTGTTTGATATGCGCGGGCACGGGTTGTCGTCAAAGCCGCACGCTTGGCGTCAATATTCGTTCGAGCAATTTACCGATGATTTTATCGAACTTCTTCGACGCCTCGGCGTTTCCCGCGCCGTGGTGCTGGGGTATTCTGCCGGAGGCGCGATAGCGCTACAAGCCGCCTTAAAGGCACCGGAGCGAATCAAAAAGCTCATTCTCATTTCGGCAAATCACAGAAATCCGTTTTACTACTGGCGCATAGGCGTCCTCACGCCTTTGGCGAAAGCGGGGTTGCGAGTGTTGTCGTGGCTGGTTGGCTGGTATAAACGGCGAACCTACAACTTTGCTGACCTGCGCACGATCGACGGATACTGGCCTTCGGTATACAAAGGACTCACCAGTATGCCACTCGCGGTAAACATACGCTGCTTGGCTACGTTCGGCGAATTGAATTTAAGCAACAACCTTTCAGCCATTGCCCAGCCCACACTTTTAATCCGCAGTGCGCATGATCCGCTCGTTACCAAACGAGAGATAAAAGAAATGGCTCACCGCATGCCGCACGCCCGGATGCTTACGGTCAACGTAGGCGGCCACTGGCTCTTAACGCGCCACGCCGGCCAGCTCTACGGGGTCATTCGAGACTTCTTGTCAGAAAGAGAAACTCTCCCGGCACCACCGCAGACGCTCATCCCAGAAGCGTCTCCGGAGGAAATCGAATTTAAAAGTCACGGTATAGAGGACAAAGACGGAATCAAGGGAACCATTAGTGAAAATATAAAACGCAAAACTGCAACGTAAAGCGTAAACCCCGCTAGAATACCTCCTCGCCGCGAATCAGACCCTCTACTTGGAGATTTCACGGGGTAAAACCGCAACTTTCAGCTCTACACTCAGTTCTAAGTTTTGACTTTTGAGCTTTGAACTATCGTTGTATGCGCATCGCCTTCTACTCCGACACCTTCCTGCCACAGATAAATGGCGTGGTCAGATCACTGGTCACGCTGGCCGAGACGCTGCGCGACCGCGGCCACCAAATCGAAATCCACACCGCCACCTCCTCAACCAAACCACTTTCCTTATTATCTCACGATCGTAACATAATTAGGAAAACGACCGCCCGGCTGTCGGAAGACGCGCAGTTGCCGGGCTGCCAGATAATTCGCTACCCCTCGTTTACGCTGCCGTTCTACCCGCAGTACCGCGTGGTCGTACCAACGCTTCGACGCTGGCGGCGCATCAAAACCGCGCCTCAAATTATCCACACCCATACGCCTTTCGGCGCGGGCTGGGAAGCAGTGGCCGCGGCCAAACACCTGAGGCGTCCGCTCGTTGGCACGCATCATACGCTTGCAGAAAAGTTCCGCACCTACCTGGCTTTTCTGCCGGCGTCATTCGGCCGCAAAATCTCACTCAAATACGCGGCCGCCTACTACCGCCGTTGCGACACGATACTCGCATCATCCAGGGCCGTGGCCGACGAGTTAAAAAAAGGCGGCTTGAATAAACCAGTTACATGGGTTTCAAACCCACTCGACCTTGGTCGATTCGTGGGTTCAGCATCGAAAGCCGAGCTCAAAGCGCATTTCGGACTTTCTGACCCGTCTCTCCTGTACCACGGCCGGATTGCTGCGGAAAATAGACTTGAACTGCTGCTTGAAGCCGCGGCGGAATTGAAGAATAGTGCGCCCGGCGTGACGCTGGCCATTGCCGGCGACGGTCCGACTATGCCGAAACTTAAGCAGCTGGCAGAACGACTCGGGCTTAAGGGTGCCGTAAAGTTTACCGGCATGCTCCACGGACAAGACCTCGCTAACCTCATTACAGCTTCAGACATTTTTGTCTCTCCCAGCGATTCAGAAAACCAGTCCATGGCGCTTTTGGAAGCCATGGCCGCTGGACTGGCAATCGTTGCAGTCCGCGGCGGTGGTACCCCTGAACACGTCAGAGAAGGAGAGAATGCTTTTCTGGCTGCGCCCGGCGACAGAAGCTCTCTTGCCTCCGGCGCACTTCGGCTACTTCAAAACCAGGAATTGCGCGCGCGTTTCGGCCTGGCCTCAAAAGAACTTGCCCAGCGCTTCGACCGACACCAAGTGGCACAAGAGTTGGAAAAGATATATGATTCGCTCGTATAAGCGAAGGTTTATTCCCTGAGCGAGGAGCGAAGCGACGAGTCGAAGGGCTACCTACATGCCTTGGAAATGGTATGTATATATACTGGAATGCGTGGATAAAAGTTACTATACCGGCATCACGTGGCGGCCAGATACGCGCTGGGCTCAACACCTTTCTCGTTTGGGATCGCGGTATACTGCCACACATACGCCAAGGCGAGTAGTTTATCTTGAAGAGTATGAAGAGCTCCACGTTGCTCGACGCAGAGAAAAACAGATTAAAGGTTGGACAAGAATTAAGAAAGAAAAACTCATAAAAGGCATATGGACGAGATGGTAGTCCGCCTTCGACAAGCTCAGGCGGTAACAAAAATAATATGAACCCGAGCGTCTGCATCTATCTTGAGTACTACCATCTGGCCAAAGGACGCCTCTACCAGAACGTTGGTACCGGCCTGCTTTCGAGTTACCAAAACCAGAAAGCGGCGCTAGCGAAGGCGGAAATTCCAGTCACCGAATGGCACGAGGGTTTGCCGGCGGATTGCAACATCGTGCAGTTCAATACGCCGTGGCTGCGCTCGGTGTGGCTCATGCGCAAGATGAAACGCCAAGGGAAAAAAGTGATTGTCTACGCCCACACGACAGCCGAAGACGCACAAGGAGTATTCTGGATGAATAAATACCTCCCCCTAAAACGCTATTTGAGGTGGGCGTACGGACAAGCAAATTTGGTGCTGTGTCCGTCTGAATACACGAAAGGACTTTTGCAAAAATATCCGGTTCGCACACGCCTCGAAGTCATCACCAACGGCGTTGACACAGAGCGGTTCAGGGATTCCGAAGAAAACCGCCGGAATATCCGCGAGCGGTTTGGACTGAAGGACCTGGTCGTATTTAACGTGGGCCTCGTCATCCCTCGAAAGGGAATAAACACCTTCATCAACCTCGCGCGCGCATTTCCGGAAAACCAATTCATCTGGTTCGGCAAGGTGTATTCTTCAACCGTGGCCGCGCAAAACTTGCCCAAAGACCTGCCCCAGAACATTCAGTTTCCCGGAAATATCGAGGGCGCGGAGCGCCTCTACGCGGCCGGCGACATTTTTGCGTTCCCATCGCTTGAAGAAAACCAGGGCATGGTGATTTTGGAAGCCGCGGCGGTGGGCAGACCCATTCTCGTACGCGACATTCCGGTCTATGAAGGTTGGCTCAAGCACGAAGAAAATTGCCTTAAAGCCAAAGACGAAGCGGACTTCGCGGTGCAACTCAAGCGTTTGCTGGAGGACGCATCGCTCCGCGAACGCCTTGTCGCCAATGCCAAAATCACGGCCCAGCACCACGGTCTCGAGGCGGTCGCAAACCGACTCAAGGAAATGTACGCATCATTACTCACTGATGAACTCAAAACTCAAAACTGACGGTTACACCGTCATCCTGAGGGAGTCCGCCGTGCGGACGCCCGAAGCCAGCCTGCCGGACAGGCAGGGATCTCGAGATCCCTCGCTTCGCTCGGGATGACGCTTCGCGCCACTTTTGGTTTTGCGTTTTGAACTTTGAGTTTTGAACTCGCTCCCATATGCGCCAAATCATCAATCGCTGGAGAACCCTTCTCAAAATCCGCTGGCTTGTTCTCTTTTTCCTCGTGAGCATCCTTGCAGTCCTTTCTAGTTTAAAACTTCAGGCGGTTACCGGCCGCTACGCCGACAGAACTCCTGCTTTCCCCGTGCCCGACCTTATTCTCGACCGCATCCCGGCCGTGGATCTCGAATGGCTCATTGTTTGGGGATACCTTGGACTTTTGGTTTTTGGCATTGCTGCGATCGCGATCTATGAACCCGAACGACTGCCATTTGCTCTCATAACTTTTGCGCTGTTCGTGTTTGTTCGGGCGCTGTTTGTAACACTTACGCACCTGGCCCCGCCGGGAGACGCGATTGAACCGGACTTCCGTTTTCGATTCCTGCAGGGGCTATCGTTTTACAACGATCTGTTTTTCTCCGGCCACACGGGCTTTCCGTTTTTGGTGTTCCTGTTGGTTCAAAAACGCTGGGTGAGGTATGTGTTTTTGACGGCGTCATTTGCAATGGGTGCGGCGGTGCTTTTCACGCACCTGCATTATTCGATCGACGTCTTCGCCGCGTTCTTCATCACCTATGCCATCTACAAAATGTCCGAGCGGCTGTTCGGCCGGTGGCGGATGGAATCCCCTTGAATGAGTTATCCTTCTGATTCGTTTTCCTAATTATCTCACGTACGTGAGATAATTAGGAAATAAAGATTCTATGGACATCATCATACAACCAGCTGAAAGCACCTTGAATCTCATGCGTCGGTGTGGCTACGCGCCGCATCCGGCTGACGGCCAAAGCTTCATTCGGCGAGCCGGACCGAACCCGTATCCGCGGTTTCATATCTATGTGGTGCCGGAAGGGGATACGAGCATCCGGTTGCGCCTCCATTTGGACCAGAAAAAGCCCTCGTATGAGGGGTCAACCGCGCATAGCGGAGAATATGACGGAGAAGTGGTGCAGAGAGAAGCGGAACGAATCAAAACCCTCCTGCATTTCGACTTCGAGACTGCTGGGTCTTGACAAGGATTCCCACCGAGACTATAATGCGAGCACCAGATTGAAACGAGGGGCCTCCGGCCTTTGCTGGCAGCAATATCGCCGGGAATGAAGCCAAAATCGGACCCATCGCCGATGGAGGCGGAACCGGCGACAACGCCGCCTAGCCCCTTACTAGAAGGGCGGCAAGTTGCAGGTTGCGGCGATACGGGATGGGACGTTCGCCGCTGCGCTGGATGCGGATCGGAAGGTCGTCTAGAGGCCGAGGACGCCTGCTGAGCGGGAAACGTGGGTTCAAATCCCACTCTTCCGATCCGCAACGCTCGTTCTTTCCTCGGCGCAGATGCTGCTACACCGTGCTGATGCAGGTTCTGCGCCGTAACGACTAGAGTGCGGGCGGGCGCTAAACGTTCTGCTTGCTTGGTACGGCGATCCGGCCGTGCGCTGCCCGCACTCTCTCTTGATCTTTCTCGGCGCATCCGCGCCGTTAACCCCGAAAGGAGGTGGTGCCTACTGAAGGCCCCGTGAGTCCCTGCTGCTGTGGCAGGGGCTTCTTTTATTTATTCCCACGCCCATGCAACGAACCGTTCCTAATTATATCACGTACGTGAGATAATTAGGAAAACCATCGTTGCGAGAGGTATCCCCCAACCGAACACCAGGAGTTTGTTTATTTCAGCACGCTCCCCACGAAATCCTTGTGGCCGCGGAGAAATTCACTCCAGTTCATCACACGTTTCCCGGCAAGCTGGACCGTTACCGCCTCCAGCAATCCGTCGCCAGTGATGACCCCTGCAGCCGTAACCGTGCCGGACAACGCTACGTTCCCGTCATTCTGAGGTGACTCCGCAGAGTCATCCCGAGTCGAAGACGAAGGACCTCCCGAAGAATCTCGGTGCACTTCGAGATTCTTCGCCTCGGGAAGCGGGACACCCCTCGGCTCAGAATGACGGGTTGCGCTTGCTGCCAAAAACTTGATAACCGACACTTCGCTACCTCGCCTCCACTCGGTCCACGCTCCGGGCCACGGATCAAACGCGCGCACTTGCCGCTCAATCTCAATTGCTCCTTTTGACCAGTCAATCCGACCGTCTTCTTTGGTGAGAATCTTGGTGAACGTGGCGTCAGCGTGATCTTGTTCGGTTGGCTTCATGTTACCCGCGATCCAACGCGGGATAACCTCCGCAAGCATTCGACCGCCGATACGAGCGAGTTTCGGGGTAAGCGCCGCGGTTGTCTCGTCGCCGCGCGATTCGATTTCTTCCTGCGCTAAAATCGGCCCGTGATCCACCTCGGCATCCATAAGCATGATCGTAACTCCGGTTTTCGTGTCGCCGTTCAAAATGGTGTAGGGGATTGGCGAAGCCCCGCGCCATCTGGGCAACAGCGACGGGTGCACGTTGATCGCGCCGTGTTTGGGAATGTCCAAAATTGCTTGCGGGATGATTTTCCCGTAAGCCGCCACGATGATTAAATCCGATTCAAACGACCGGAGCTGTTCAATAAACTCCGGCGGCTTAATCTTCTCCGGCTTCAAAACTCCAACACCGTTCGCCTTAGCAAACGCCGCCACCGGCGATTCGGTCATCACTTGCTTCCTACCAACCGGTTTATCCGGCGCGGTAATAACCACAGCTGGCTCAAAACCGCTCTTCAAAAGCTCTTCCAGCACAATCCGGCTGAACTCTGGAGTGCCGAAGTAAAGAAGTCTGACTCTTGACATAAATATACTCTGTGTGCTACGTTATTTTCAGACAAATTGGGGCCGATCAACCATAGGCTGATCAAAGCCAAAGGAGGGACGAGATGGCACGGTGGATACTCGGCATTCTCTTTTACGGGCTGTTATGGGTCCACCTCGCGATATTCTTCTGGCTGTACCTATACCCCTACGGAGGGTATGTGGTGGCGTTCTTAATAGGAGTGGCGGTGCCTGCTCTCTGGACCTTCGTCGCAACGGCTTCGCTCGGTGTAAGGGAGAAACCAGCGGCGATCGTTGTCTTAGGGAAATGCCTAGTATTTACGGTTTACTCTATCCTTGCCGCCGCGTTCGCAGGCGCGTTGGCGGTGGAAGGACCGTGGGGTTGGGCCCGACTCACAAGCATTGCCGCAGTGGGGCTGCTCGCCCGAGTTACGCGGCTCAACTACAAGCAGGCAGCCCTCAAGTACGGCTTGTAATCGAGGCACAGGTCTTTCCGGTTTCTCGCGCCCGCCCAATGAGACGAAATCTCGTCTTGGGCGGGCGCAAATCTTATTTTCTCGTCGTATACTTCTTTACCTTTTCAGTAAATAGGTGCCCCTCAAGATGATCCATCTCGTGCTGGAGCACGTGGGCGAACAGTCCCTTGGCGCGCACGCGGAAGCGCCGACCGTTCTGATTAAAGGCTTTGAGCGTAACATTCTCCCATCGAGGGACCAACCCGAACACGCCCGGAACAGACAGACACCCCTCCTCGAGCAGTACGACATCGCCGCTTCGCCGGACTATTTCCGGGTTGATGTAGACGGCCGGAACTTGCTTCGTGAACCACCGCGCCCAACGAGAGTGTTTCTTGAGATCGGCCTCAATCAGTTCTCGATCCACCACGAAAATCTTCAGCGCCTGCCCCACCTGCGGCGCCGCCAGCCCCACGCCTTCGCGCAGCCGCATGGTTTTTTGCATCTCCGCTATGAGCTGCTTAATTTCCGGAGCAATGGACTCCGGCACCTCGCGAGAGGGCTCATGGAGAACTGAATCATTTTTTGAAACGAGAGATAGAGATTTCATACAATGACCAAATTCTGGTTTCGTTTACAAAATCGAATCCGGATGCACGTCCACAACCCATTCTCTCGGCACAAAGCTTAAGATTGTGTTGCGGGCCTTGAGCGATGTGAGCCGCGACTGAACCACTATGTTCCAGACGTATTTACTTCTTTCTTTGGCAATAAAGGCCGGGGCAGGGCCGAGGAGGGCTACGCGCTCGCTCGCTTTTGCCTTTTCAATAAGAGACGAGAGCCGCGCCGCCAGTTTAACTGCTTCAGTTTGCGCTTCGGTCGCATCCCGATGCCGGAACGTAAGCTTGATAAGCTCGGAGAACGGCGGAAAGCGAAGGGCGCGCCGCTCGGCAAGCTCGGCCGCGTAAAAGGCCTCTGGGGGGCGTTTCAGAGCTTCAAGAAACGGTTGGTCAGACAGGTAGGTTTGGATCACCACCTCGTGAGACATAACCCCCAGCATGCGAATCAGCTGCCACAGCCGCTCTTGAACCCGATAGTCGGGAAATGACAAGAGCGCATCCAACACCACAATACCAAGGAGCGGCGCCTTCGAGAAGGTCCGCCAGCGTAACGCCAGCGCAAGCTGGGTGGCCACAAGGATATCGGTGTCGCCGCTTACAAACTTCTCGATAGTCCCGCTCACCTCGCGGCTCGTGGGCGAGGCGTCTGTATCGAGCCGCGCCACTCGTGCGGCTGGCCATAACTTTTTTGCTTCCGCCTCCACGCGTTCAGTGCCCGCGCCAAGCGCGCGCAATTCATGGCTGCGGCAGTGCGGACAGGTCTCTGGCACTTGCCGACGCGTGTCGCAATGATGACAGACAAGCACATTCCCAGCCACACCTGCGCGCAAGAAACCGCGGTGCTGCACCATGGTCGCGCTGCACCGCGGACACCCCACGACTGTCCCGCAATCGCGGCATAGCACTACCGGCGCCGTGCCTCGGCGGTTGATAAAAAGCAAAACCGGCCGCTTCATGGCGAGCGCATCCGCGACGCGCTCCTGCAACGATCGGCTTAACGGCGAGTCGATGCCTGCACGACGCTCCGCCCTGAGATCGACGATGGTCGGCGTGAGCGCCCGTCCTGCGTCTGCGTCCGGACCCTCCAGTTTGAGTCGCCCACGCCTCGCCCGCAGCATTATGGTACTCGTGGGGGTGAACGAACCAAACACGAGCTGTGCGCCGAAGAGCTCAGCTAATTTTTCCGCCACTTCGCGCGTGTCATACCGAGGGCTTTGATCCCACGATTTGTAGGCGTTCGCCTCTTCGTCATCAACTATAATAAGCCCGAGTTTTTGAAACGGCAAAAACATGGCCGACCGAGTGCCCAATACCACGAACGCCCCGCCGCCAGCCACCCGCTGCCACACCGTTCGCGCTGCCCTCGCGCTCAATGCGGAAGAATAGATCGCATGGGAGATGCATTCCCGCTCGAGCCACTCACGCCAATATGATTCGCCCGTCTGATCAGGCACTAGCCATAACACTTGCATGCCTCTGTCCAACGCGCGCTCAACTGCCGCACGGTACTCTCCGCTACGATCTGCCTTCCAGACAAGCCGGGGCACACCCGCGCCGCCGTTCGAACCCACCAACACACTAGGAATAGCCAGTGGTTTTTTAAAAGCCGGGGGAGTCAATACGGCTTTGAACGCATGCCCAAACGGAGTCCAATAATACTTTGCCACCCAGCGGGCGAGCTCGAGTTGCCGAGGCGTTACGACTGGTTCGGCCGAGAGTACTTTGGAGACATTGCGCAGGGTATACCGCGCTGACTTACGAACCGCTGCTTTTGAGTGCACCAGGAGAGTGCTGGCCAGCACGATTCCCGCCACGGTCCGACGGTTCAACGAAATCTCAACTAACGCACCCTTAGGCAAATCTGACGTGCTGAAATAATCCAACACTTGCTCGTGTGGCAAAGGAATGGTGGTGAGCGGCGCCACTCGCAGAATATACATGCACTTCAAAATTCGAATGTCGAATTTCTAAACAAATCCTAAATTTCAAAACCCAAAAACGTTTTTGGAATTTTTAGTTTATTCATTCTTTGAGAATTTAGGATTTAGGGTTTAGAATTTCATTGGATATATGCTACACCGCCTTTTCTTTTCGATAAACATACCGGACGACATCCGACAAGAGCTCGCCCGGTACCAAAAACGCTGGCGCCGGTATCCGGTGCGCTGGACCAAACCGGAAAACCTGCACTTCACAGTACTATTCGTCGGAAACGTTTCTGATGATGCGCTCGGTGCGGTCGAAAGGGCCGGAGCCGCGGCAGTGGCCGGCGAGCATAGCTTTACCATCCATCTTACCAAAGTCATGCTGGTTCCGTCGCATCGGCCGGCAACGATGGTCTGGGCCGTTGGCGAAAGCGAAGAGTCGCCAAGACGCATTGCCGAATGCTTGACGCGCCAGCTGGCCGCGACAAATGTTGGCCATAGAGAGTCAAAACCGTTTTCATTGCACCTCACCCTCGGCCGCGCCAAAGGGCCGCACCTCAAGGGCGTACCGATAAACGCCGAACTAAACCTCGAGTTCGCGGCGACCGCGCTTGATCTCATGGAAAGCGTGCTTGGCCCCAACGGCCCGACATACACAACCTTACATTCCTTTTCGCTCGTAAACCCCTGACGACCATTCTCGGCATACGCATCGACGCCCTGTCCCGCACCGATTGCTTCGGCACTGATTCCGTGCGATAGTAAAACATATGAAAGATCACGCGAAAGTTGGAAACCGCCAAGGCCGGCCAGGGTACCGAACGCCGGCCGCGTTCCGCTACCGGAAACACCTCGACACGCTCCGCCGCAAATCGCGCCAAAACACGCGGCTCGCACCGCCATGCCGCCGAGCGTAACCATCCTCATTCTCAACTGGAACGGCGGGCCGGATACCGTTACGTGCCTTGATTCGCTCAAAGAACTCCGGTATCCGAATTTCCGCGTAATCGTGCTTGATAACGCGTCAAGCGACAATTCGGGGGAGCTTTTTGCGAAGTACCCCAAACCGGACTACCCGCTCGAATTCATTCAAACCGGCGCGAACCTTGGC
This sequence comes from uncultured Candidatus Saccharibacteria bacterium, assembly GCA_964409225.1. GTDB lineage: Bacteria > Patescibacteriota > Minisyncoccia > JACPXH01 > JACPXH01 > JACPXH01. The sequence goes on from CAYPCM010000006.1 coordinate 35,253, forward strand.
TTTGGCGGCGGCAACAACGTGGGCTTGAGGAAAGCGCTCGCCGAGGGGACCGATTATGTGTGGCTCTTGAACAACGACTCTGCGGTAACGCCCGAGTCGCTGAACACGCTTATTGTGGCGGCTGAATCAGACCCTGCAATCGGTATTGCCGGTCCGCTTACGCTCACCATGGACGAGCCGCCGCAGGTTTGGTTTGCCGGCGGCACGTTCAACTGGCTCAAAACGCGCGGGGTCCACCCATGGTATGGAGAAAACCCCAGATCAATATTCCTCGAGCCGAGTCGAGGGGAAGGAGCGTCAGCCCTTCGACAAGCTCGGGGCATACCGCAACGCCCTATGGACGTAGATTACATTACCGGCGGTATCATGCTGATAAAACGCGCCGTGTTCGACGACATTGGCCTGCTTCCAGGAGACTATTTTCTCTACTACGAAGATGCTGATTTCAACACCCGCGCCGCAAAACAGAGTTGGCGGCGCATACTCGTGCCGCAGGCAGTTGTCTACCACAAGGGGTCTGCTTCAGCCAAAGCCGGCTCGCCCAACTATCAATACTACCATTTGCGCAACGGTCTCATGTTCTCATGGCGCCACGGCCCCTCGCGGGTGCTCACAGTGGCGGCAAGTTTGTGGCTCGCCGCCAAAGAACTCGTCAAAATCATCATCGGCTACCATCGCGAGCGAAGTATCGGCGGCCTGCACGGCGTGATTGATTTTTGGCGGGGGAACACGGGAGCCAGAAAAGCATGAAGTCATCTTCTATTGATCCTCAAGAAGTCCAGCGCCAGGTTGTTTTGGCGCTCGTCCTCGAGCCGCTTGC
>CAYPCM010000007.1:0-20699 GCA_964409225.1 uncultured Candidatus Saccharibacteria bacterium
CCCGCTGGCCGACTGGCACCCTCGCTTGGGTGCAATACATGAGGGTCGGCGGAGAGGAGTTCGCATCGTTCTTCGACGCGGCTCGGTTTCGACTGGCAAGCGCCCACTTCAAGCGCACTGCGGATGGTGTTTGGAAGCAGTGCAGGCGAGTGTGGGACCCAGCCAGCTGTACGGAGGTTCCGCCTCCCTTACAGGTTGAGGCATTTTGGGCCTTCGTGGATGGTCGTGCGCTACTCGCCGAGGCGGCTAAAAAGGGCTGATAGGGCATTCTGTTCGGTTGGGAGGAGGTGAGCGCAATGCGGCTGAAGGCCTCGATTTTTATGGTCGGGGCGATCCTCGGAGCCATGCTGGCTCAGTTCGTTCCTTACTGGGTGATCGCGTTGGCGGGCGCTGGCTTGGCGTCGTGTGTAGCGTTGATCCCGTCAGGGTCAGCGCTTGGCCGGCAGAGGGTGAGAAGGCGAGAAGGGTAGAGATTGATGTGGCGCGCGGGATCTCGCGAGATCCCGCGCGCCGATAAACTATTCCGTTTAAGAAATAATTCTGCGATAGCAAAGAGGGCGTTTGAATAATTCCTTCTTTGTTGCCGCAGAGGGATCTGGGGCGACTGTTCTCCCGATTGGGAGGACATGGAAAGAGGAGGGGTATCATGGCGGAGGATCGGGCGTACGACCAGTTGTCGGAGAGCGCGCGCACGCTGGAGAGCAGCATGGAGGAGATTCGGACGCTCACCGGAACGCGGCGGCAGGATGCGGACGCGCAGTTCGCATTCATCCGCGAGCCGCTGGTCGCGATGGCGGCCAAGGCGCTCGAGGGGCAACTCAAGAAGTTCGAGCCGGCGCTCACGGTAATGGGGATCCCGGAGGCCGAGGCGAAGAAGCGCCTCGTCGGGATCTTCGAAGACGCCCTCGAGCGCGTGAAGCGGCAGCAGCCGCAGCGGTTCGAGATGCAGGAGCTCTAGGGCGTTCACTTCGCTCCTAGAGTCCGGCGCGGGTTGGGACGATATCCGTCCTTCCCGCGTTTTTTTGTTTTCCTAATTATCTCACGTACGTGAGATAATTAGGAAATACAGAGATACCGCACGGTCTTGCCGCGCGGAGGCTCATTGCTATTTTTGAGAAACGTGATACCCTCGATTCGTGCGATACGGGTGCGTGTGTGCGCGACGGGAATCGATGAGATGGCTGTGAACTCGCGTGGCGTAGCGCCAACAAACAGGAGGGAGGTGGTTGGGCGGTGGATGAAATCGCGGAAGCGGAGTTTCGGGCAGAGGTGCGCCAGTGGGTACGGGATTACTACCTCGGGGAGTGGCGGATGCTGCCGGAGCCGAAGCGACCAGCGGTTACGTTTGCTGGACTTGCGTTGCTGCTTGTCGGGGTAGGGGTGGGGATCATCCGGTTGGTAGTGGTCTCTTGGCCCGTTCCCTCGCCCGCGTTCGTGGTGTGGCGCAACCCGTTTCTTATCGTGGTCATTGCGCCGAGCGTGTTTTTGCTTGCTCCTCGACTGGTGGATTGGGTGCGTGAACGTGTCTTGCAACGATGGGTAGAGCGGGCCGAGCGGCTCGCCGATGCGCACATGGCGAAGCTGCCGGCACTCGACGCGTTCCGTGTCGCCGACCTGAAAGTCCTTATGAATTTAAGCTGCTGCTGCAGCCGTGAGCCGTTGGTGAACGAGGTTCGGGAGCGGGGCGGAATGGAAGACGAGTTCGCCCGGTGGTCGTTCCTGCAAGAATTGTACCGGCGGTGGTGTCTCTAGGCGCCGTTCGCATTCGCGAGCGGCGCAGCCTTTTCCTAATTATATCACGAGCGTGATATAATTAGGAAAAGCGGTTGGAGGGTGGTTCGGTGGTCGAAATTTTGTGCCGGAGTGTGGTACAATGTGAAATCCTATGGCTCGCGTGTGGACAACCGAAACGCCCCAGCACGTCGGCAAGGCCGTGGAGCTTTTGGGTTGGATTGCCAACCGTCGCGATCACGGCAAGCTGATTTTTTTGGATTTGCGCGATCGCAGCGGCGTGGTGCAGGTGGTCATCTCCCCCGAAAACGCCGAGCTGCATACTGTGGCAGACAAGCTTCGGTCGGAGTGGGTGGTTGCGTTTGCGGGTGAGGTGCGCGCGCGCCCCGAAAAAATGGTGAACCCAGCCATCCCGACCGGTTCGGTTGAGGTTGCGGCCTCCGCAATCCATGTGCTCTCGGAGGCCGCAACCCCGCCGTTTCCGCTTGATACCGCCGGCTACGACGTTGGCGAAGAACACCGGCTGAAATATCGTTATCTCGATTTGCGCCGCGAACGGATGAAGCAAAACTTGCTCTTGCGTCACGAGGTGGTACTGTTTATGCGCAATTGGCTTTCCAAACGCGGGTTCGCTGAAGTGGAAACGCCGATTCTCACGAAATCAACACCAGAAGGAGCGCGCGATTACGTGGTGCCGTCTCGCCTGCAGGCGGGCAAGTTTTATGCGTTGCCGCAGTCGCCCCAGCAGTATAAGCAGCTTCTCATGGTGGCTGGGCTCGAGCGCTACTTCCAGATTGCGCGTTGCTTCCGGGACGAAGATACGCGCGGCGATCGGCAGCCGGAATTCACGCAGTTGGATATTGAGATGAGCTTTGTGACGCAAGAGGAGATTTTACAGCTGATTGAGGAATTGTATGTGGAGTTGGTAAAAACCGTAGCGCCGAAGCATCGCATCACGCAAGTGCCTTTTCCGCGGCTTTCATACGAAGAAGTGATGGCAAAATACCAAAGCGACAAGCCGGATTTGCGCAAGGACAAGAATGACCCACACGAACTCGCGTTCGCTTTTGTGGTCGATTTCCCCATGTTCGAGTGGAAAGAGGGCGAGAAGCGGTGGGATGCGGTGCACCACCCTTTCACGAAAATCAAAAATCAAAAATCAAAAATCAAAAATGACGATGCGTTCGTCGAATACATCAAGGCGAACCCCAAGGAGTTAAAAGCCCATCAATACGATTTCGTGTTGAACGGCTTTGAGATCGGCGGCGGTTCAATTCGCGAGCACAACCCCAACATCCTGCAGGCGGTTTTTGAAATTCTGGGGCATACGCCGGAACAAATTCAGCAGCAGTTTGGGCACTTGCTCGAAGCGTTCTCGTACGGCGTTCCCCCGCACGGCGGCATTGCCCCGGGCATTGACCGGCTGGTGATGGTCCTGGCGGGCGAAAAAAACATCCGTGAAGTGATCGTTTTTCCAAAGACCGGAGACGGCCGGGATCTCATGATGGGAGCACCGGCTGAACTTTCAGCCGAGCAGTTGAAAGAACTCCACTTAGAGATTCGGGGTGAAGATAGGAAGTCCGGTGAGCTCAAGAAGTCCAAATGACAAAGCTCAAATGACAAATCAAATCCAAAGCTCAAATGTCAAAATCGTCATTTGGATTTTGGACTTTGAACTTGTTTTGAAATTTGGATTTTGACATTTGTTATTCCCGCTATGTGGTCTCGTCTAAGTTTGGCAATCGGCATCGTTTTTGTTTCCGCCGCAACCTTTTTTGTTGATTACAATCCTCCCGCGCGGCTCTGGCCGCGAGAATTTATCGCGGGGGCGTTAGAGTCGCACCGGCTGCCGATGGCGCAGCCGGGTCAAGATGTTTTTTTGTTGGCCTCGACCACGCCGGATTTGGCGCCGGTGCGCGATTGGTCGGTGCCGGCGTTCGAGACAACGGCGCGGGCCGCAGCGGCGGTCGTGTTGGCTGGAGACGGCATTCCGACAGAAAGGTTGTTGTACCAAAAGGGCCTTTTGGAGCGGGTCCCAATCGCAAGTATAACCAAGCTTATGACGGCGGTTGCGGTACTTGACGCTTCGGCAGACCGCAATCTTCGGGAGGTGGTCGTGGTGTCGCGTCGCGCCGCGGAAACTGACGGGCAGAAGGCGGATCTTTTCATGGGTGAGCAAGTGTCGGCCAGCACTTTATTTGATTTGATGTTGGTGGTGTCGGCTAACGACGCGGCCATGGCGTTGGCAGAGCACGTGGGCAAACGCATTGCCGAGCCCGGCGAGGACGCGCTTCAGGCGTTTATAAGAGCCATGAGTATACGCGCGCAGGAACTAGGCCTTACTGATACGAGTTTTGCCAATCCTTCCGGGCTTGATGACCTCAATTTCTCGACAGCTGCCGATTTGGTAGCGTTGGTGAAAGCAACCCGCGCGTACCCCGAAATATGGGTAGCGCTCGGAAAACATTCGGTGATGTTCGTGAACCATGCCGGCCGATTGCGCACGCTTAAGACCACCAATGAACTTCTCGGAGTGTTGCCCGGGCTTGAAGGCGGTAAAACGGGGTTTACAGCACAGGCCGGAGAAAGTATGGTGGCGATAAGTAAGATTGGACCCAAGCCCGTGCGGGTCGTAACCGTAATTCTCGCAAGCCCAGACCGATTCGGCGAAACTAGACGGCTCGTCGAGTGGCTACAATTGGCCTACCACTGGTGATGAGAGGACGAGTTCTTTCTTTATCAACACATTGCCAGTTTTTGGCTTCCCTGTTACCATTGAGCCGATGTTGGTAGTCGGTGAAGTTACAAGGATACTGGTGCTCGCGACGATTTCGTTCGTTGCGGCAATGCTTGCTACCCCGATACTTGCGCATTTCTTGTTTAGGTATCGTTTGGGTAAGCAGATTCGGCAAGATCCGGCCACCCCGATCTATTCGCGTCTTCATGAGTCAAAAGCAGGCACGCCGACGATGGGCGGCATTTTGGTGTGGGGAACGACGCTGCTTCTGGCGATTGCCTTCGGCTTGCTTGATTTGGCGTTTCCCGAGGCAGGTGGCGTGAGCCAGCTTAACTTTCTGTCGCGGTCGCAGACACTGCTGCCGCTCGGCGCCATGGTGGCCAGCGCCTTCATTGGTCTTGGCGACGATCTACTTGGTATCTTTCGGGTTGGGCCAAAGGGCGGAGGGCTCAACATGAAGCACCGGCTTTTCCTTTATACGATTGTCGCCATCGTGGGCGCGTGGTGGTTCTATGCGAAGCTCGAACGCGACGTGATTCATGTGCCGTTTTACGGCAATTTCGTCGTGGGCGCGTGGTTTATGCTGTTTGCGACTTTTGTCATCGTGGCGACGGCATTTTCCACCAACGAGACCGACGGCCTGGACGGACTTGCCGGCGGGGTCATGCTTATTGCGTACGCGGCACTGGGGGCGATTGCCTTTAAGCACGGGCTTTATGATCTCACGGCCTTTACCGCTGTAATTATGGGGGCGCTGCTTGCGTTTTTGTGGTTTAACATTTATCCGGCGCGCTTTTTCATGGGCGATACTGGCGCCATGTCTCTGGGAGTGACGCTCGGCGTGATTGCGCTCATGACCAACGCCGCGCTTCTTTTGCCGCTCATCTTTTTCATTCCATTTTTGGAATCGGCTTCGGTGATTGCGCAGGCGATTTCAAAAAAGTTCTTCGGTCGGAAGCTGTTTCTTTCGACCCCGATCCACCACCACTTCGAGGCGTTGGGCTGGCCAGAGAGCAAGGTCACCATGCGTTTCTGGATTGTGGCGGGCGTGATGGCGGCAGTTGGAGTGATTACGGTGCTCGTGGGGAAGTAAGGGATTAGGCGTCACCGCTGCGATTTTTTCCTAATTATATCACGTACGTGATATAATTAGGAAAACGGAGATGGTAGGGATGGAGGGCGTGGCGTAAAGGCCGAAGTCCCAAAAGAAAGAGAAGCGTCCGGTCTGCCCGAGGGCAGACCGGACGCGATGTTATCCGCCGCAGAAAGCTACAGATTGGAATCCCCGGAGCTTCACTCTGTAGTAGCGGGCGGGTTTGTCGATGCGCGACCGCGGTCGCGCATCCAGAAAGTAAAGGGCTCGTGTAGGTTGAGGTTTGCTTTTCCGCCCTGCACGACGAGGCTCACCGAAACGTCGTAGTGCGTCTCACGCCACCCCTTGATATGGTGGCGCGCCCGGCCGAAGATGTCTCGACCAAGCTCTTCGGTGCAGTCTGCGGGCAACTCGACTGTGACCTCAACCCAGCGGCTCGACCCGAATTCAACCGTTGGCACCTGCTTTGCCTGGCTTATTCTGAACTCGAGCCGGATTTCCCCCAACACGTAGTCCGACTCGCCGATGCGTCTTACGTTGGAAGCAAGATTTCCGCCTTCTGGCTGCATCGCTTGAAGCAGCGGCTTGAGCCAGGCATCGAGCAGAGCGATGCTGTCCGCCTGCTCCTTGATCCACTGAAGCGTCTCCGGCCGGCACGACCGTTTGTTCGTTCGCTCGAGCCAGTCAAGCGCGGCGAGCGCCTCGGCGTTTCGGATGTCGCGCTTGGCAAGCTCCGGGCCGCCGCGGCGCGCCCGAGCCATGGCGAGAATCTGTTGGATTTCGTGCGGCACCATGGGCTGTTCGATCCACGGTCCAATGGTTTCAGCAGAGAAGGGAGGAGCGCCGACGTGTTCTCGGATGAGACGCAGGATGCCGGCCTGCTCGGTTTCCGAGACGAACCGCCCATGCGCTTTCCACTCGGCGAAGGATTCTCCTTCGCGCTGGTCGTCGCCCGCAGGTCCGGGCCGGTAGGCAGCGATCATGAACCGGAATGCCACGACGCTCTCCTCAGTCGGTTCCGGTTTCCAGTCCTGGATGATGCTGCCGAGCATGGCCAGTTTCGTCTCAAGGAGCGTGCCGTGTCGTTTCGTTTCAGCTCCTTCAGTGTCCGGCCAGCGGGGGTCCTTCACAAGCCGTGCGTCCGGGAGCTGCCAGTAGAGCTCTAGCAGGCGGTCGCGGAACATCCTGTCTGCTCTCTCGAGTGCTGCGCGGAGTTCTTTCGGGACGCCTCTGTCCCGGAGGAGTTGAACCTCGAGCAGCCCATAGGATTGCTCCATAAGCGAGACTATGGCTTTGGCGGCTTGATCGTTATGCGCCTTCGCGGCAGCCAGAAGCGCTTTGGCAAGCACCATTCTGTTCCCCGAAGGTGATAACTCGTATGTGGAAAACTCAGCACCTTGGTTCAAGAAGTAGGCGGCCAGAAACTGGTGAACGTTTGCCTCCTCCGGGTCGACTCGCATCAATTGATTCATGACATCCTCCCTGCGGCCGTAGCCGCGTGGTCCTCCCAGCCCGTAGGCCGGGAGCCGCGCTGAAAGCCCGTAGGCCCCAGATCGCGGATGTGGTGCTGAAAAGAGCCAATCCGTCAGCTGGCGGACGCCAACTGGCGGGTTGGCTCTACGGTAGCACTATCTCTGGCGGCGTCAAGGTTTACTATCAGGAAAAACGAGGTGGCATTTGCAAAAGTATTCCCCGTTTGCTTGAATGTTCTTGTCCGCAAACCGCTGCCCGGAACAGGGCGGCCAGAAAAGGGAGGAGGGAGGCGATGTTCAATTCGGCATGGGAGGTTGATCGTAACCGGGTCTTTGAAAACATCGGAACGTGGGAGGAGTTTTTGATCGATTGGGGTCGGAACCGAACCGAGATCGGAGCGGTTGGGCTTCTCTACGGCGGAACCGAAGTGCCCATCTCGGCCACCACCCCCGAAGAACGGGCAAGGGAAATTGCCCGGCGTCTGGACTTTTACCTCAAGTGGGCCGTCCAAGAGGCGTGGGTAGAGCACCTGAATTCTGCCGTTGCCGTAACTAGCCAGCAGCTCATCGTCAAACACTGGCTTAAGGTGTTGATGCGCGCCGCGGATGATTGTTTCTGTGGCAGCCACCAACTCCTGCTCGCCTTTCTCCACAAGCGGTGGCCGTCGCTCCTGGCGCCGCCGTATCCCCGCTTCGTCGCCGAGTACCTTAGCGAAATTCGCCATGTGTGGCAGTGGGGTGATCCCAAGTTCAAAGGAATGCGGTTGAGCATTCAGGGTCTTACGACGTTCGTGGTCCCGGCCTTGTGCGTCTGGGGGCTCGGCCACGAGCTGGCGCCAGATGGTAGCGTCCATCTAGATGCCGCCCCGTACATCGAGAGTTGGCTTAAGAGTCGATCCTACGAGCCCTCTTCCGCGATGCAGCACGTCCCTGCCGGTCGGCCGTGGACTGACCTCCGTCTTGATGTCGATGAAGTCGACGAAGAGGCGAATATCCGGGCAGCGCTCGCACTGTTCAAGCTTCGGTATCTCGCCGGCAAGGATGTCCCGACCGGATCTCCGAAAGCTCCGTTCTAGCACGGCAGCCCCAGCGAAGATGCTTCGCTGGGGCCGCTACTCTTTTTGTGGTATAATCGCAATGACGTCCTAGTTACTTTTGGGGTATCCCAGCCCGATCCGCGTGAGGGGTGAAGGATCTCGAGATCCTTCGGTCGCCGGCGCTCCCTCAGGATGACGCGCGGCGTCACTTTGAGCTTTGAACTTTCACGATATGCCCGCCTACGATTTCCTCATCAAAAACGGCACGGTGATTGACGGCACGGGCCGCAAGCGCCTTCAGGTTGACGTGGCCATTTACGAGGGCAAAATTGCGAAAGTGGCCGCAATCCCCGATACGGCGGCCCGGACGGTGATTGACGCCAAGGACAAGTTCGTAGCACCCGGCTTTGTTGACATTCTGTCTCACTCGGACACCTATCTGACTCTCCTCACCATGCCGGGTCAGGAATCGCTGCTGCGTCAAGGTATCACCACCATCATCGGCGGCAACTGCGGTTCGTCCCTGGCGCCGCTGGTGTCTGGCAGCGTTATCAAAACCATCCAGAAATGGACTTCGGTTGAGGCGATCAACATCAACTGGCAAACATTCGCCGAGTATCTGGAAACCATTGGTAGAATAAAGCCGGGGGTCAACTTTGGTTCGCTCGTGGGGCATGCCACATTGCGGCGGGGTTTGCTAAAAGAAGAATTCAGGCCGTTAAGGCGTCAAGAGTTCGACGACATGGCCTATCTGCTCGAGCAGGCGATGGAGGAAGGCGCTTTTGGTTTTTCCACCGGGCTTTCGTACAGCCACGCCAAGATTGCTCCGGCTGAAGAAATCACTGATCTGGCGACGATTGTGGCGCGCCACGGCGGAGTGTATGCCACGCACGTGCGGGCTGAATCGGATGAATTACTTGAGGCCATCGTCGAGACGGTAAAAATTGCGCACGGGTCCGGAGTGGCGCTCGAAGTGTCGCATCTCAAAGCCATGGGCCGAAAATACTGGGGCAACTTCGAGAAAGCCATTACGCTCCTCGAAGACGCCCGCGATGCGGGAGTGGACTTAAACTTCGACGTGCATCCCTACACTGTGACCGGGTCGGTATTGTATATTTTGCTGCCGGACTGGGTGGTTGAAGGGGGCAGGCGGCGAATGCTTGAACGCTTGAAAGACCCGGCTACCGCGACAAAGACAAAAACGGATCTTGACGCGTTGGGGTTTGACTATGATCAAATCATGATTGGCTCAACCCACGCGGACAAAACCTTCGTAGGCAAGACCATAGCTCAAATCGCCGCAAATCAAGGCGTGAGCGCAACCGAGGCAGTCATAAAACTGCTCATCGCTGTTGAGGGGCAGGTGATTACACTTTCTGACGTGCTGTCGGAAGACAATGTTAAGCTTGGCGTGACACATCCCGGGTCGTTCGTGGTCAGCGACGGCCAAGGATATGAAGCGGCGCATCAAAAGTCAGGCGAGCTGGTGCACCCGCGCTGCTTTGGCGCGATGGCGCGGTTCCTGGGTGAATACGTTCGACGCCAGAAACTGCTTGGTTGGGAAGAAGCAATTTGGAAAATAACCGGAGGCCCGGCCGAGAAATACCACATTGCCGGCCGCGGCACGCTTGAAAAGGGTGCATGGGCGGATGTCGTGGTATTTGATCCGAAGATCATTGTCGATCGCGCGACCGTAACCAACCCGTACCAGTATGCCCAAGGGGTTGAGCATCTCTTGATAAACGGCGTTTCAGTGATTGCGCGGGGGGAGCACACCGGCGCGCGGGCCGGAAGAGTGCTGCGGCGGAATGAGCATTAGAAAAAAGAAACGATATGGGGACGATCGTGTTTGTTTTTGGCGACAGCCTCGTGTGGGGATCGTGGGATTCGGAAGGCGGGTGGGCGGGACGGTTGCGGCGGTTCCTCATGGAGATTGACGACGAGAGTCGGTACTTCGTTCCGTATAATCTTGGGGTTTCCGGCGAGACAACCGTTGGTCTACGGACGCGTTTTGAGAGCGAGGCGAAGGCGCGGTGGCGGGAAGAGCGGCAGTACCTCATCCTGTTTGCGATCGGCGTCAACGATTCCGCCCATGTGCGCGATCGCGAGCCGCTCACCGCGCCAGTAGATTTCAAGCGCAATCTTGAATCCCTTCTTGATTGTGGCAAAAGAATTACTGGCAAGATCGTTTTGGTCGGGTTAACGCCGGTGGACGAGGCAAAAACCGCGCCTTCTTCTTGGAACCCCGAACTGTTTTACCGCAACGCCTATATCCAAGCGTACGATTCGATCGTCAAGGAGACGGCCCGAGAAAGGTCGCTTCCATTCATTGATCTTGCCGGCGTGTTCAGCGAGGCCGATGTTCGCGCTCATTTCGAAGACGGCTTGCATCCGGACGCGTGGGGCCACCAGAAGCTGTTCGAGCGGGTCAGAGATTTCTTGAGCGAGCGGAAGCTTATCTAACGATGGACAGCGTTGCAAAGCTTAAAAACAAGCGCGTGCTCATCATGGGTTTGGGGTTGCACGGAGGCGGCGTGGGGGCCGCGCGTTTTTTTGTTGGCACAGGCGCGCGGGTAACAGTCACCGATTTACGCACCGCCAAAGAGCTTGCGCCGTCGCTCCATACACTGCAGGGACTTGGGATTAAGTACGTTTTGGGTCGACACCGCGAACGTGACTTCCATAAAGCGGATTTAGTTATCCAAAATCCGGGCGTGCCGAATTCGTCTCCGTACCTCGCTGCGGCGCGCAAGGCCGGCGTCCCCATTGATACAGACGTTGGCGTCTTCGCTGTACTGTGTCCGGCGCCGACCATCGGAATTACCGGCACAAAAGGGAAGTCCACGACCGCCACGCTCATTGCCGAATGTCTTCGCCGCACCTATCGCGACGTGGTGCTCGCCGGCAACATTCGCACCTCCGTGCTGGAAGTCCTGCCGCGAATTAGGGCAACATCAAAGGTGGTGTTGGAGCTCTCTTCCTGGCAGCTTGAGGGGCTTGAGCGCAAGCGCTATGCACCCCATATAGCAGTTATTACGAACATTTTCCCCGAGCACCTTAACCGCTACCCAAGCTTTGCCGCCTACATTCGGGCCAAGGCTTTGATTACTCGGTTTCAGACAGCGAGCGATCATCTTTTTCTCAAGCGCGGTGATGCGATGGCGCGCAAGGCCGTAAGCAAAACAAAGGCCGCAATGCATTTTTGGTCGTCGCAAGATCGCCTGCCGAGCGGTGTCAGTTTGCTCGGCGAGCATAATCGCGCGAACCTGCGCGCGGCTCAAGCCGTGGCCCGCTTTTTAGGCGTGCCGAATCGAGATATTATTAGGGTGTTTCGGCGGTTCCGCGGGCTCGCCGGTCGGCTCGAGGTGGTTCGGCGCGTCGGCGGAGTTACTTTTGTCAACGACACCACCGCGACTATGCCCCAAGCAGCGATTGCCGCAATCAGATCCATGCCCATAGCCCCGGTCGTCATCGCCGGCGGGGCCGACAAAAACCTTGATTACCGAGGATTGGCCGAGACGTTGCGCCGCAAAACCAAGGCCTTCATACTGCTTAAAGGTACTGCCACTGATAAAATCAAGGCGGCGTTGGGAGGAGAAGCGCCAGAGACCGATTCTATGTCCGCTGCGGTACGGTTTGCTTGCAGCAAGGCCAAGCGAGGCGATTTTGTGCTTTTGTCTCCGGGCGCTGCAAGTTTCGGGCTATTCCGCCACGAGTTTGATCGCGGTGAAAAATTTGTAGCCGCCGTACGCCGGCTGCGCCGATAAAAGATATGATTGGTCAGCGTAAACGCGGCGATTATTTGCTTATCGGTTTGGTGGCCGCGCTGATTGGCTATGGCCTCTTGGTGCTCGCAAGCGCGTCCGCAGTGGTGAGCCAGGATCGGTTCGGGACGCCCTACTTTTTTCTGCGCCGGCAACTAATCAGTTTGGGGATTGGAATTGTATTATTTTTGGTGCTGCAGCGAATTCCGTATGCGTCTCTCCGCCGGTACGCCCCTTTGTTCCTAGTACTTTCAGTATTATTGTTGATACTCGTGTTTGTTCCGCAGATTGGATTTTCATCTGGCGGAGCGAGCCGTTGGCTCCAATTTGGCTGGGGTGATTACCGGTTTACGATTCAGCCGGCCGAAGTGGTGAAGCTCACTTTCATTCTTTATTTGGCCGCCTGGCTGGAAGCGAAAAGAGAGGAGGTGCGGCGCTTTTCTGAAGGAGTGATGCCGTTTGCAATCGTGCTTGGCATATTGGCTTTGCTCATTTTGCTTCAACCAGATGTGGGGACGCTGGTTATTATTGCGGTTGTGGGGGTGGTGATGTACGGGGTTTCCGGCGCTCGTCTGCGGCATCTGGGTGTTCTTGGCGCGGTGGGACTGGCGGCGTTTTTGGCAGCCGTGCGACTTGCGCCTTATCGTATATCGCGACTCCTTTCTTACTTCAACCCGGGTTCAGATCCGCAAGGGATCGGCTACCACATCAGTCAGTCCTTGATTGCTATCGGCTCCGGGGGCATTTGGGGTCGCGGCCTTGGGCATTCGGTGCAAAAGTTCAGCTATTTGCCCGAGCCAATGGGCGATTCAATTGCGGCGATTTTGGCCGAGGAGCTTGGGTTTGTGGGCGTGGCGGCGCTGCTTACGCTTTTTGGGTTGCTCATCCTGCGCGGTTTTTTCATTGCCAAGCGGGCTCCTGATCGCTTCGGTAGGTTTTTGGCCTCGGGCATAGTGACGTGGCTGGGTTTACAGGCATTCGTGAATCTGGGGGCTGTAAGCGGGCTGGTGCCATTTACCGGCATTCCCTTGCCGTTTGTGAGCTATGGCGGCAGTTCGCTTGTAACCGCCTTGGCGGGAGTGGGAATTTTGGTTAGCATATCGAAACATACCCAAGCGTAGGTTCTGCGAGCGTCTTTAAATCAAAAATCAAATCTCAAATATCAAAAATAAGGTACGCTTTCAGCGAACGATTTTATCATTTTTGCTTTGTATGTTTGATTTTTTATATTTGATATTTGATTTTGGGCATACTTTTGGCGTAGAAGAATGTTGAAATATGGTTAAACCTGATGCAGTGGCAAGGATCGTATTATCCGGCGGGGGCACCGGCGGGCACATATTTCCTTTGGTCGCGGTAGCCCGCGAGCTGCGGGCGAAGGCGGCCGCGTTGAGCCGCGCCGTCGAGCTGCATTATGTTGGGCCCAAGCCCCAGGATCCGGCCGTGCTCTTGAGCGAAGGCATTGACACGCATTTTATCTTCGCCGGCAAGCTGCCGCGATACTTCACGTGGCAGCTGCCATTTGAGTTTTTGAAGTTGCCGGTAGGTTTTGTTCAATCGCTTACGCTGATTTTTGCAATTATGCCGGACGTAGTGTTCGCTAAAGGAGGGTTTGGCAGCGTGCCAGTGTCTGTGGCCGCGTGGCTTTACCGCATTCCATTGGTTATGCACGAGTCAGACGCGGTGGTGGGCCTCGCGAACCGGATTAGCGCTCCGCTGGCGGCGCGTATTGGCGTTGCTTTTCCGCAAGCAGAGCGCCTGTTTAATCAAAGTAAGGCCGTGGTGACTGGTAATCCCATTCGCCGGCCGCTCTTGGAGGGGTCGGCTCAACGCGGGCGTGAAATCTTCGGCATCTTAAGCGGCAAGCCGGTACTGCTGATTATCGGCGGCTCACAAGGGGCTGAACCCATCAACGATCTTACTGTGGCGTCCCTGAGGGACTTACTGGTGCGCTACGACGTTATCCATCAGACCGGAGAGAAGAATTATTCCGCGGTGGTGGAAGAGGCAAGGGTTGAAGTTGGCGCCGGTCTTGAAGCGGGCTACCACGCGCGGCCGTTTTTAAGCGAGGACGAACTTGCCCAGGCGTATGCCGTCGCCGACCTCATTATTTCGCGCGCCGGCAGCGGCATTTTCGAGATCGCCGCTCTCGGCAAACCCTCAATTTTAATTCCGCTGCCATCAGCAGCTCAGGACCACCAGCGCGAAAACGCGTATGCGTACGCGCACACGGGGGCGGCGCTCATTTTGGAGCAGGGGAATTTGACCCCGCACCTTTTTGCCGAGCGGATTTCGTCTTTGTTGGACAACCCCGAGACCATGCAAAAAATGTCCGAACGCGCCAAGGCGTTTGCGAAGATTGATGCGGATGAGAAGATCGCGGAAGAAGTGCTGGCGCTCGTCTAGCTTGTTCTAGATGTGGTCGACGAAACGCCCCCATTCTAATGTATTAATACATTAGAATGGGGGCGGGGTCATGGAGTTTGGATGTAGAGAGGCGGCCGACGGCGAGTGCCGTCGGCCGCTCCGCGTCAAGCACGTTCCTTACCCGTTGCAGCACGCCGGTCGTACTGGTACATTGTCTGCGGGTTGAGTTGCTCTTTCCGCTTCAAGTCCAGAGGCGTCGCACGAAAGGAGGCGTACATGTTGCCGCGATACACATTGCCCGAAATGGAGGCGTTGTGGTCTGATAAGGCGAAGTTTGCCCGATGGCTTCAGGTGGAGCTTGAGGTATTGAAGGCGCGGGCTGGGCTGCACGAATTGCCATGGGAGGTGTGGGAAACGACTCGGAGTCACGCGCAGGCAGATCCGGAGCGCATTGCCGAGCTCGAGGCCGAGTTCGAACACGACATGGTCGCGTTTGTGACGGCGGTCAAGGAGTCGCTTGAGCGAGCCGGGGTGGGTGAACGTGCACGTCATTTCCACAACGGGCTCACCTCGTATGACATCGAAGATCCTGCGCTCATCCTGACGCTCCGAGAAGCGGTGCGTCTGGTGGTCCGGGAGCTCGATCACTTCGCTCACGCGCTCACGGAGAAAGCGCGGGAGCATCAGTGGACCATGGTGGTTGCGCGTACGCACGGTCAGCCCGCCGCGCCGACCACGTTTGGGCAAATCCTGCTTGTTTCTGCAGAACAAGTTCAGCGCAGTATCGGGCGTCTGAACGAGGCGATCCGTACCGAGCTTGGTTTCGGGAAGCTCTCCGGCGCGGTCGGGATATTTGGGACGACCACGCCGCTCCTTGAGATGCGTACGCTCGAAGGCCTGGGGCTCGAGCCGGCGCGCGCAGAAACGCAGATCCTCCAGCGCGACCGGCACGCGATAGTGATGTCTATACTGGCCGTGGCCGCGTGTTCGATCGAGCAGATGTGCCGCACGTTTTGGGAGTTGATGCGCGGTGAGGTGCGGGAATTGGCAGAAGCCCGAACGCCGCGGCAGCGTGGATCGTCCGCTATGCCGCACAAGCGTAACCCCATTGTCACCGAGCGGCTCATGGGGCTTAGCCGGATGGTGCGGGCATGCCAAGGTGCGGCACTCGAGAACATCGCGACTCCGGAGTGGCGCGACATCTCACAGTCGAGCGTGGAGCGCCACATCTTCCCGATCGCGACGGGACTCGTGCACTATATGGCCGTTCAAGCCACGGCGCTCGTGCGGGGGTTACAGGTCTTTCCGGAACGAATGTTGCGGTACCTTAGCGTTACGTCATACGGCGTTTGGGCAGGGCAGGCGGTTTGGCTTCGACTTATGGAGGCAGGACTAGAGTCGGGGATTGCCTACGTGTACGTGCAGCAGGCGGCGGACGATGCCGTGGCAGGCGAGCGGCATCTGCGGGACGTGCTTTCGGAGCGTCCGATCTCGGACGGTGATTTGCGCACGGCCGCGCAGATTATCGGTCATGACGAGCTCGAGCGATGCTTTGATGCGCGGGCGCAGATTGAACAGAGCGTCCGACATCTATTTGGCGGTTAATCCGAATCGAGTGGGCAGCCCGCGGTTAGGATATTGGTTGCGTGGTTGCCCGGGAGGGAAAGTACGGGCCGGAAAAACAACTTGCGGGCGATGGCAGTTGCCATCGCCCGCAACCTTTTCGGGCCAAGTAGATAAAAGAGAAGCGGCCGACTGCATGTGCCGTCGGCCGCTGGTTGTCACTGCATCCAGATGACGATGAGAAGCGTAATGAGGAAACACAGCCCTGCGGCGCCAGCAGCGGACTTAGCTGCTTCGCGCTTCCTCTCCATTTCCGCCTTATGCGCCTTCGACGTCATTGGCGCAAAATGGATTTCACCTTCCGATGGGTTCAGCCCAATACCGTACCCGAAAAGAAAGGCACTGAGCCCAACACCGACGACCAAGACGATGGTGATCATCCGTTCCTCCTTGCCGCGGTTCGCGGCTGGTTAGGGGGGGTTGAGGCAGGCAACTAGTTCTTCTTTTTCTTGTCGCGGAGTTCTTGCAGTACCGCAAGACCCCATCCCGCGGGGACGAAGATGCGATGGCTCTCAACGTAACGGTTCAGTCCCATCTCCTTCAGGTGTCCACCGCATCGGCAGTCCTGATGCGCGGATTCGAAGTACCGTACATCGAGCGCGAACACCTGAAAGTTCTCCGGGTCTTCACAGGGGGCAGCGCGGTAGTAGAAGACGTGGGTTTTCGCTCCGCGGATCCACTTCGGGGGCGTACAACAGTCGAAGAAACGAAGAAGAAGGACAAAGCGAGGCAGGTTGGTTATCCTCGAGATTTCCCCGAGGTCGAACCAACCCCACTTATCCTCCGGCGCCTGCCGGTCCTCCATCGTAACCTCATAGACGGTGGGCTTTACCGGGACCATTCTGGGCATTCGTTCCTCCTTGCCGCGGTTTGCGGCTGGTTAGGGATGGGAGTAGATTGGGAATGAGCATAGAGAATATGGTAGCATGTACTGCTACTTATTGTCAAGTAGTTGAGAAGAAAATAATCTACGTTATCGAGTTGAAATGTTTCGGGTCGTTGGCTTTTTGGCTCAAAATCGTGCTAAAATAGGGCAATGACCGCAACCGAGCAGGTTCGTGTTCGCATTGCGCCGTCCCCGACCGGTGCGTTGCACATTGGTACGGCGCGAACCGCACTCTTCAATTTTCTCTTTGCCCGCAAGCACGGCGGTAAGTTTGTGTTGCGCATTGAAGATACCGATCTCGAGCGCTCTGATTCGGCTTTTGAAAAAGACATTGTCGAAGGTTTGCGCTGGCTCGGGGTCGAGTGGGACGAGGGGGTTGAACGGGGAGGGGAGTATGGGCCGTACCGCCAGAGCGAGCGGCGCGAGTCCTATGAAAAATATGTAGATCAACTTTTGGCAGCCGGTCAGGCGTACTACTGCTACTGCACCGAAGAAGAACTTGAAGCGCAACGTCAAGACATGGCGGCGCGAGGCGAGGCGCCGCGTTATTCTGGCCGATGCAGAAATTTAGACGCCGCGGAACGCCAGAAATTTGAAGCCGAAGGTCGCTCGGCCGTGGTGCGTTTTCGCGCGCCGGAGCGCGAGGTAAGTTTCCACGATCTCATCCGGAGTAAAATAAGTTTCGATATGCGGCTCAACGGCGATTTTTCGATTGCGAAGTTTCTTCCGGACGGATCGTTCAGCCCACTATACAATTTCGCGGTTGTTGTAGACGACGCCGCCATGGCAATTACGCACGTGATCCGAGGCGAGGACCATATTTCGAACACCCCCAAGCAGCTCGTGCTGCAGGAAGCGCTGGGCTTCCCGCATCCGCACTATGCGCACCTCCCTCTCATCCTTGGTCCTGACCGAAGCAAGCTTTCGAAGCGCCACGGCGCAACCGCCATCACCGAATTCCGCGAGGCGGGGTACCTGCCGCAGGCGATGGTAAACTTCATGGCATTTCTCGGCTGGAACCCGGGCGGCAGCCGGGAGTTCTATACGCTCGAGGAGCTCGCGGATGCGTTCTCGCTCGAGAAAGTCCAGAAGGCCGGGGCCGTCTTCAACGCAAGTCGCCTCGACTGGTTCAATGCGCATTACATCCGCGCGATGGCGGCGGACGAGCTCGTGCGGCACGCTCTGCCGTTTTTGCTTTCTGCCGGACTGCTTGAGGAACGGGGAGGGAAGTGTCGGAGCAAGGCGACGGGTGAAACGGTAAGCGCCGAGTTTCTTGCTGCGATTGTTACGCTTGAGCAGAGCCGCATGAAGCGGCTCGCAGAAATTGCGCCCTTGACCGAGTTTTTCTTCGTGGATATCCCCGAGTACGACGCGGAGCTCATGTCGTGGAAGGGACGGGGAGTTGCAGAGACCCGCGGGGCGCTCGACGCCGTGCGTGCCGTTCTCGAAGCGATCCCCGCGCACGAGTTTTCGACGGCCGGGCTTTCTGAAAAGCTTTTCGTCCTTGCGGCGGAACGCGGAGACAAAGGAACCGTCTTGTGGCCGTTAAGGGTAGCGCTTACTGGACGCGAGGCGTCGCCGGATCCGATAGCTATCGCCGCTATTTTGGGGAAAGAGAAGACGCTCCGACGAATCGAGGCCGCGATCGTCAAACTCTCCTGAGAAACAGAAATTTTGAATTCTTAATTTTGAATTTTGAATCAAACTCGAATGCCTCAAGGTTTCAAAATTAGACAATTTGATATTAATTCGAAATTCGAAAATCGAAATTCTAAATTGCGGCATTGGTTTGTTGGGGTCATAAGCGCGCTCCTCGTCATAGTCCCTATTTCTATATTCGTTCACTCGGAAGTGGTGAATGCCGCACTTATTGACGATCTCCGCCGGCAGATTGACGAAAAAAGCACCGACATCAAGCGCTTGGAAGAAGAGGCGCGCAAGTATCAGGGAGAAATAAAAGAAAGTCAACTGGAGCAGGCCACGCTGGCCGGTCAAATCGCTCGGATTGTCAGGCACATCGCTAAACTGTCGGTCGACATTCAGTTGACCGAAGCAAGAATCGTTAAAACCGAATCTCAAATCGAGCAGTTGGGCCTGGAGATTCAAAATCGCGTAAACGAAATCGAAGGCGAAAAGCGCACGCTCGCCCAAGCCATACGGGTACTTTCAGCTTACGACGGCGAGGCGGCGTTGGGCCTGGTCTTGAAACATCCAACATTTTCCGATTTTTTGGATCAGATGCAATATCTCACCACTGTTCAGGGCGAGGTACAGGGGCGGTTGAGTGGCATCAAGATATTGAAGGCGCGCATCGAAGAAGAAAAAACCGATCTTGAAGGGAAACGCGAGGAGTTGGGCGACTTACGCGGAGACCTCGGCGTTCAGCAGCAGCTCTCCCGTGACCAGCGTCTTGAGCGCGAAAATCTTTTGAAGCAGACGCGCAGCCAAGAGACGCGCTATCAGGCGCTTCTGAAGGATTTGCGAAAGCGTCAGATTGATATTGAGCAGGAGATTATTAGCTTAGAAGATAAGCTTCGCCGCGCGATCAACCCTTCGGCCATACCGGCGGCGCGGCCCGGGGTTCTGGCGTGGCCGCTTGAGGGTGCGTTGACGCAGCTCTACGGTCCTAAGAGTAAGCCCACTTTTAACAGTGACTTCCATAACGGTATTGACATTGCGGCTCCCTTTGGCGCGCCTGTGCGTGCGGCCGAGGACGGTACGGTGGCCGGAGTGGGGGATCTTGGACGCTTGGCATATGGCCGCTGGGCGGCTATTCGGCACGATAATGGCCTTACCACTTTGTATGCTCATCTTTCTTTGGCCGCGGCTCAGCCGGGACAAGCAGTAAAACGCGGCGACATCATCGGTTATGAGGGCTCAACCGGTTTTTCCACCGGACCGCATTTGCATTTTGTGGTGTATGCTTCTGACACTTTTCGACTCGCGGAAAAACCATATGGTGTCATGCCGATTGGCGGGACGATAAACCCCATGGATTATTTGCCCTGACCGTTGCGCTTTGCGCTCCGTTCGGTTATTCTCTGGGCGAACCGGCAGGAAAGGAGGGGAGATATGGATATGGATGTAGTTAGAGCGCTTGACGCCGAGATCGAGCAAGCCCGGCGTACATTGAAACAGAAAATCTTTAGTTCTCCTGTTTCGATAGTCCCGCGGGAAAAGATCGTGCAAGACGTTCTCCGCGGCACGGAGTGGGCCATCCGTCTGCAGCTCGCTAGGCAAAGTGGTGACCTGTCCTACGAGCAGTTCCGGACGCTGTTAGGAACGTACTTGGAGAAGTTGGTTGTGCTAAAACAGGAGGCCTGGGCGATGATCGGACGCGATTTCGCGGTGTTGAGATTTGTACTCGATGAGCAAGTTCGAGTCGCTGGCCAGGCTGCACGCTTCATGCAAGAGTGCCGGGGCGCCGTCCCCAGCTGGCTTGCGCACGCCCTCGCGCTCAACATCGCCACGCTCATCAGCGAAGCAGAGGCAGCGGGAGCGTTGCGTGAGCACATCGAGGGGGTGCATCTCAAGACCGTCTATGACGAACAGATCGCACGGGCGCTCGGCGGCGTCGCCACGATAGAGACGCAGCAATGAGGAGGGCACGAGACCCCACACCAATCGGTGTGGGGTCAGCTTTTCTTCGAGAGGAGGGGAGAGATGGCATCCCCGGTGCGCCGTAGCTACGTACAAGCACATGGCGCAACGCACAGAAACCTTTACCCCGTTAGAAATCTCCAAATAGAGAGTTTGATTCGCTGCGGAGAGGGATTTCGAACGGGGCGGGCGGTGTGGATAACTTTTTTTGCGGTTCTGGGGTGTAATAGTATAATTGAGTATAATTACCCAACTGCTCACTCCGTTCACTAAACTATGGAAAAACAAAAAGTACTTTCGCCTACAGAAAAAGCATGGCTAGCGGGTTTTATTGATCATGTATGTTAGATCGGCTTGAGGACTTTCTCCTCTATCTTCAAACGAATAAC
>CAYPCM010000007.1:20799-31531 GCA_964409225.1 uncultured Candidatus Saccharibacteria bacterium
ATCATGTATGTTAGATCGGCTTGAGGACTTTCTCCTCTATCTTCAAACGAATAACTATTCTGCAGAAACACTTTATAATTATGAACAGGATTTAGGGGTCTTTGTGTGGTTCCTCAACCAAGAAAGGAAAGTTCCGTTTGAAAAAATAGATAAGAGGGTAATTGAACAATATAAGGCGTACCTTACTTCGAGGGACCGCAAGACGCATAAGGGTAGAATATCCAGAGATAAGTTGACTGCAGCTTCTATTAACCGGAATCTCTCCTGCCTTCGCGGCTATTTGAAGTACTTAATTGAGATGGATTATCCTGTTCCCGTTGCCCCCGAAGCAGTAAAGTTGCTGAAAATACCCCATAAACATCCGCGGGTGGCCGAATTTGAGCAGTTGGTGAAGCTCATCGAATCCCCTGCGGAATTTGAACGAGTGAAAGAGATCAAGCTGCGTAATCGCGCCATGCTGGAGATGCTTTTTTCGACCGGCATGCGGATCTCCGAACTTGTTTCTCTCAATCGTAACCAGATTGATCAAACCGGCCGGATTTTCATCCGCGGCAAGGGTAAGAAAGAACGGTTCGTGTATTTGACCGATCGTGCGTCAGAGCACCTAAACAACTACTTGTCAACGCGCATGGACGATCATTCCGCCCTGTTTATCCCCTATCGCGGCCGGAATGTCGCGAACACAAAGACAAGAATTTCTCCTAATTACCTTCAGATGAAAATAAAACAGTACCGCGAGCGTCTCGGCATCAATGTGCCGACCTCCGCCCACTCGTTGCGTCATGGTTTCGCCACGTATCTGGCCGAGCAGGGTGCCAACCCAGCGGCGATCCAGATTCTTTTGGGACATGAGTCGCTTGATACGACGACTCGGTACGTCCATGCCTCGGATCGGTATGCCGAAGAGACGCATCGGAAATTTCATCCCCTGAAGAAGTAGAAAGCACAAAAGCAAAAGCCCCGTGGCAGTCCGGTCCGGGGCTTGTGCGGTTTCGGTCCTCGGTGGTGGGGCTTAGTGAAGGAAGATGGTGGTCTCGCCAATCGACGCGGCGAGATCTCCCTTCTCTGCGTTCACGCCCCCATTCGGCTGCCCGTTCTGTTTCGGTCTGCTCACCTTTCTGCTGAGCACGGGTTTCCCCTCGGAACCAAGATGGTAGTGTACGGTAACGACGACACCTCCATCTTGGTGGATAATGATGAGCGAGAGTCCGTCGCCATTGCGCACCTCGTAGCGAACGGGAATGGATCCGATGTGCGCAGCGCCCGACGTGATTACTCCCTCCTGCGCGCTCTTCGTTTTCTTCGCCACCGTGCACCCCTCCTTTCGCGCGGCTCGGGTAAGAATGGAAGATTGCGTACATTTTACTTTACAGTGTTCTCGTAACCGCGCAAGATGTGGATAACATGAAAATCTCTTATTCGGCTCTCGACACCTTCCAGAGCTGCCCCCAGAAGTATAAATTTCAGGAGGTTGACCGGATCCGCGTGCCTAGGTCAAAAGAGGCGGTGTTTGGGACGCTGGTGCATCAGGCGCTCAAGTTTCTCTATTCGCAAGAGCCGGTAGTGCCCACGCTCGAAGAGGCGCTGCAATACTTTCGGGACCAATGGCCCCTCGACGCGGCTCGGGGCAAGCCCCTGGACGGCAGTGCCGCCCAGACGCTCTGG
Organism: uncultured Candidatus Saccharibacteria bacterium; assembly: GCA_964409225.1. GTDB lineage: Bacteria > Patescibacteriota > Minisyncoccia > JACPXH01 > JACPXH01 > JACPXH01. Next base: position 22,465 of record CAYPCM010000007.1, read on the forward strand.
GCAAGCGAAGCGGAGGAGGCGGCGTACAAAGCCGAAGGAGAACGGATGATTGCCGAGTACTACCGAGGGGCATTCCCCCACTCTAGCCGCACGGTGGCGGTTGAGACGCCGTTTGAAGCGCCCATTGCGGACCCGGCGTCAGGCGAGGCGCATCTGCTCAAAGGTAAGATTGACCGTATTGATAAGCACTCTGACGGCACTTTTGAAATCGTGGATTATAAGACCAGTCGGCGCATGCCTGCGCAGTCATCGGTTGATGACGATTTGCAGCTTTCGCTGTATCAGTTGGGGTTGGTCGAGCGGTGGCCCAATTTGAAAATTCCAAAAGTGAAGCTGACCCTCCACTTTCTCCGGCACGGCCTTGCGGTTTCCACGAGCCGCACTGAAGCAAAAATCCAAGAGACCAAGGCCGAAGTGGTGCGACTCATCAACGAAATCAAGAAAAGCGATTTTCGGCCCATGCCCGGGCCACTCTGCGATTGGTGCGGGTATAAACCCATCTGTCCCATGTGGCGGCACTTGTACGAGAAGGATAGGGCTGAGATGAATCCCGAGACGGTGCGCGAAAAACTCAAAGAGTTTTTCGCGCACAAAAAGACCGCTGCCGAAAGCGATACGCAGCTTGCGGCGTTACGCAAAGAGATCGAGTCCTACCTTGATGCTAAAGGCCTCGACCGTATTTTTGGCGACGAGGGGCAGATAACGCGGACGAAGATAGTCCGATCAACATATGATCTGGCAAAGCTCAAAGAAATCCTCGAACCGCTCGGCAAATGGGAAACCGTGCTTGCGGTTGATTCGGCGAAGTTGAAACAGCTCATGTCCGAACTCCCCTCCCCGATTCGCAAGAAAATCGAAGCCGCAAAAGTGGTCAAATCCGAAAGCACCTCGATCCAGGCCACCCGGGCGAAGGTGAAGCCGCCATTATTAAGTGCTATTGACAGAAAAATAGCTTGATGATATAGAGGTATTACGTAAAGTGGGTTTTGTTCTCTACATAGACAGCGCAGATGCGCTGGAAGGAGGGAGCCATGTTGACGAAGTGGCAAAGGGCAGTGGTCGGCGTTCTTGTCCTTTTCGCTGTCGGGTTTGCCGCGGCCGGGTACCTGGTTTCGGTCAAAGCTGCCGCGTTGGTGCCGCCGTCTCCGGAGACACTCGCCGTCTGGTTGCCAGCCGGCGCCGAGATCCGAACCACCCATGAGGTAAAGCCAGGCACCTTCTCGGTAACCCTGCCGCTGGATGAATTTAGGGGGCGTTTCCCCACCGGTGGGCCCGTGACGTATCCTCAGGACTGGAAGGTTTTTTCAAGCGATGGGCGTACTGAACCGATCACGATCTGGTACGTTCAACCGGGGAGCGCGGTGTTCTACAAAACCGAGCAGCGGATTCCCAGTCCTGGGTGGTCTCGCTTCCGCATCGGAACGCTGCGGGCGGAAGGTGGGGCCATCGTGGCGTACCCACAACCCCATAGCACCTTAGATTCAGCTGTCGCCGGGATCTATTTCTTGGCGTTTGTGTGTGTGCTTGGCGGCGTTGGGTTCGTCACAATCTGCCGGATGATGAAGAAGCCGGATAACCCCCGTTGTCAGTCCGACGTAATGGTGGCGGGGTAACACAGGAGCAAGAGGGTTCGGCAAAGTGCCGAGCCCTTTCACTTTTTACGGACAATTCGTCGCTTTCGTGTACCCTGCCTTTTCTGCTTCGGCGATTGACGCAAACCAAATGCGGTTTTCGGGTTTGATGCGGTTAGCAGACGCGCAATCCTTGGGGTAGTAGCGTTTGCCGTTGCGGCTGGCAAGGAAATTTCCTTGCACTTGGGTTTTTGACTGTTGGTTTACGGTTTGGGCGCCGAGCGCACTCCCCTCTTGCCGGACAAACAGTTTTTGCAGATCAACTTCTTGGAGCGTAACCGGCGGTTTTGGCTGCGGCGCGGTAAGCCGTCCCAGTCCAAAACTTCCGAGCGCTACCAGCCCCACCGCAAGGCCCGCGAGGATGTCGCGTTGCCAGTCAGTCCAGAAGGCCTTGAGTTTCTCGAGGAGATTCGCTAACATAAACGAGCTTGTAGCTTTTAGGCGGAGTTGTTTTGGCCGACCGAAAGCTAAAAGCTAACACCCAACACCTAAAAGCTAGTCAATGGCCAAACAAAAAGCAACTGGCTCCACACGGCTCGGCCGGGACTCGGCGTCAAAGCGGCTCGGCGTAAAGCGTTTTGATGGTGAGGTCGTTCAACCCGGCAACGTGCTCGTGCGTCAGCGCGGCACTAAGATTTTCCCCGGCGCGAACGTCCGGCGCGGCAGCGACGACACGCTCTACGCTGCTTCAGCCGGCACAGTGAAGTTCGCCACCAAGACCCGCATCCGTTTTGATGGTCAGCGCCGGAAGGTGAAGGTGGTCAACATCCTGTCCTGAATCGCATTGGAGGGTTCTGCCGTGACCGCAGCGTTTTGTTTTCCTAATTATATCACGTACGTGATATAATTAGGAAAACTGGATTGATAAAGGATAAAGACTTCGCGCCACACGGCGTGGAGCCTTTGTTATTCGCCTGCTTCCGCAATCACCTTTATCTGCGCTTCCAGTCCGTGTTCAAGGTTCAGTGTGAGATCGTACTCGCCCGGCTCTTTGATGGGCTCGGCGAGGTTCACATGCTCTTTCGCCACGGCAAATCCCTGTTCGGTCAAGGCGGCGGCGATCTTTGTGGATGAGATTGCCGCAAAGAAGGTGCCGGTTTCGTTTGCCTTCTCTGTGAGTCGCAGCTCGAGTCCATCCACCCGCGAGGCGAGTTCTTCAGTGCGTTTAAGCGCTTCTTCGGCCTCTGCTTCGCGTTGCTCGCACAGTTTTTCAGCTTCTTTGATTGAGGCGGGTGTGGCGATTTTCACCAGTTTTCGCGGTAGCAAAAAGTTGCGGGCGTAGCCATCGGCAACGTCCTTTACGTCGTGCTTGCGGCCGAGGTGTTCGATGTCTTGGAGGAGGATGACTTTCATTGAGAAATTCCAAATTTCAAAGCTCAAATTTCAAATTCTCGACGCGCTCGCGCGGCTCGCTTGCTCGAATAGTAAAATTATTCTTCGAGCGGAGTCGAGAAGTTGTCATTCGGACTTTGACATTCGTTATCTATCATTCTGTTACCGTATCTCAAATTCTCGAAACTCTCCCGTCGCTTCTCCCCATTCGAAGTCCACTCGTTCCACCTTCGCCCAGCGCGGCCCAGTATAGCACCATTCCAGAAATTCCTTCAAGCGTTCTTCCGGCCCTTCGGCCACAATCGAGACCGTCTCCGCCGGATCGTTTCTCGCCCAACCCCTAAGACCGAGCCGGGCGGCGCGTTTCTGCGCCGTGGTTCGAAAAACACGCCCTGCACCCGGCCGTGAACAGTGACAGAGAGGCGTTTCATTAGAGACCTCTCGCCACCTCTACCGCTTTATCTAGCTGTGGATCGCGGTCAGCGGCGATGTCGTCGGACGTGCGCGACACCTCGGTATCTGGCTCAAGCCCAGCCTTGTTGATGTTTTGTCCCGAAGGCGTAAGCCACTTGGCTACCGTAACTTTTATCGTGGAGCCGTCGCGCAATTCTTGCAGCTGCTGAACCGACCCCTTGCCGAAGGTCTTTTTGCCTATTAGTTTGGCACCGCGCTGGTCGCGCAGCGCTCCGGCGAGGATCTCGGAGGCCGAAGCAGAGCCCTCGTTGATGAGCACGACCACGGGGTAGCGCTGGAGTTTTGATGGTCCTTCGGCGCGGTACTCGTTTTTCTGTTGGCCGTTGCCAAAGTCCTCGGTAACGACGAGTGCACCCCGGTCAAGGAACCAGCCCGCCACCCGCTGCGCGACCTCCAGGAATCCGCCGGGGTTTGAGCGCAGGTCGAGCACGATCCTTCTAGCCGGTGATTTCTGGATTTCGGTTGCCGCTCGACGGAAGTCGGAGTCCGTCTGTTCGGAGAAGTGGAAGATCTGCGCATACGCGATGTCTGGTTCGATCAGCCGCCAGCGAACATTCGGTACAACAATCTGTGCGCGTTCAATCCGAACCGCGCGCGGTTCGGCTTCCTCTGCTCGACTGACCGTGAGCGTGACGGTTGTTCCCTTGGCTCCGCGGATTTTTTGGACCGCCTCATCGAGCGAGAGATCGGCTGCGATCGTATCGTCAATCTTCACGATAATATCGTCGGGTAAAAGCCCCGCTCGTTGGGCAGGAGAACCCTCAAGGGGTGCGATGATGCGCAAGGCCCCGTCGCGGATTCCGATTTCAGCCCCGATCCCCTCGAAGCGGCCGCGTACGTCTTCGGCGAACTGCTTTGCCTCCGGCGGGTCAAAGAAAACCGTGTAAGGGTCTCCCAGCGACTGTACCAGCCCCCGCACCGCTCCGTACAGCAGCTTTTGGCGATTTATATCCTTGCGGTCAACATAACTCGCTTCTACCAACCGCCAAGCGTCCCAAAGTATGCCCACGTCAACTTCTGCTGGTTTGAGTTCGGCGTTGCGTATGCCCACTGGCGGCAGCGACGGAAGCTGAGCCGCGCGGCGCCCTTCTCCAACCGCAACACCCGTGCCGAAGGCAAGAATTAAAACGAGTATAAGAATCGGAATGAAGCGACGGAACAAAGTTTTGGCTTGATCGTTCATGGGGGTCAGTCAAATATGTGCTCCACCGCAGAACGGGTGCCTTCGTATGATCCTCCTTTCGGTATAAGCACAAAAGCGCCATCAATCGTCGTGTCTTCGAGTAGCCCGTTCGGTGATGTGTCGAGAACAAGATGCGTGGTGCGCATGGAGCTAGCGCCCGCGACGACAGGAAGAAAATCTTGGATTTCTTTCGTTGAGGCGTCGGTGAGCACGTGGTTCGAAACACTTTCGAGAATGCGGTTGAGCGCGACCGGGTTTGCAAGAACGCCGAGCGAAAGAACCTTGTCGCGGATGGCACCGAGGATCTGTTGTTGGCGTCGGGCGCGATCAAAGTCGCTGGTTGAAAAGCGGGAGCGGACGAAAAATAGAGCCGTCGTGCCGTCGAGGTGGTGGCGGCCCGCATCCAACACGAAGGCGCCGCTTGTGTTCTGAAAGCCCGGGTAGCCGCTCCATTGAGTGGGTTCCACAAATTTTTCCCGCAGCGTGACGTCAACCCCGCCGAGTGCATCCACGACTTCTTTGAAAGCAGTAAAGTCAACGCTGACCGCGTGGTCGATCTTGTATCCAGTCACTTCGCCAATTACCCACTTTGCGTACACGAGTCCCCCGCCGCGGGAGCGGCGTTCCTCACCGCGGGCGTAGGCGGCATTGATGCGTTCGCGTCCTGACTGATTGGGAATTTCTACCCACAGGTCACGGGGAATCGAAATATAGGCCACCGCGTTCTTCTTCTGGTTAATGGTGATGAGCAGTAGTGAGTCGGTTAAGAGCCCGCCGTCTGGATCCCCTCTGCCGCGCAGTCCGAGTAGCAGTATGTTGAGGCGGTCAGGGTTTTCTTTGGGCACAAAGCCGGTCTTTGGCAACAGTGCCGCCTCATCAATTTCGCCGGCGATGCTGATGTGATTAATAGTATAGCCGGTTCTGACAGAGAGTACCGAAATTATGAGAACCATTATGCCCAAAATAATCCAAAGCAGCCAACGGCGCTTTGGTTGCGGGATTGAGCCACTCTCAAAATCTCGAATCATGCTTTGTCTACTCAAACCACCTTTCTATATCCCGAGCCGCAATTCTACGCTTGGCCATGATCGCCCGGCGCTTTAACCACACTCTAGGCAAGAGCCGCACAATATCCGCCGTCGCTCGTAGGGTTCTGGGTTCGGCCACCATGATATATAACCACGACGCGACTTCTTTGGCTAGCCACCAAGGCAGATCCCGGAGAAGGTTGATGGCAAGATCGTTTTTCAGCTGCAGCAAATGGCTGTTTTTCCAGGAGTGATATTGGGCCAGTGGGTTTAACGTCCGGCGCTCCGCCATGATCGCTCGAGTATCTCTGGCGGCGTTTACTCCAGCGCCGCGCTGGTGCCAGCCGTACGCTAGCGGATCATACACGATTTTCCAGCCGGCCAGCCGCGCGCGCCACGACAAATCAACATCGTCTTTGTACATGAAAAAGTCCACATCGAGGTACTCGCAACGGTCGTCCACGCACAGTTTTATGTCCTCGAGCGCTTCACGGCGCCAGAAAGAAACAGCACCGTCCACTCCAAATACTTCGCCCGCCGCATTGTATTGCCCGTGATCAACTTCGCCCTCCCCGCGTCTGATGGCGCGGCGGGATTTTAACATCACGAGGCCCGTTGTGTCGAGGATATTTGTGTCGCGAATGGCTTCATCGCGCGAGAAGTCGCGTCGGAAAATTTTGCCCTGCACTGCCGCCACCTGCGGATCGCGAGCAATGGTAGCCAGTGCCAGCTCCAGGTACGAGCGTTCGAGCACCGCGTCATGGTTGAGGAACAGGATCACTTCTCCGCGCGACATAACGATACCTTGGTTAATGCCCGCGCAAAATCCGGTGTTGTGCGCATTTGAGATGATTTTGAATCTGCGGTCGCTACCGGCGAGTTGCCGCATCAGCCCAACGGTATTGTCGCGAGAGGCCTGATCTATGACAATGGCCTCCCAGTTTTGGCCGGTTTGTGCAGTTAAAGATTGAATTACAGCCGTCAGGAACGGCGCGGAGTTATAGGTGAGGAGAATGATGCTGAAACGCGTGTTCACATTGACGGCAAGCCCGCAGGTTGAGACCCGGAGGAAGGTGGTTTATGGTTGCGGCGTAACGCCAGTACCGTGAGCGTGAGTAAGAAAAGCCAAACGCGGTTTTGCAAAAGTACAACGTCAAACATGCTATAGCCGGCGGCCCACAGGAAGGCGAACGCAAATAGGCCGGAATAGGCGCTAGGCGTTTCGTCACGCCGGAGTGCCGATAGAAGCGTGAGGGCGCCCAATATTACCACGAGCAGCAGCGCCGGCACGCCTAATTCAGCGGCTAGGTGCAGGTATAGGTTGTGGGCGGAAGAGCCCTTTTTTGACTCGCGCGGCTCTTGGGCCAAGACCACGGGATAGTTGTTGAGGCCCACGCCAAGCAGCGGTTGTGCGCCAATCGAGCGGAGTGTCAGCTTCCATATGCGCAGTCGCCCCTGGTTCGAGACCTCGGCGACGTCGGCAATTGTCAGCGCGCGCTCGTAAAGCACTTGGTCTGTTACCATTCGACCGGCACTCCACCGCACCAGTGTCGTGGCTACAGGAAACAGCGTGAGGAAAACAAAAATCGTTATTGCGGCAGTGGCAGCAAGTCGTTTCGGTATTCGTTCGGAGAACGCGCCAAATCGCCGGCGCACTGGAGCAATCAGGAAGATAACCGCCGTGACTAACGGCACCAGCGCCGAGATCCACGTGCCGCGAGAACCAGACAGAATAATGCCAAGGAGCGTGAGAACGACTAATGCCGCTGCGGCGACGCGCCCGCGGCGCGAGGTGTTGCGCATGACAACGAGCGGCAAAGTAAGAGCCAAACTTAGTATAAGCCACATGGCGAATGAGTGCGAATCAGGAAATATGGAGAACATCCTTAGCGTCGCTGGCTGCCCGGGCAGAAACGCAAACCAGCTATTGGCGATAAGCAGCACTTGGCTTAAAGAATCGCCAAACAGAATCGGGATTGCGCCAAGCGCCCAGGTGCTCCAGAAAGTGTTGAGGCCGAGAAACTTTACGAGAATGAGTTGGAGAAAGCCGCCGGAGATAACAATTGCGGTAGCCGCGATGAGGGCGTTGTGAATTAGATGCGGCGGGCCCTCCCTAGCGAGATGCGCATAAACCACGCCGGCGAAGCCAAACGAGAGAGCAAAGAACAAAAGACGCTGGAAAGCGAGGGCGCGATCCGGCGCTCCGAGTGCTGAGAGCGCCATGAGGCCGAGCAGTGCGCCAGCGCCGAGCATGAGCAGTCGCAGCGTTGGTGGTATGGGCCAAAAAGGTCCCGGAGCATTTCTTCGTTCTAGCCACGCGCGCCACATCAAAAGCGGTATGAGAAAGACGAAAGCGTTGAGCGAATCGGACCGGCCGAGCGGAAGCGCTGGCAGAATCGGCATTGAAGCAAGAAAAAGCCACAGGCCGTTTTCGAGTGGACTGCAGAGTATGAGGAACGCCGCAAGGCCGGTCCAGATGAGGAGCGTTTCTCTGGGCACCAGCCCGAGTGAGGTAAGCAGCGCGAGGACGACCAGAAGGGAGAAGAGGAGAACGCGCGGTTGTATCAAATCTAAAATCCGAAATCCTAAATCCGAAACAATACCGAAATTCCAATTTCGAAGCCCTAAACCTGGGGTTTGGAATTTGACATTTCGCATTTATAATTTGTTTCGGATTAGAGTTTAAAATTTCGAGTTCTATTGAGTACATCCGCAATTATCTGCGCTGTTTTCTGCCAGCCGAACTTTAGCGCGTACGCGCGTCCCTGCTCGAGCCGTTCCTGTCGCAGCGCTTCGTTCGTTAGGGCCCCGCGAATGGTTGAGGCAATATTCGCCGGGTCCGCAGGATTGTCCGTGTACCATGCTGCTTCTCCGCCCGCTTCTAGCAGAGAAGTCGCGCGATTGGTTATAACCGGCGTGCCGCAGACAAGCGATTCAATCACGGGAAGCCCGAAGCCCTCATAATCCGAAAGGTAGATCGTGAGCGTCGCCGCGTGGTAGAGCGCGACGAGATCTTTCTCGGGCACATAAGGCCGCCAGACGATGACCGTCCTGCCAGCCGCCGCGTTGACGTTGTCAACGCGGCGGCTGATGTCTACAAACGGCTGGGTGGCATTGCGGCCCGTGATTAGATACTGCACATCCGGCAGTTCTTTTGCCAGCGCTCTCACGGCGGCGATGATTTCCGGGACATGCCGGCGCGTGAAGATAGTGCCGGGCGTCAAAAGGAAGCGTCCTCCAAGATTATAGACGCTTCGGACGCGTTCCGCCTCCTCTGCGGCGAGCGGCATCGAAAAAATGGGATCAGCCGCGAGCGGGGCCACGGTGATGCGTTCCGGCTGAATTTGGTAGTAACGAATGACCTCGTGTTTCGTAAACTCTGATGGCACAATGATCGCCGCGGCTTTTTTCGCCGACCA
>CAYPCM010000008.1:0-26862 GCA_964409225.1 uncultured Candidatus Saccharibacteria bacterium
TCGAATACTACATGGGGTGGCGACCGCGGTTTTGCGTGCCGACTGCGGCGGCTCTTGCGTTAGGCGAGTAGCCGTTCGTAGATGGTATGCATGCGTTGCGCAATCTGGACCCAGTCGTAGTGGCTCACGACCAGTTCCCGGCCCTTTGCGATAATCGCGCGGCGCAGTTCGTCGTTCGCGAGATACGTCTCGATGGCTTTCGCAATGCTCGCGGGACTGCGCACCTCACAGAGCAGCCCGGTCTTACGATCCTCCAGAAAATCTACAATCCCACCAACAGGAGTACCGATAATGGGCAACCCCGCGGCCATAGCTTCCAGGAACGAATTGCCCAAACCTTCGGACAAGGACGGTCGGCAGAAAATGTCTGAAATTTTCAAATAGTTCGGCAACTCTGCATGAGCAATCTGGCCCAAGAACAAAACCCGATCCTGAACCCCCAAGTCCTTGGCAAGCTCTCGCAACATCGCCTCATCCTGTCCCGTTCCCAAAATAAGGAGCTTGACTGATCGGCTTTGCCGAGCCTCGGCGCTCACGGGGTGACGTACCCGTGCTACACCCTTAATGAGGTCGTCCACCCCGTTTTTGAGCACGAGACGGGACGTAGTAATCACAACCGGGTCCTCTGGTTTCAACCCCAGCTTCTCACGGAGCGCCTTAAGCTCTGCCGCCGGAACCTCCCTCATGAAATGCGCCACATCAACGCCGTTTGGAATTACCTCAATGGGGCCGCGGTAGCCCATGCCTTGCGCGAACTTGGCGAGGTATTTCGAGATGGCCTGCACGTAACTTGCCTTGAGAAAAATCTGACTGAACAGCCACGGGGTCACGACAAACAGCCGCACGCGGCGCTTGATGTATTCGATGGGGTCGCCTTCCTGCAGGGTTAGCAGGAAGGGAATACTCGGGTGCAGCCACTTGAAAAAGAGCGCGGCGAAACCGGCGTAATTCGCCATGATGGCGTGCACCGCCTGGTAAGGATTTCTCCGGTGGAGCCGGTGCGCTTTGAAAAATGCGAAGATGGGATAGAGGTACTTGAGCGCGCGTTTGCCCCGATGAGAACCCGCAAACAGCCGCGCGAGTCCAGCCATGCGCAGCCGATGAACCGTCACGTTACCCATCTGTTCAATCCGGGGCAAGTTGCCCGCAAGATCAACGGTGAGCAAATCAAAATGCCAATCCGGGATGCGGCTCGTGATTTCTTTAACCGCAACCTCTGCCCCGCCCACAAAGGGAAAGTACGCGACCGAGAACACGAGTACGCGGCGCACGCGTCCCAGGTGTTCACGCACGTAGGGAACGGTGCGGCTGAGCCCGTCTTTGAGCGAGACCTCCGGTTCCCAACCAAGTTTCTCTTTCGCTAAAGTGATATCCGGCTTGCGCCGCTCCGGGTCGCCTTCGGGCAAGGGGCGGACGAATTTCACTTCGCTGGTAGAACCCACGGCCGCACGGATCTCATCAATGAACTGCAAAATCGTACACTCTTCAGGATTGCCAACGTTGACTGGGCCTAAAAACTCATCTTGTTCCATCATGACGACCAAACCTTTTATCAAATCCGAAATGTACATGAAACTGCGCGTCTGCGTGCCGTCGCCCCAAACGGTCAGCACCTCGTTGCGCTGAGACTGCACCAGGAAATTCGGCACGGCCCGGCCGTCGGTGAGCGACATGCGGGGGCCGTACGTGTTGAAAATCCTTGCGATGCGCACGGCAACACCGTACTCGCGGTGATAATCCATGGTGAGCGTCTCGGCCGCGCGCTTGCCCTCGGTGTAGCAGGACCGGCGCGACGTGGGGTTCACGTTGCCCGCGTACGTTTCCGGCTGCGGATGGACCGTGGGATTGCCGTAGACTTCGGAGGTGGAAGCAAAGAGGACCTTGGCGCGCTTGGCGCGCGCAAGCTCGAGCACGTTGAAGGTTCCAACCACGTTGATCCGCATGGTTTCGACCGGATCAAACTGGTAATGGAGCGGGGCGGCCGGGCAAGCCAAGTGGTACACTTCATCAACCGAACCCGAGACATCAAAGGGTTTCACAATATCGTGTTCAAAGAGAACAAAGTGAGGTGACGAAAGCAGCTGTTCAATGTTGCGCCGCGAGCCCGTAAAAAAGTTGTCCAGACAAATCACAAAGTCCCCTCGCTCCACAAGGTATTCACACAGATTGGACCCAATAAAACCGGCCCCGCCGGTTACCAGAATGCGTTTGGGTTTCTTCTTCTCAACCACCATGCCCTACTATTGTAGACATCTGAAAGCCAAAAAGTCAATCATCACTAGACCACGAAAAGAGAAGAGCGCAGCCCGCATCACGCGGACTGCGCCCCTGAAAACCTCCTTCCTCTAGGCCGTTGCTGGGGCCCGAACCACCCGAACTTCTCCTGCCCCTTGCGTCTGCGGCTCCTCCCGAATCCAGTCTGACTTGAACTGCTCGGGCGAGATCGTACGATCAGCTTGTACCGTCGTGATGAGACAGTACCGCTCTGGGTCGCGGTTCATCACGGTATGCCGCACCCCAGGCTCCTCGAGCACGGTGTCGCCTGGGTTAAGGACCTCGCCTTGTGTCACGATCAGCGCCCAGTCCTCCTCGGTGAGATCCGCGCTTTCGATGGCGATGAGTTCGCCTTCATCCACATGCGTGACCTCATGGATGAGAAGGTGTGTGTGGAAGGGCTGCACGTGCCCGGGCGGGATCTCGGTGATGATGACCTTGACCGGCACTGACTCACCGGCCATGCTCGTCATCTTCCGGTAGTAGTACCGGATTTCCATGCGTTCTGCCCTGGCGGCCGCGAGGATCGCGACGATGTTGAGTTTCGGATCCTTGGTGCAGTCGTAGGACACGTACTGCCCAGACTCACCATACTTCTTCCGCGGATCGATCACGGCGATCTCTTCCATGCCCCTACGAATCACCCGCATCTTATCTCACCTCCTCTCTGTTCAGAATTCCCGTTTGGCAACAATGCGGTCGCACTGCCCATCGGGTCCACCAACGTACAGCATGAGCCGCTGGAAGGTCGTCTGACCGGGTGGCCGTAAGTCAGCGAGGATCGCGTCCAGCTCCTCGCGCCCCACTGGGGATACCGCCCGGCCGAGCGTAATATGAGGCCGGAACGCATCCCCGCAGAATGGATAACCAAACTGCTTTACGTTTTCCGCTTCACGGACGGAGAGCCCCGTCAGGCCCTGCCGGGCTGCTGGCGCTTCGTCTTGCGCTCGATGCGGCGCAAGTGCACAAACCGTCGATTGATGCATCGCCACGAGTTCTGCCGACGACTGAAGGTCTGCGAAAACGAAAGACTCCGCAAAAACCCCCAAACCAAACACGGCAGTGGAGTATGCCGGCCACCATTCTATTTCCTGAAGGGACGGCACAAGCGACTCCGGGTCCAGCCGGAAACTTGCCTGGTAGAGCGTTACATGGGGTGGGTACCGATCAAACCCGAGCGTGAATCGAAGCGGCAGCCGCCGCCCCAATTCCACACTCGCTGAAACAGCCCAGTGGATTGTTGGCCAATTCGGCTCGATTGCCACCCCGATCGTCAGAAGATCGTTCGCCATGGAATACCCCCCTTTTTTGCGATCGTCATAACTACAAAGAACGCAGCCAATTCACCCCTATCAAATTATTGACTTTCCGTCAAGTGGTGCTACAGTGTGAGCGCTCATGCCGAATAGAACAAAAGTCCTCTACGTCGTCACCCAATCCGAATTCGGCGGAGCGCAGCGGTATGTGCTCGATTTGGCTATAAACCTACCGAACGATCAATACGAGATTATGATCGCTTGCGGCGAAGGCAGCGGCGAGCTTATCGCCCGAGCTTTCGAGCACGGCGTTCCAACGCACCCGCTCCGGTCAGTGGGCCGCGCAATCAGCCTATTACGCGACAGTGCTGGTTTTTTTGAACTTGTTGCGCTCTTCCGAAAAGAGCGGCCGGATGTCGTACATCTCAACAGCTCCAAAGCCGGCATCCTCGGCGGACTTGCGGCAAAAGTGGCACGGGTCCCAAAAATTATATTCACCGCGCACGGCCTCGTGTTCCACGAACCACTGCCCCGTTGGCAAAAAGCCCTGTACCGGTTACTGGAACAATCAGCCCGGCCGTTGCGCGACGCCATCATCACCGTCTCAAACGCTGACCGCGAAAGCGCGATCCGGGCGCGCCTTGCTCGGCCGGAACGCATCATGCATATTCCAAACGGCATCGGCGATGTTGCATTTTTAGATCGCACCGCCGCGCGTGCCGCACTTGCACAAAAAATCGGCCGCGCGCTACCCGACCGACTCATTGGCACAATCGCCAATTTCTACCCCACCAAAGGTCTCCCCTGCCTTCTTGCCGCGCTCCACGAGGTTCGCCGCACGCATCCCGATATTACAGCCGTCATCATCGGCGAGGGCACGGAGCGCCCGTACCTCGAATCACTCATCGAAAAAAACAATCTCCACAACACGGTTATCCTCGCCGGCGCTCTCCCGAACGCTGCCCGATGCCTCAAGGCGTTCGACCTATTTGTGCTACCCTCGGTCAAAGAGGGCTGGCCCTACGCGATCCTCGAAGCCATGGCCGCCGAAGTGCCGATCGTTGCAACTCGCGTAGGCGGCATCCCCGAGATGCTCGAACCAGACCGCGGCATGCTCGTGCCGGCTGCGGATCCGAAAGCGCTTACCCGCGCTATCGCTTATATGCTCGTACGCCCGACCGCCGCTCAAGCCGCGACCAGGCGCGCCTGTCTGGCGGCGACGAGCAAATTTACCTTGAGCCGTATGATCGAACGCACCCGTGCCGTCTACGAGAGATAATACGGTCACGCCATATATCATCTTCTAGCGATCGCTAGGAGATGGTACCTGCATGTATCATTGTATGACGATCGCCAGAAGATGATACAGGGCGGAATACGTAGCGGAACCGGAGTAACGTTCTTTTGACGATCGCTAGAAGATAGAACACGAAATCTGTACGCTCGCATGATCATTGACGCTGTGCAGATCACTCTCGACCAAACCGATGCAAAAGCCCCGTTGGAGATCTCGACTCACCGCAGCCCCTGCTGACTCCCCGGGGCACCTCTGACGCCTCGCAACGACCGCAGAAACTCCTCGGCCTCCGGCGCGTAGCTACCGTCGAGTTCAACCGCTTTTTCAACCGCCGCGGTCGCCTTGGCCACGTCGCCGAGTTCTCGGTAGACCGCAGCGAGTTTCGCATACGTCTCGGCTGACGGCTCCAGCAACACGATTGCCTCATACGTTTCTGCCAACTTCCGGTAGTCGCGCTTAGCCGTATACACGCGCAGCACCCGCTTCAAATGCCTCAATGATTTAAGGTTGAGCCCCAGCTCACTCGCTTTCTGGAACTCGCCATACCCTTCGGCCTCGCGGCCGGAAACGAGAAGCGCTGCCCCAAGGTTCCAATGCGCTTCCATAACATTAGGTGCAAGCTTAACCGCCTCCCGGAACGCCGCGACGCCTTCGTCAAACTTCTGTTGGCTCATCTTCGCTTGCCCAAGTTCATAGTACAAAGGCGCCCGACCGGGGGAGAGCGCGATCGCGCGCTGGAACGCGTCGGGTACGCGGTCAAGGAATGCTGGGTTAACCGTATCGGCGCCGTTGTAGAGGGTAAGGAGGTAGACGTAATGGAAGGCGTCCTGCGGCTCGGCCGCGATGTTCTTCTGGATCTCTGCTTCGGCTTTCGCAACCATTGCTTGCACAAACTCTGGCGGCACGCCGGGGGTACGCACGACCTGAAGCGTGAAATCCACGAGCTTGTGGCGCGCCTCGAGGTCCATATAGGTTCGCAGACGGAACGTCTCGTCAATCGCCGCCGCACCTTCCTCGAGCCAATTGGACTTCGCGAAGGTAATCATCCCTGAAATGGCGCGGTTTGCAAGCGCGGGGCGCACGTTGAAAGCGTAGATCGCAGCCACGGCGAGGATCGCGAGCGCGGCAACCGCTGCCCGTCTCGGAGCTGGCGGCGCAATCGGCGCCGGCTCGCCCCGTACAAATCGCTCCGCGATTCTACGGGGCTCGCCCGCAGCCGCGGGCATCGCCGCGCTCGCGATAAACGGAAGCAGAACCCCGAACGCGAGCAGGTACGTAAGCAGGGTATCGAAGACAAACATGTTCTGGATGAAGTATCCCGCGATCCCGGCCGCAAGGATGACCGCGACTGAACGCTTAATTGCTCCCTCGCGCACCGCGCGCCGAAGGGTCCAAAGCGCAGCGCCGATGATCGAAAGATACGCGGCGAGTCCCGCGACGCCGGTCGTGACGCCCACGTCGAAGATGATGTTGTGCGCCCGATCGAACCACACCTGCGATCCATCGTCGCGGTAGATCGCGACCGGGAAGTGCTTGTTGAAGGCGACGTTGTAGTTCTCGTACCCCCAGCCGAGGAAGAAGCGCTCACGCCACGCGCCCCACGAAGCGCGCCAAGTGGCTAAACGGGACTGTGTCGTAATGTCGCTGGCTGAAATAGTGGTGAGTCGCCGGAGCATGCCGTTCGCCTGCACCCAGGATTCCGCGCGGTTTATCCATACGAACCACGCAGCGAACGCAAGGACGATCGCGGCTGTGCCCACGCCGAACCGGACGCGGCGCGACGGCGCCGCGATGCATAACCCGATACCAACAATGCCAAGCCCTGCGAGGAACCCCAACGCCGCGCCGCGGGTTTCAGTAGCGAACAGAATGGAAAGGTTAAATAGCGCCGCCGCGGCAATGGTGATCCGCCACCCAACCGCTCGTTCTCGCACGAGGAGCACGCCCGCCAAAACGAGATTCAAGAGAAGGTATCCGCCAAAGAAGCTCGCGTTGCCGATGGTGGAAGCCGGCCGACCAGTGCCGATAATGCGAATGAGACCAAAGAGCGACTCTTGATTAAATATCTGCGCCAGGCCGTAGATCGCGGTGAGTACCGAGACGCCGAGTGAAACGAGCATGAGCCGGCGCCAACCCCCCCAGCGCCGGATTGTCCAGCTTGCGATACCGAAGAACAGAACGACGTGCGCCAGCGTAAGAATCCCCTCGCTCCGTTCGGCATTCCCCCAGAAGCTTCTGGAGGGGTTGACGCCGACGATACTCGCTAGGACCACCACGCCAAGGTACGCAAGGATCGCGATGTGGATCGCTGTCCAGCGCGGCCGGAACGCGGGCTCGCGCAGCGCAAGCCCAACATAGAGCACCATCGCGATTTCTACGATGATCCGAAACGCGAACGTGCGCGGCGTGATGAACGGGAAGAAAAACTTCGAGCTGACGACGATTGGAAGAAGGGCAGCAGCAGCGAAGAGACCCCACAATATCCACCACAGCACTCGCCCGCTCCGGGTGAGCGGGCGAGTATCGCCGACAGAATTGACAACACCGTTGACCACGTTAGCGTAACGCGGCGCGCAGACGCGCGATCTCCTTGATTACCGGATCGTTGTTCGGCGTGATTGTGAGCGATTCCTCGAACCACCGGATTGCCTCGGGGAGGTTGCCGTTGTCGCGGTAGTAGCTCGCCAAAAGCACCATGAGGTCAGACGACTTTGGCTCCACCCGAAGACCGCGCTGGAGGACCCCAATCGCGTCAACCCCCTTGTCTTTACCTTGCGCGCGGTAGATCTCGTGGAGGTCCCGATAGTACTGGATGTTGACCGTGTATTCGGGCGCTTTGTTCTCACGCTGCATCTCCTTGAATGCTTCCTCGTTTTCGATGGCTTTGAGGTAGTTCGCCTCGGCCTTCGCCTTGTCGTTGAGGAAGAACCCGTAGAGGTTCCCCAAGGCGCCGAACGAAATAGAATTTTTCGGCCGGAGTTGCCCCGCGTGCTCCCAGATTTCGCGAGCGCCTTCGTAATCGCAGACGAACTTTTTCATGAGCCCGGCGGTATACCACGAGTTGAACGCATCCGGATCACGTTCGAGCACCTCCCGATTCGCCTCGAAGGTACCGGTGAACTCCTGCAGGCGATCGGCCGGCATCTCGGCGCAGTGGTTGGCGAACTGGAAGAACGCGCCGAGCTCGGTCGGTCGGCGAGACGGGTTGCCAGACCGTACCTGCAGCCAGAGGAGCAGTACGCCAACCACCACGATGGCCGTAGTCACCGTGAGCGCAACCCACCGCTGGCGCAGGAATCCCCAGAATGTCTGAAACATAGGGCTCCAAGATACCATACGCCGTGCGCGCTCTTCAAGCTCTCGCGCCGTAGAATCACGAGACAAACAAAAGCCCCCGCCATAATGGCGGGGGCTTTGCGTCGTCTCTCCAGGTGTCCACAAGCCACTGGAGAAACTGGATCGGCTTAGTTCAAGCCCTGCGAGGTCGACGTGTTGATGTTCAACCCCGGCACGCGGAATCCGTTCGTCCACTCGGCGGTCTGTGTGGCGGTCGAGGAGTTGTTGCCCACGTTCAGATCCGACCAGATGAAGTCGCTATCGCGATTATCATCGGGATTCGCAATGCCAGAGGTTGGACCGGCGACTGCCACGCTCGCCGAAAGCGGATAGCTCGAGCTCGGGAAGGCGTTGTCGCCGAGAAGCTCAACCGTCACCTGCGAGAGCGGCCGGCCAGAAGGATCGAGCTCGTGGGCTCCACCAAAGCTGCCTCTCAGTTCGAAGACTTTCGAGGCGCCAACCGCGATGGACCGGAACTCGCCACCCTGCGTCACGCCGTCAGTGCCGGTATCGAACAGCGAACTTGAAGCAGCTGAACCGCTCGCCGAGCTGAAGCCGTAGATAC
The DNA here is from genome assembly GCA_964409225.1 of uncultured Candidatus Saccharibacteria bacterium. GTDB lineage: Bacteria > Patescibacteriota > Minisyncoccia > JACPXH01 > JACPXH01 > JACPXH01. Next base: position 8,729 of record CAYPCM010000008.1, read on the forward strand.
CGCCCCGCCCACCAGACATCGCGGTGTAGATCCGTTGCGGCTCACGGTTGGCGTTGTTCCAGAGCCCCAACTCGCTCGCACCCGGGGTCTCGAAGAGCTGGAAGGACGTAACGGTCGCTGACGTCGTCGAGATCGCGAAGTTGAACTTGTAGACACCGATGTCACCAGTCGTACCGGCCGAAACGGTGAACCGGAAGAACGCCACCGTGCCACCGGACGGGACTGAACCCGTCACTGGATTCGGGAAGGATATCGTAGGCAAGCTCTTGAAGAGCAGGAAGCCCTGGCCCGTATAGGTTCCGGACTTGCTCCCTGCGGCAATCTTCGTGGCTGACTGCACCCCAACGCCAGCATACGCATCATTCGCTACACTCGTCGCGATGCCCCGTCCAGCCACTGCCGGCAAGTTCGTGCCAATCTGGTTCCAGTCTCCCTTCAGCGTTACCTTGAGACCCGTCGAACCCTTGAGTACGCGGATCGTACCCTGCGTCATGACAAAGGTAACCGGTGTGGAGGCCTCGGTGCTCGTCGGAATCACCTCTGCCTTTGTAACCCCATCAACCACGAGGTACATCTTCCCCACTTGGTTGCGGGTTACGCCCGTGTTCTGGGTGGTTGTCGTCACGTGCAGCTCGGTGATGTCCACGTCCTCGTTCGTTGCCGTAAAGCGCAACTCGCCTAGGGTAAACCCGGTCTGGCCAGAAACTGCAAGCCCAGAGGTGGTCGGGTTTGACGCGTCATCAGCAACCGTGAAGGAACCGGTGCTCGCGGTCGTCATCGTCGAGCCGGCCGAATCGGTTACGGTCGGGGTTACGGTCGAAGCCGTCACGTTGCCAATCGCCACCACACCGGTTTGCCCGGAGATACCGAAGGCGTAGGTCTGGCTCGTACCGGCATTGGCGGTCATATCACCCCTCAACCGGATGACCACCGTTGTGCTCTTCGTAATGACGAGAGGAGTCGAAAGCGTAAAGGTCGTGGTTGCCGTACCCTCGGTTGGCTGCACAATGGGCTGAAGCGCCGTTTCAGTGCCACCCGAAACCAGGAACAGTTGCTGGTTGACCACGTCGTCTTCGGTGTTGGCTGTGCCAACCGTGGCCTTGGGCTTGATCGCGGTTATGCGAACATCTTCGCCCGCGTCAGACGCATCGAACGTCCATTCGGCGAAGTTGAAGTTCGTCGTGCCCACAATGACTGTCTGCGCAGCCGGGGTGGCATTTGTCGTCACCTTGAGGTTTGCGGCTTTGACCGTCACCGTGTCGGTCGTCACGTCCGTCGTCGGGTTGGGCGTCAACGTGTTGTTCGTAACCGAACCCTTCGCCGTTACCGTTGCCGCGGGCGCCGCAACACCAACCTGCACGGTGTCGTTGTTCGCGTAGGTCGTGCTCAAGTTGCCCTTGATCGTGTAGACCGCACTGCCAACCGGGAAGACCACCGTGTCAGTCGAGGTGGCGCGGCCGTCGAAGGAACCCGTCACACGAACCGTAGGATCAATCGGGCCGACCACTGCTGCGCCGCTCGAGTCGTAGATGGTGAGATTCGTCAAGTTCGTCATCGCCCTCGAAGACGTGGCGTAGATGACGAGACGCGTTACGTTGATCGCCTCGCCTTCAACCACGGTCTTGAATTTGCCCAATACCTGCCCGCTGCCGCCTGACGCAACGTTGAGCGACGAGAGCGGATCTTTCGAGAAGGTGAGGGTACCCGTGCCAATCGTCGTCGTATCAGCCGGGTTGAAGCGCGGATCAGCCGCGTTCGGATACGTGGGCGTGATGAAGTAGCCGTACTTGAGTCCCTTCACCACGAGGTGCGTGGATTTCTCGATCACGAAGTCAACCGTGCGGCTTGAACCGGACAGGATATTACCCTTGATCGAGAACTCACGGTTCTCGCCCTTTGGAATCTTCACCTTTGGCGAGAGGTTGTACGTAACGTATTTCGCAGTCGGCTTCGTGACGGTACCGAGCTCAGTCGAGCCGTCCTGGAGGAGACGGAGGTTCTGGACATCATCGTCGCCCGCAGTCCCGTTCTCAAACCAGGTTATCTGGCTCACCTCGACGTCCTCGGCTGAACCAGCCGTTACCTTGAAGGACGAGAAGATGTAGTCGGTCTTGCCCACGCGCTGGGTCGTGGCCGACGGATCAAGACCGCCTGCGGCCACGGTCGCCGTGCCGATAGTAAGGGTCGCGTTCATCGTCATGGCGTTACCAGCAATCGGGAATGTCGCCGAAAGCGTGCCGGACTTCATCGTAACCGCCGTCACTTCAAGTCTGGCCACTTCAGCCGCGTTGAGGGTGCTCGCCATGTTGGCTGCCACGCTTATGTACTTCGTGCCGGCCTTGATCGTGATGTCGTCATTGAAGACCGTATCATCGTTCGACGAGAGGGTCTTGGCCGAGCCGATCTGCGTATCGTTATCGCTGTTGTCGAGAAGAATGATTTCCGAGAAGTTGGCGTTCGCAGAAGCGCCCGTGCGCTTGACCGTAATCGAATCAATCACCGCATCGCCGCCCGAAGCGTTGAGCATCAGTTTTGTGAAGCCCACGCGCGCGGCGTTTTGCGGGATGGTTGTGGATGCCGGCGTGTCAGAAGCGAGCGAGGCGGCCAGCGTTCCGGCCGGGCCGGTCGTTCCGCCGGGACCGAGGTCAGTGCCGGTCGTGTAGAAGTCGCGCTCGGCGGTGTTCACCACATAGACCGCGTTCCATTTATAACCGCGTGAAGCAAACTCTTCAGCCGTCGTCACCCAGCGTTTGGTTGCGCCGACGCCTGCCTGCGCAGTGGCCGGATCAACCCAATATACTTTTGTATCGCCGGCAGCCCGAGTCAGCCACGATTCCTCGTAGCTCGCAAGCGTCTCGGGCGAGACGACTTTGACTTTCGAAAAGCCAAGGTGCAGGTAGAAGTTGAACATTTGCGGTCCAACAAACCACCGCCTAAACTTTTCGGCGCCGACTGTTTTGACGATATAAACCTTGAAGTCATTCGAGGCGCGAATGAGATCGCCGTCTACAATCGTCTGGGCGGAAGCAGAGAGCGGAACTAGTAACGATGCGCCCGAGAGCCATACGGTCGTTGTGACCGCGAGGGCCCCCGAGACGAATCGCTCCACCGCGCCCGCCCGCTTTCGAGTAAACGAATTGGACATAGCGTTTCTTATTTTGGTTTAACGCACCGCGAGAAGTCTTGTCTTGCGGAGCGCGTCCCGCCTTCCTTCAAAAGGCGGGTACACTATTACACATTTTCAGGATATATTTTCAGAATTATTGGGGAGTCAGGTTCTTCCATTCGCCACTTGGGCGAAATGGATATCGACCCGACCTTTCGGACTCCAAAACGAATAAATTAATAATCTTCGTCTCTTCGTCTCGTTTAAGTATTCAGTTGTCAATGAGCCGCGTTACTATCCTAACTATCCTATCTTACCTTGCGCCATTCATGCAACCGTTGCAACAATCATCTTACTTGTTTGTCAACTCAACTAGAAAACTATCAGATCGTAACAACTCCCGCAGCCACAAACGCCAAAAAATCGCCCGCACTTTTACTCGCGTACAAGAAATTTTGTTTCACAGCTTCATTATATTGATGTCTCAATCGGGAAGCAAGAAGCTTTCAAGCCAATTGTGTGGATAACTATTGACTCCATCTCGCCATCAAACCTGATGGCGCACAGGGTTGGGGAAACAATCAAGAATCCAGAATTCGAATAATAGTATACCAGATGGGTTGCAATCAATAAACAATTCTGTGGATAACTACCTAGGATTTAAGCCAAAATCCTGTAGAAACTGCTGGCTCCGAAACCGCGACGCTCCACCATGCCCAGTTGACGCAATCGGTTGAGTTCTCTACGAATGGTTCGGCTGGAAACGTCACCCAACGCCGTAATCAAATCGCGAAGTTGAACCTCGCCTCTATCGCGCAGCATTTTTACAATGCGGTCTTGACGCCTGGGATCATTCATGTCTTTGAGCGACGGTGCCTCGGTGCGTCGGGCCACTCCTTGATGTTGAAGCGCATCGGGCCACGCTGAGCGTGGCGGTTGCGGCTGCCAGGAACGCAGCAAGGCCCCATATGAACTCTTTAGCACGAGAAAATTCATCGAGGAAACGTACGTAAGCGACGCAGCGACATCGCCAAGCGCCTCAATGGTTTTGACGGCTTGAGCGACTGAATCAAATTCTTCCTGACTTACCGCTACCACAACATTGATAGCGGCATCTCGCAACCTATGGCGCAACGGATCGGTCTCGGGGAACCGGTCAGTCACCCGATATAAGGCCACGCTTATACGTACTGCTTGCTTTACCCGATCATCGGTCATGGCTAAGCAACGTTTAAAAGTTCAAAAGTTTAAAGATTTAACAGGGATTAGGCCAAGTGCCTGATATGGCCGAATATATACCAATTTAAATAGGCCACGCAATGGCGTGGCCTATTTAAATTCACTACAGCTCGACGCTGGCAAAATCCCCAACTATGAGCTTGTGCCCTGACGGACGCGTGGCCTGATGCGACTGAATACGGCAATTTCGGCCAAGTATGCTATCAACAATTCGCACTGGGGCTTCGATTTTCGCTCCGCTCATAACAATCGAATGCTCTAGTTCAGTGTTTTGCACGGTCACGTTGTCCCCAATGGCTGCAAATGGCCCAATATAGCTGTCCTCAATATGACAATTCTGACCAATAAGGACAGGGCCACGAATAAACGATGTCCCTAATATGGCCGTATCTGTCCCAATATTCACTTTTCCCTGAACTGTGGCAGAATCTGAAACGACCCCTTGGTTGCCGTGAACAAAGGACTGCGGGTCGCTCATAATCAACTGATTACCCTCGAGCAAATCCTGCGGCAAGCCCGTATCTTTCCACCAACCACTGATTATCGAATAACTGGCCTTGAAGCCACGTTCGATAAGCAAGGAGTTGAAATCGGAAATCTCATACTCCCCGCGCCGACCCGGCCGCAGGTCTTCAAGCACCGGCCAGACATCTGGCTGGTAAAGATACACGCCGGTCTGGGCCAGATCGCTGGGCGGATGGTCGGGCTTCTCGATAACGCGCAGTAAAGCGCCATCTGGCGCGAATTCCGGCACCCCGAAGCGCTGGGGGTCTTTTACTTTCGCAAAATTGAAATGGCAATGGCTCCCCCGCTCTTCAAACTCCTTAACTATACTACTAAGATTGTCAACGAGAAGATTGTCTCCGAGGTAAAAAATGCAAGGGCTATTGCCGACGAACTCCCGGCCAATGCCCAGCGCGTGCGCAAGGCCCAAAGCCCCGCCGTGCTGCTCAAGATAGGTGAGTCCAACCCCCCAAGCATCGCCGCGACCAAGCACCTCGCGCAGTTCAACTTCGCCCGGATTAGTGATAATTCCAATGTCGTGAATGCCGGCAGCCGCGACCTTCTCGATCGCGTAGGCAATCATGGGCTTGTTCGCGATGGGAATGAGGTGTTTATTCAAGGTAAAGGTAAGGGGCCGCAACCGCGTCCCCCGCCCCCCGGCAGTAATGAGTGCTTTCATAATAAAATCAAATATCAAATATCAAAAATACAGATCAAAAATCAAAAAATTCAAACCGAACGCCGCAGGCGTTACCACATTTTTAATCTTTGATATTTTATTTTTGATTTTCACAAAAATTCCACCTTCCCCTCCCCCAGTATCTTCTGCCACCACCAGCGATTTTCGGTGTACCACAGCACTGTCTCGCGGATGCTGTCTTCAAATGATCGCTCTGGAGCCCAGCCGAGTTCGCGGCCAATCTTGCTTGAATCAAGCCCGTAGCGAAAGTCGTGGCCCGGCCGATCAGCCACAAACTCAATTGCCGTAGGCGGCTTGCCCAAAAGATAAGCGATCTGCAGCGCCACTTCGATGTTTGGCTTCTCAATTGCCCCGCCGATGTTATACGTTTCTCCTTTAACGCCCTCGCGCAATACCCGATCAATCCCCATCACGTGGTCTCGCACATCAAGCCACGTGCGCACATTAAGACCATACCCGTAAATCGGCGCGGGCTGATCAATGATAAGACGAGTAGCCACGCGCGGGATGAATTTTTCCGGATACTGGAAGGGTCCGAAACTGTTCGACCCTCGCGTGATAATAACATCCATGTCGTAGGTGTGCGCATACGATCGGCACAAATGCTCGGCCCCGGCTTTGCAGGCAGAATATGGATTGGTTGGGTTAAGCGCGGCAGTTTCGGTGCAGTAGCCCTCGCTGATGCTGCCGTACACTTCGTCAGTTGAAACCTGTAGAAATCGCTTGACTCCGGCTGTGCGTGCGGCGTTCAGTAGCACCAGGACCCCCAAAACATTGGCCTCGACAAATTGAGCCGCCTCGGCAATGGAGCGATCCACGTGGGTTTCAGCCGCAAAATTAACTATGGCTTCAACACCTTCCTTGGCCAGGATCCGCTCCACCAGCGCCTGATCCGCAATGTCGCCTTGCACAAAGGAGTATCGGCGGCTACTCTGCCCTGAGATTGGACTTCTAGCGGGGTTTGCCAAAGGACCTTCTGCCTCCACCATCTTTTCGACATCACGGAGATTATCAAGGTTGCCGGCGTAAGTCAGTTTATCAATATTGATAACCCGGTCTTCCGGATGCTCGGTTAAGACAAGCCGCACAAAATGCGACCCTATAAACCCCGCTCCGCCGGTAACTAGTATTGTCATCTATGAAAAAGTGTTTTATTGTATTAAATAATCGCCGCTAGAGCGCGACGGTTATTATTAACGCAGTTTTACTTGACTGGTCAAGCGCGCGCTCCAACTTCAAAATCAGGATCAGGAAAGAAATTGCCTCGGTGGCCATGTGGCCACCGAGGCGTAAACCTTGCTTCTCCCTCCTTGCTATGCCTTGCGGGCGAACCACACCTGCCGCTTGCCGTAAGCCGGCGGCGAGAACTTGTAGTCGCTCCACAGATTGACGATGGCGAAACCGCTGCGCTCTAGCAGATGCTGCATCTCAAAGCGGTAGAACCATCGGAGCGTCAGACGCCAGTAGTACTGGCGGAGCACCTGATCGTCAGACGCAAGTTCCGCGAACCGCCATTGCGCGTGGAGAACCTGCTGCTCAACGATGTTCTCGCGCGCGTCAACGAAGATTCGCCACCGGAGCTGCGTTGCGGGATGGACAACCTCGCCGATCATTTCCCGCGTCAGACCCCCTCCCGGCAGACACATTCCCAGATTCGGGTCGAAGATATCAACCACGAGGTGGCCGTTTTCGGCAAGGTGGCGATGGATGCATCGGAGGACCCGCATCTGGTTTTCGATTGTGAGCAGGTGCTGGAACGCCGAGAACGGAACGATGGCGAGGGGGAACGTACGGCCGAGATCGAAGTCGCGCATATCGCCCTCGACGAGCGAAATCTTTCGCTGTGCCGTTTCAGACATCCGGGAGATATTCTCCCTCGCTTGCCGAAGCATGTTGGGCGAAATCTCGAGCCCGACCACCGGAATGTTCTGCCCGGCAAGGTAGCGGGCGACGCGGCCAGTACCTACGGCCAGCTCAAGCACCGGCTGGCGGCGCTTGGCCAGCTTGTGATACAGCGCCCGGTCATCGCCATGGTCGAGCGGACCCGGATGCAATGCGTCGTAGAGATCCACCAACGGATGCGGGTACTCAAGGAACTGTTGCGTGGCGCGCTCTCCCGGCCCAGATAAGACGCGATCCGGCGCCTCGCCCCCAATCGTGACCCGCGAAGTGCTTTCACTGCTCTCGAAAAACGGTGCGTGCATGGCTCCTCCTTGTGAAAGGTACTGCGTTTGCGAACCTAGATAAAAACCAAGACCGTCTTGGCTCTACCTAGCCAAGACGGTCTTTGCAAAACTGCGGTTGTTTGCGGTTTAGAAAATCTTCATGAGACAAAAACCACCTTGGCCAAATAGTCCAAAATCGCCCCCGTAGATGGGGTTGAAATCGGCATGACGCCGACACCAGCACTGGCTGAGTGATTTTTGCATTGTGGCTAGGTTACCCGATCCATGAAGAGCTGTCAACCCCGTTTACGCCCCATACCGCGGCACCTTTAAGCCATATTTCAAAAAGTATTTCATCGCGCTGAGTACATGAATGCGCGTGTAGGGATTTAAAAATATATCGAAGATCGATCGCGACCGCGACTGCTGCTGGTGGTAGTGAATGGCCTTTGCTTCCGGCACATAGTGCACCTCCCACCCGGCCTCCCAAAAACGCCGGCACCAGTCCACGTCTTCAAAATACATGAAGAAACTCTCGTCCATCGGCCCGACTTGTTGGATGGCTTCACGCCGGACAACCAAAGCAGAACCCATTAGCCAATCGACTGGCTCGGCCGCAGGGACGCCGTGCCGGTCGGCACGCCGAAAATGTTCGAGCTTTCTGCGAAACCACTTGAGCCGTTTAAGCCACGTTCGCCGCGACAAAATTACCGCCGGCGTATAAAAACGAAAGGCCGAGTCCTGGCGCGTTTCGTCAATGTTCAAAAGTTGTGGCCCGGCCACAGCGACTTTCGGATGCCCGGCGAGGTATCCCACCAATGCACGTATAGTATCTCCAAACAAAATAATATCCGCATTCAAAACAAGAATGGTTTGTCCGGTGCTTTGACTTAAGCCGTCGTTCACCAGTTTTGCGTAACCCACATTATCCGCATGCCGTATCCAACTAACTTCAGGATAGTGAGCCGCCACTGCGACTGTGGTTTCTGGTTCAAAGGCGGAATCAGATACGATAACCTCTGCCCATAGCGGCCCGACGGCCCGACGAACTGAATCAAGACAGAGTTTAAGCAGCGCCGGCGACCGATAATGCGTGATGATGACTGTGATGTCCATTTACTTGCCGGCCAATACTACCTCGATAGCGCGACTGTCAACCACTCTAACACCGTCGGTGCCAGCGCTTGCCGTGATCCCCGCAATCCTGCCGTCGAGAGTGGCGACTACCGACCCTGCCGGTAGTTCAGCCGCCGGCACAAACCCGACCGCGATGCCATCGTCGCCAATGCGACTCACCACGCCGTCGGTTACAACCGGCGTAGTCGTCTCGCCCCGCCGCACCAAACCCATTGCCAGCACCCTCTCGCCAAGCCGTATTTCATCAACGCGCGCAAACGCCGCCACCGGCAGAGTCCCGCCCGGAATGCGTAGTAGGGTCAGACCCTCCGATTCGTCGCGTCTGACCACGGTCGCGGCGTGCGTTTGCCCGCGATAAACGACCTTAACCGTCGCACCGGCAGAAACGAGATCGGCGCTCGTCACCACCAACCCGTCCGCAGTCAAAATTATTCCGCTGCCCAACACTGTGGTCGCCTCGCCGCGCCCTACATCCACCCTAACCACAACCGGCCTCATGCGGCCGATGGCTTCGGCAAGCGCGGTTTCTCCGGTTATGGTCACACGTTGAGTGGTGCTAACGACCGTCGTGCGCGCGCCGATCCGTTCGAGCGCCGGAAATCGGACGGCGATGAAGGGTGCCGCAATCTCAAAAAGCAAAGCGCCAAGCGCCCCCAAAATTATCGTACCGATAATTCGTCGCATAATGTCTTTGTTGTATTCATGGCCGGAGCAGCCAGCGACTCATGGCCATAATAAGACCAATAGCTGCGACGGCTAAAAAAACACTTGCGGCTGCGCGCGCGACGCTAAAGCGCCCGGCAAACCGATCGCGCATTATCGCGGTTGCGGCGGCAGCGACGCAAGCCGCCACCGCCCCGCCGCCTAATGCTCCCACTGGCCAGAAACTTACAACCCACAGTGTCTCTGCTGCCAACAAAGCCGCAACCAACCCAGCCACCACGCCTCTTGAACCCCCGCCTAAAAACGGCCAAGACAGCATAAAGGTGAGCGCAGCCGCCGCTGCCAGCGCTTGGTTGAATGGCAACACGAACCCAAGCCCCATACCCAACAAAATAGTGAACCAGATAAAAAGAGCGAGCGGCAACACCAAAAGCACCGCCTCGGAAATAACGTGTCCGGCAGCTGTATCGGAAAGGCCCCGGCGCTGAAATAAGCCCTCGGCCAACACTAGCCAGGCCGAAAAACCCGCGAACGCCGGCAGCATAAACTTGGACTCGGCGAGCGTACCGAAAAATATAACCGCCACCGCAAATCCTGCCACCACCGCGACAAAAGCAGCGGCTTGTCGCAATTGCTTGAAACTATACCACCCCCAAAGCACACACGCGGCCAATCCCCACGCTAGAAAGCCCAGACCCGCCTGGGGCAGATCGCTCAACGCTAATACGGCCGCCGCAATTATTGCCGCCGGAAGCCAAATCCTCAAATTTAGCAGGGTAGAATAGACACGCGTCATTACTCACATCCACCCTACTCTGCGTACCAATTGACTGCAAGTAGCGTCGCCCCGTGGCAGATCCGATCAGGCCATCTGGAAACAAATGAAAATTCTCAATTTTCAATTTTGAATTTTCAATCAATGATCTAATGCTTCAATTTTCAACAACGTGTTTGATAATTGGGAAATTGAAAATTCATTGATAATTGATCATCGATAATTGAAAATTCATTTGTAGGATTTAACAGCGTTGCTTACACTCTTCCCGCGAAACTTGTCCTCGACAGTGATTGGGGAGCGGGCATCAGAGATAAAATGGCACACTGGGTGTGTAAATAACGCTCCGATTTCTTACAGCAGAAGCTAATGAAGCTCGGTTCAAGCCGGCACCGCCGCGCGCAACCGCACCGCTGCGCTTGATTTACGCGTAATCACCAAATTGCCGCCTATCACTTCCACCGCCACGACATCACCCTCGTGAATCTCGCCCTCAACCATTTGCAGAGCCAACGGATCAAGTATGACCTTTTGTATGATACGCTTGAGGGGTCTGGCGCCGTAAACCGGATCTTCGCCGCGTTCAGCCAGCACGTGCTTGGCCTCGCGAGATACCTCGAGCGTGATGCGCTTGGGTTTCAGGCGCTCGCGCACGCGCGTAAGCTGCAAATCCACGATCGCGGCAATGTCTCGTTTCTTCAAACGGTGGAATATAACCACTTCGTCAATGCGATTTAAGAATTCCGGCTTAAAATATTCAGCTAGCAAATCCTTTATTTTTTCCTCGCGCCGCGACTCGGCGTAGCGCACGCTGGCGGTTTCGTCGCGCGTATCACTAAACCCCAACTCCGCCTTGGCCACAACTTCATTGCCAATGTTAGAAGTCATGATGATGATCGCGTTTTTGAAGTTGACCGCCCGGCCCTTGCCGTCGGTGAGACGCCCGTCGTCGAGAATTTGAAGCAAAATATTGAACACTTCCGGATGCGCTTTTTCAATTTCGTCAAATAAGACGATCGAGTAGGGCTTGCGGCGGATGACCTCGGTAAGCTGCCCGCCTTCTTCATGGCCCACATACCCCGGGGGCGAACCGATGAGACGCGCCACCGCATGACGCTCCATATACTCCGACATATCAAGCCGCACCATGGCGTTTTCGTCATTGAACATAAAATCAGCGAGCGAACGCGCCAGTTCGGTTTTGCCCACTCCGGTGGGACCGAGGAACAGAAACGAACCGATGGGACGCGACTCCTCGGAAATGCCGGTGCGAGCCCGGCGGATGGCCGCTGACACCACGCTCACCGCATGATTCTGGCCCACCACGCGGCCTTGCAGAGCTTGCTCCATTTTAGCGAGCTTCATCGCTTCGCCCTCCAAAATCTTGACGACCGGAATGCCGGTCCAGCGGCTTACCACTCCGGCGATGTCAGAAGCATCCACCTCCTCTTTTAAAATCTGGCGCTTCGCCTGAATCTCCTGCAGGCGCTTTTCTTCACCCTGCAACTCGCGCTCAAGTTTTGGCAGCATGCCGTAACGGATCTCAGCCACCTTGGTAAGGTCGCTCTGCCGTTCGGCAATCTCGGCCGCCGCGCGGGAACGCTCGATGTGCTGCTTGGTGGCGCGCAATTTGGTGATGATTTCTTTTTCCGTACGCCACTGAATCTCCAGGGCTTCGGTATTCTCTTTTAAATCCGCAATGTGCTTTTGGATTTTTTTGAGACGCTCCTTGGAGCCGGGATCTTTTTCCTTTTTAAGCGCCTCTCGCTCAATCTCAAGGCGCATGGTTTCGCGGTGAGCTTGATCAAGCTCTTGGGGCATTGAATCAATTTCCATGCGCAGGGACGAAGCGGCCTCGTCAATCAAATCCACGGCTTTATCCGGCAAGAACCTGTCGGCGATGTACCTTTGAGAAAGTTCAACTGCCGCGATGAGCGCGGGATCGGTTATGCGCACGCCGTGGTGGACCTCGTATTTTTCTTTAAGCCCTCGCAGTATCGCGACCGCATCCTCCGGCGACGGCTCTTCCACCAGCACCGGCTGAAACCTCCGCTCAAGGGCAGGATCGCGTTCAATGTGGCGCTGATACTCTTTAAGGGTAGTGGCGCCAATGGCATGCAATTCTCCGCGGGCGAGCGCCGGCTTCAAAAGATTCGACGCGTCAATCGCGCCTTCAGCCGCGCCAGCGCCAACTAACGTGTGCAACTCATCTATGAACAGTACAAAACGGCCCTCGGCAGTGTTGATTTCCTTAAGCAACGCCTTGATCCGATCTTCAAACTCGCCGCGATACTTAGTGCCGGCGACCAGCGCTCCCAAGTCCAGGGCGATAAGTTCCCGTTCTTTTAGCGTCTCTGGCACGTCGCCGGCCGCAATCCTCTGGGCGAGCCCCTCCACAATCGCGGTTTTGCCCACGCCTGGTTCTCCGATGAGCACGGGGTTGTTTTTGGTGCGCCGGGCTAAAACCTGCATAACGCGTCTGATTTCTCGATCGCGGCCGATAACCGGATCAAGTTTCTTTTTTCGGGCCAGATCGGTGAGGTTGCGGGCGTATTTCTCGAGCACTTGGTATTTTGTCTCCGGTTCTTGGTCGGTCACGCGCGCGCTGCCCCGCACCTCGGCCAAAATCCGCAAAATAGGTTCGTGCGTCACACCGAAACTGTGCAGGAGTTGACGGCCGGGCGATTCAACATCGGCTAACGCGAGCAGCAAATGCTCGGTGGATATATATTCATCTTTAAACTGCTGCGCTTCCTCCCGCGCGCGCTCAAAGACCCGCCCCAAATCCGGCGTCAAATACACTTGCCCAAACATCACGTTGGCCGTGCCTTTAGGCAGACGCTCAATTTCTTCAGTCACGCGCCGGCGCAACGCCTCGGGATCGGCCTCGAGCTTTTTCAGGATCATCTCGGTAGTGCCACCATCTTGAGTAAGCAACGCATCAAGCAAATGCAAAACATCAATCTGCAGCTGGTTGTGCCGGCGGGCTGAATCGTGCGCCCGCCCGATTGCCTCTTGGGCCTTGAAAGTGAAATTGTGTCCGTTCATGGTGCTTCCAGTATAGATGCTCGAAAAGTAGCAGTCAATACTGTAGAGTGCTACTTTGAGGAAATCAAAAATAAAAAAGCAAATATCAAAAATACAAAGTAAAAGTCAAATATTTGATTTTGGATTTTGGATTTGTATTTTTGCTTTTTGATCTTTGCTATTTGATTTAGCTAGCTTTGCGGCCGTTCGGCCAGCTTTACCTTCACCGCAAACTCCGCCGACCCGCGACGGATCTTAATCGCAACCTCGTCGCCAACGCGATACTTCTGAATGAGCCGGGCCAGAGGGTTTTCCACGGTGATGCGAACGCCGTCAAGTTCCACAATAATATCGTCTTCTTTTATGCCCGCTCCGGCTGCGGGCGAATCGGGCGTAACCGCTGGCTCGCCGCTCTCCCCGCGGCTTACGCGCGCGCCGTAATCCACCGGCAGTTTCAACCGCTCGGCCAGGTCTTTGGTCACCAGTACGTGCCGCACTCCGAGAAACGGCACGCTGATCTTGCCGAGCGACTTTACATCAGCCAGGTCTTTCTTGACCACGGCCGAAGGAATGGCGAACCCGATGCTTTGAGCGCCGATGACGGTGGCCGTATTCACTCCCACCACTTCGCCGTCGAGGTTGAGGAGGGGCCCACCGGAATTGCCTTGGTTGATCGCTGCATCCGTTTGAATAAGATTGTCGAGCGCTTCGGTTACGCCCCCGCCTGAGGCGGTAATGGCGCGGCGCAGACCGGAAACCACGCCCACGCTCACGGTATTTTGAAATTCACCCAGGGCATTGCCGATCGCAATCACGGTGCGCCCAATGGCGAGTTTATCCGAATCGCCAATCGGCAGCATCGGGAAATTATTGCCCTCAATTTTGAGCACCGCGATGTCTTGCACCGGGTCTCTGGCCAGCACACGAGCAGGAAATCTTTTTCCGTCATTCGTAAGCACCGTATAATCGGCGGCGGTGTCGCTAACCACGTGCTTATTGGTAATAACCAAGCCGTCTTTAGAAACGATAAAGCCCGACCCCGAACCCACCTGCTGTTTTTGGGTGCCGCGCTCGCGAATTTGGGGCACTTGGATTTCCGGAAAAAAGTTCTGGCAAAACTCTTCCGGCAAACCTTCGCAGGGGTTTATGTTGATAAACCCGCGCTCCAGCACCGGCAGGTCTTTCGTGATGATGACCGAGACGACCGCAGGGGAGGCGCGTTTCACCACTTCCACAATTTCTTCTTCGGTGGACTTGGCAATCGGCGTGGGCACCGGCTCGCTGTTTTGCGGCGTATTGTCTCCGGTTTGACTTTTGCCGGGCGGCGGCAGCGCCGGCGAGGGCGCGCGCTCACGAAAGCCGGAGGCCAGAAACAAACTTGAGACCACGAGCGCGGTGAGCGCGCTTGTGGCGACGACGGTGGCGAGAGTGGAACGGTTCATACACTCATTTGATACGATCCAAGAACGAAGTATGGTGCGCGCATTATACCATTTTGCGCGAGTGAGTGGGTATGTCGCGCAAAATATAGACAAACACAACTGGCGCAAGTAACAAGAGCAGAAAAAGAAACCGCCTCGCGCACATGAATGCGCGCGAGGCGGGTAGAACTACCGACGCCTTCAGCGTCAATAGACAAAGAGCCGAGGACTACACCAGTCAACGATCGGCGCGAAACCGCGCCCAATGACCTTGCAGCCATTGCCCATATGTTCCTCCGTTGACCGGTAGAGGAATTCGAGCAATGCCGGATGCCGTTCAAATACAGAGGCGGCGATGCGCCGCGCTCCCTCCGCAGCCACCCCCGATGCGCAGCCCGTAATCAACGCGACGAGCCACAAGCCGACACCGTGTAAGTGGGGATTCGTGAGCCATGCCGCCGCTCCGGTTACAATGAGTGTTACGCCAAAGCACAGCCAGTGCCCCCCGTCTTTCGTAACCCGGTAGACGCCTCGCAGCAAACCCACCAGTGTCAGGAAGACCATGAAGCCCACGAGCCCAA
Organism: uncultured Candidatus Saccharibacteria bacterium; assembly: GCA_964409225.1. Classification (GTDB taxonomy): domain Bacteria; phylum Patescibacteriota; class Minisyncoccia; order JACPXH01; family JACPXH01; genus JACPXH01. Next base: position 24,047 of record CAYPCM010000008.1, read on the forward strand.
CGACCGCACTGACGATGCCCGCGATAGTCACCATCCAGAAGACGACCACTGCCAAGTGGTTGCGGACCAAGAGTACGAACTGGTATAGGAGAAACTTCGCATTCCCATACGCTGCGTACCTCGCCCACCACCGGTAGAAGCACGCTGCCCTTTCGACCGGATCGCCCAACCACCACGGGCTCAACGTGAGCAGAATCGTAAGGGGGTAACCAAAGACTACACCCACGAACACCAGAATCAACCCCTGCGTATCGCCCGGTAACGCACGTATCCATCGCTCAACGCGTAGCGCGTAAAAGACACCGGGCATCGCCCAGATGGCAGCCGCAACCGCGAAGAGCGCATACGCTCGATTCATGGGGTGACGACTGAGCCATTGGACGACACGTCCATAGGTCGGCACGTGGCGACGCACGATCCGAGCGAACGCACAGACCAGGCTCGCTACACGACACGCGAACTTCACCACCGCGAGTATCCACCCTGTCAGTGCACTTGCTGTACGAGCAGCTCGCGCGAGGTATGCCACCCCACGAAACCGAACATCTCCAAGCTGACGTTGGACGGTCTTGAGGCTCTCCGCCACTGCCCTACCGATCTCCTGATACCAGAAGCCGGCGACGACCCCAACGAAGCAGCCCACCGGCAGCAGCGCGGCATGCCACGAGAATGCGAAGATCCCCAGCACCCCGCCCCAGAACCCTCCCCAGTAGTTGCGCCGACTAATGCTCCTCATTGGCCTTTCTCCTCCGCAACGGGTTTTCAATGGGAAGCGACGTTATGCCGCATCCCGAACGGTATTAATACGATAAATCGCTAAAAAAGAAATGTCAAGCTCCTTCAGCGACGCCCTGTAACCCACCCACCCGTACGCCCACGAGCCGCACCGGACGACGGCCGAGAAACGGCCACAAGAGTTTTAGGGTTGCGGCTTTAAGCGCAGGGAAACTCTGAGCGGCAGTTGGAAGTGTGCGGGTTTTGGTGTGGGTTTCAAACCCGGCATAGCGGCAGGTAACGGTTACTGTTTTGAAACGCACACCTTCGGCGAGAACATCGCGGTGAACCCTCTCGGCAAGCTTCACCGCCGCGGCAAGAATCGGGCCGGGCTTTAACACGTCTCTCGCAAAGGTCGTCTGCCGACCGATTGATTTTGCTTGTTCCGGCGCGTCGCTTACTTCCCGCTCGTCAATGCCGCGCGCCTGCCTAAAGAGCGCCTGGCCGAAGACGCCGAACGCTTGGGTGAGATCTTCCTCGGTGCGCTCTCGGAGATCGCGGACGGTTTGAACACCCATGCGCTTGAGATACTCTTCCGCCTTGGGGCCCACGCCGCGCAAGGCCCGCACCGGAAGCGGCTCAAGGAACGCCTCGACCATTTCCGGCTGCACCACGGTAAGACCGTCGGGCTTCTGAAAATCTGAAGCGATTTTGGCGATGAGCTTGTTGGGGCCGACTCCAATGGAAGCGGTCAGTTTTTCTTGCGCAAAGATTGTTTCTTTGAGTTCACCAGCAAATTTTTCTGCGGCTGCGAAACTGCCACACGCGCTCACATCGAGGTATGCCTCATCTATGCTCACCACCTCAACCACGCCTCGTTCCGTCATCGCGAGCCCCTCGACATTGCTCGGGGTAAACTCCGCGAAGCGATCTCCCCCCGCCGCTGCTCGGGACTCCTCGCAATGACGAATAACGGCGATGTTCTGAAGTTCAGCGCGCAACAGTGCCATTATCCTTTCCGACACCTCGCCGTACAAGCGCCGCGGCCGCACGAACATCGCGTAGGGGCACTTGCGCCACGCCAAGGAGATCGGCATGGCCGAACGGATGCCAAACTCCCGCGCTTTATAGTTCGCGGTTGAAACAACCCCTCGCCCCCTGCCGCCTTCCGGATCCGCGCCCACCACAATGGGTTTTCCCTTCCACGCCGGATGTTCGCGCTCTTCAATCGCGGCAAAAAACGCGTCCATATCCACGTGGGCAATGATGCGAGGCATATATCTCGGCATTATACTCGATACTGAACAGACGTTCAACACAACTCCGCCTTGACACGCCTCGCGATGGCCGAAGATAATGGGAGCTAGGCAGCTCCGCAAGGGGAGGACAGGCCCCCAATCCTGTCAGGGATGCCCGTCGGATACCCATTCTGATGGGTCCACTCGTAACCCCCTTGCCGGCCGTTGGTATCCAGCGGTCGAACACACTCTTGAGGAGCCTCCTCCCGTTCCTCGCCGCCCTCTCAACCAGATGCGTCCGTACCATCTCCGCACTGGTGGGAGCCGCAGGCGCGCACGGGCAGCGTTCCCGCATCTCGCGACGCCATCCGAGTGCAGGCACCGGATGGTCAGGTAGCGGGTGCACGCAACGCTGGAGGCAACTCCTCACTGCCTACGCCCTCCGGGCTTCGCCATCAGCGCGAAGCCCAAATTCTTTTTGATTCTAGAAGTAACTATCGTGTTGTTTTCATAGAACGAGTGCGCCCGAGCGGCGTCCGAGGCCGAGCGGGGTTCGGAGCCAACTGCTTGGCTCCGAACGGGCGGCGCCGGCCGAGCTTGCCGCGAAGCGGCGCGAGGCCGTGAGCGCCGCCCCGGGAATTCCTTCTGACCGAGCGAGACCGAGGAGCAGCGAAAATCCTCGCCCCGTATACAACAACTAGTTGTTGTTGTACGGGGCTCGCTGGGGATTTTCGCGTAGCGAGGGCGCACTCGTTCGATGATCTAGTACACGCGCTTGACATTGTTTTTTGGTGGCTTGATGATCAAACCGGCAAGGCGCCCTCCACCTCTCTTCGGAGAGTAACGACGGCAGGCAGCAGCCGC
>CAYPCM010000009.1:0-26673 GCA_964409225.1 uncultured Candidatus Saccharibacteria bacterium
TGCCGGTGGTGCTCGCGGTGATGAGACCAGTGGCCGAGAGCTTGAACCGGTGGCCATTGGCGCCTTCACCTTGGGTGAAGGAGAGGAAGTTGCCGGTGGCCGGAGCTCCCAATACGCCTCTAAACAGGTCTCCGGTGGTAAGGACGGTGGCGGAGGCGGTAAAGAAGTTGGTGGTGGAGGTGGCTGAAGAACTGGCAGAGATAAAGCCGAATGAATTGGCCGAATAGGGATAGGGGTTTACCGAGAAGAAGTTGGTGCCGCCAGCTGCGGTGGTCGTGGTCGCATTCACGGTGAAAGCACCGTTCGTCATGATGCCTCCTTGGCCAGCCACAATTCCCCCTCGGACATAAAGATCAGAGCCGATGTTGGCAAAACTCCACGTATCCAACGTTGTGGTCTGCAAAGAGCCGGTCAACACCGTGGGCACGTCAATGCCGGGAAGCTCAACTACGGTCAGGCGGTTGCTGGTGTATGCCGCCACGTAGGCATACCGGCCGGAGACGAAGACGGATTGGGAATTATCTAAGTTGGTCGCGTCGTAGACTGAACCCACCACGGTGGGGCTTGCAGGGATAGAAACATCAACCACGGCAAGACGATCGCCAAAAGATGACGACGCATAGGCGTAGCGGCCGGAGACGAAGACGGATACGGGTCTATTCAGATTAACCGCATCGTTGACCGAGCCCACCACTGTGGGACTTGCGGGGTTGGAGACGTCAACCACGGTGAGGCGGCTACCGGTGTATACCGCCACATACACGTACCGGCCGGAGACGAAGACTCTGGCGGGATTATTCAGGTTGGTCGCATCGTTGACCGAGCCCACCACTGTGGGGCTTGAGGGATTAGAGATGTCAACCACGGTGAGGCGGTTACCGGTGTATACCGACACATAGGCGTAGCGGCCGGAAACGAAGACGGAGATAGCGCCGTCCAGATTGGTCGCGTCATTGACTGAACCCACCACGGTGGGGCTTGAAGGATTAAAGATGTCAACCACGGTGAGGCGGTTACCGGAGAATGCCGCCACATAGGCGTACCGGCCGGAGACGAAGACGGAGTAAGGGGTGTTCAGATTTACGGCATCGTTGACTGAACCTGTCACGGTGGGGCTTGAGGGATTAGAGATGTCAACCACGGTGAGGCGGTTACCGGTTTGTGCCACTACATAGGCATAGCGGCCGGAGACGAAGACTGAATAGGCGCCATTCAAATTTGTGGCATCGTTGACTGAACCTGTCACGGTGGGGCTTGAGGGATTAGAGATGTCAACCACGGTGAGGCGGTTGCCGGAGAATGCTGCCACATAGGCGTACCGGCCGGAGACGAAGACGGATTGGGCGCCGTTCAGATTGGTCGCATCATTCACATTGCCCTTAATCGTCATGGAGGTCGTGGCGTTGTTGATGGTGAGAGAGCCGGTGCTGGAGATGGTCAGGAGCGTCTGCGGGGTGGTAACGTTGATGCTCGTGGTATTGTTCTGGACCGTGAGGATATTGCCGGTCCAGGCAGCGCCGGAGACAGCGCCGGGAACAGTAATCTTGAAGATGTCTCCGGTGGTAATGGCCGTCGCAGTTACGTTGAAGAAGTTGGTGCCGGTAACAGTGGAGGAGGCGGAGATGGAGCCGCTGCTGGCTATGGCAAAGGTGTCGGTGATGTTGCCGCCTGAAGTGATGGCGAGAGAACCGAGAATGGAAAGTGTTGACGTTGGGTTTTTGAGACCAATGCCGATTCGGTTGTTGAGAGCGTCTATGGACAGGGTGTCAGTGTCAAAGTTAAGAGCATTTGCGGCGCTGGCGAGCGTAAAGGTGGAGGCAGCGGAGAAACTGATGTCTGACGTCGTGAGAGTGATGGACGAGCCGATGACGACAGACGTACCGAAGTAGCCGGTTCTCGGCCTCGTGGCGCCGGAGGCGCCGATGTCATAGGTGTTGTCGGGGGAGAACAGAAGATGGTCGGCCATCGTCAGCGTACCCGCCACCGTCACCGCGCCGTTGAATCTTGAGGTGCCTAATACGCCGAAGGTGGTGGTGGGGGTTTGGGTCCCGATGCCGACCCTGTTTTCATTGGCATTGACCACAAGCGTATTCGCATCAATGTTGATGCCGGTATTGAGTGTGGTTGTGGCTGTGGCCGAATCCGGCATCTGGAAGATGGCGGTGCCGCCATCGGTGAGTACGTTGAAGACAAAGCCGGTGAGGTTCGTGGCGTTGATCACGGCTTTGAACAGGTCGCCGGTAGTGAGCGAGCTTGCGCTGGCGGTGAAGAAGTTCGAGGTGGTAACTGTGGAAGAGGCGGTGATTTGACCGGTGCTGGCAATGCCAAAGGTGTCGGTGACGCCGCCCGGATTAATGGCGAATGAACCGAGGATGGAGAGTGTGGAAGTGGGGTTGATGAGTCCGATGCCGACGCTGTCGGTCGCCGTTTCGAGACGCACCACCGTGCCGTCGTCTGTCCAGCCGCCGGCAGTGGAAAGCGTGGTGATAACGCAGTTCTGCCACGAGCCGCCTTCGTAGCAGCGGAGTTTTCCGAGGGCTTGGTTATAGTAGGTCTGGCCGTTTTCACCGGACGGATCAGCCGCGTTGTCGCCTTTGAGTCCCAAACGCAATAAGGTGGGGCTCGTGCTGGAAGCACCAGTGCCGATCGTAACCTGATTGTCTGCCGACGACACCGCAAAAATGCCAGCGAGAGTGGAAGAAGCGTTTGTGCCTTGTACCACAAGCGATCCGGTTGTCGTCGCGTTTCCGGTGGGGCCGAATCGCCAGAACACGTTCGGGGTCGTGGCATTGTCTTGAATCGTGAGAATATTGCCGGTGAAGCCGGAGGTTGGCACGACCCATTTGAACAGATCCCCGGTGGTGAGGGCGCTCGCGGTTGCGGTAAAGAAGTTTGATGTCGTAACGGTGGAGGACGCTTTCACTTGCCCCGTGCTCGCGATGGCGAAAGTATCGGTTACGTTCCCGCCCGGGGTGATGGCAAACGAACCCAGTATGGAAAGCGTGGAAGTGGGATTGGTGAGGCCGAGACCCACGAGATCGGTATCGGTGGTAAGTCGTACGATGGTGCCGTCGTCGGTCCAGCCGGCAGCTGAGGATCCGCCGCTCCCGCACGCGCCGTTCGTCTGGGTGCACACTGCTGCCCCGCCGACCGTTGCGTTTCCGGACACCACCAAATCGTCAATCGTGGCGCGGCCGGTTACTGAAAGACCGCCAGTAAGAGTGAGCAGTTTGTTTGTAGGCAAGTTGGCCGGCGCAGTCACCGTAACGATGTGGCTGGTAACCGTGCCGGTAATGCCCTGCAGCTGGCCCTTGATCGCGGTTAAATCCGAACGCGCCGAAGCGAGATTGGCCTGAAACGCAGTCAAATCTGCCGGTTCAATGGTGATCTGGCGTTCAAGAACTCGTTCTTCGGTGGTGACGATGTTTTTCTCACGCGTGATTTCGCGAACAAGTTCCTGACCGGCGGCGCGACGCTGGACTTCGTCTTCAATGGTTTCGCCTGCGCCCGGGATGGCCGGAACGGGAACTCCTTTAAGCCGCGCGAGCTCTTCGCGCAAATTTTCCACTTCCCCGCGCAAGCCCTGCCCCTGTCCCAACTCTTCCAGCACCGAACGCGGAACGCCGATCTGGCCAGTCGCGACAAAAAACAAAATCGTTACCAACGCAATGCCGATGGTCGCGTCGCGGAAGCGATCGCGCGCCAGATGGCGCTGCAAGCCCGAAGGCGCAAACGCGTATTGTAAAGACGCATACACCATCGCGGCGGCGAGTCCCGCGGCCATGAGCGCGAGTGTTATGAAAACGAGGGAAGTCGGCGCGGCCGGGCGACTCACTATGTTTCTAAACACCCCCACTGTTTGCGCGCCGGCGCGAGATATTTCCGCAACCGCGGCGCGCGCGTTGAGCTCGAGCGCGTGACCAAGGGCTGCCGGAGCCGCCGCGAGCACTTCACTGGTTTCGGCAACCCAGTCGTGCGCCGCCGCAACGCCTTCGCGCGGACTTGCCGCGATGAGCGCGAGGCGCACTTCAAAAACATCGTGAGCTCCATCCGGGCCGCGAGCCAAAAACGCCGAACCAACACCCGCAATGTCAAAGAGGGTACTCGCAGCAAAAACAAATGCCAGCGCCAGAGCCCACCGGCGCACAACCGCGGGCATCGCAAAAGTTATTTCCAGCGCCTTGAGCTCTTCTGAAAGCTCTTGCCAGAACGAGGATCGCTTGGCGACCGGGGCTGGCGCGGCAGTGGCCGCGGCCTTCACGCTCGTGAGGTACTCGTCCAGCCACGCCTGCGTGGTAATCCACGTTCGCCCGATTTTTTCGCCGCGCAGCCGGCCCAAGCGCATAAGCAGCGTCAGGTGCCCCTGGCTGTAACCACTCACGCGCGAGGCCTGCCGCAGGGAAATTGCCTCGCCGCTCCCCGCAGGGAGAACCCGCTGCTTTAGGGCACCAAGCCACTCAGTGGTGGTGAACCAGTTTCTGCCGATTTTTTGCGCCTGAAGTTTTTTGCTGCGAACGAGAAAATTAAGATGCCCCTGGCTCAAGCCAGTTTGCACTGCCGCCTCTCGGAGCGTGATGAAAATAAATTGCTTTAACGGATCAAACACAGAATCTTTCGCCGGCGAGCGCATATTCGAACATATGCGATGGGATCTAAATCATGAATCTGCTACTTATATTTTACCACAGCGAGGCAATCCTCTATATGCTTATCGCCTTAAAGTTGTGGATAATCGCGAAACAGCGAATTTTACTCTGGCCACGACGCGACAACGGGAAAACCAGGACAAAAAGACAAAACTCTTGAGCAGATTGCGCAAGAGTTTTGCAACTTTTACTAAAATGAATTGCAGTAATGGCATGACCAGCGGCAGGATCCCTCGGGCTCCGCCACTGGTTCAGGACTCGATCCTATCAGCTCATGGTAATACTGCGGTGTTTGAAAATTCTATTTCCCGTCATTGCGGACAACCAGAGAAAGCATAGTAATCGCGCAGTTATCGAGTTTTGCCACGGGATTGCTCCGTCGCAGCGACTTTCACAATGGCTTTTTAGATGACTTCAGCAAATAGTACCTTTTAAATAACTAGACGGAGTAATACATTTCTAAAAAAGGTCAATACTGCGCAAGCTCTTAAGGACTCCCCGTACTTTCTTGGCGCCGCGAGGAGTTATGCATGCCCTCAATTATAATGCCGACACTTTGGCGCATATGCAGAGTATGCGTTATCGCATATGTACGCATATGACTAGTTTCTTAAAAATCGCCTGATTGCAGCCCCATGCTCTTGACTGGTTTTGCTAAAGACGGTTTCTCCATCTGGCTTGGACAAATAAAACCAGTAATCCGTCCCCCTGGGGCTTAAGGCGTTCTGGATAGTGCGGACACCGGGGTTATTGATCGGACCAAGCGGCAAGCCGGTATGAAGATAGGTGTTGTATGGCGATTCAACCACCAGCTCGGAAGCGGTAATGGCCGTACTTTTCTTACCGGTAACGTAAGCCACTGTCGCATCCACTTGCAGCGGTATACCCGCCTCAAGGCGTTTCCAGAGGATGCCGGCCACGATTTGCTGATCTTCATTGGAACGAACTTCGCGCTCCAAAAGAGACGCCATTATTACCACCTCATCGAGCGTGCGTGGGGAGACGCGAATACGCTCCGCCAGGTCGCCCGTGAGAACGCGTTCTTTGAACGTTTCCAAAAGCTTTCTCGCAATACTGCCGCTAGTTACATTTGGGAGAAAACGATAAGTATCTGGGAACAAATATCCCTCGAGAGAACGATCGGAGCGATCGGGCAAAAACGCAAATTCATTACGCCACGCATCAGCGGTGGCGCGGTTGAGTTCGCGCATCTGCGGCAGACCGGCCGCGGAAAACTTTTCGATGAGGTCGTTTAGTCGTGTTCCTTCTGGAATGGTCACGAAAATTCCCTGCTCACGAACCAAACCCAGCACAATACGTTCGGCAATCTCGAGATCAGACATCGCCGCGCTCAATTCGTATTCGCCCGCCTGCAGCCGTTCGTGCCAACCGCGCCGCCAAACCGAATATTGAAATACGAAACTCGAGCGCACCACACCTTCTCGCGCCAGCAGATTCGCGATCTCATCGAGCCCATACCCACGCGGGATGGTTATAATTCGAGTCGGTGCTCCCGGGCGCCACTGGCTCTGCGCGGCGCGAAGAACGACAGCATCCGCGCCCCATAATAAAAGCGCCGTGAGGAGCGCGGCGGCAGCAACCCAAATGAATATTCGCTTAGCCAAGCTTATCATGCACGAACGGCACGAATATAAAGCCCGGGTGAACGACCTTGCGAAATTGCCCTGGCGCCACGTGTTCGCACACAACAATACTATCCCCCACTGGCGCGACAATCCGCCCGCCAATGCGCACCTGCCCCAACCAGGCGCGCGGGATTTCAGCTAGCCGCGCCGCAGCGATGAGGCGATCGAATGGCGCTGCCTCCGGCCACCCGTCAAAACCGTCTCTAACCAAAAAACGAACATTTTTGAAACCCGCCCGCTCAACATTCGCGCGACCCCAAGCGGCAAGATCTAGAATTCGTTCAATCGCGCACACGGTTCCTTCGGCACCGACTATGTGCGCCAGAAGCGCCGTTTGCCAACCAGAACCAAAACCGATATCAAGCACCTTCTCTCCGAAACGCGGCCTAAGCTCTTCAAGCATGAAGGCGACGGTAAGCGGCTGGGAGATCGTCTGCCCCCAGCCGATAGGGAGCGCGCGGTTTTCGTACGCGAAGGGTTTGATTTCGTCGGGAAGGAATCCACGACGATCAACGGCGCGGAAGGCGGAGATAACGGCCGGTGTCTTCAGCCAACCATCGGCGATGAGTTCCGCGATGAGCGGTTCCATGTATGCTACCAAGCGGGGGTGGCAGGACTCGAACCTGCAACCTTTTGTTTTGGAGACAAATGCTCCGCCAATTGAGCTACACCCCCGTAGATACACAAGAACTCTTTGGTGATTTTTTGATGAATAGCATTTCGCGGCTATCCATAAACTAGAAACTAGCGAAATTTAGTCTTCGAGCTTGTCGAGAAGCTAAATTTGGGCTTACTTCTCGACTCGGCCTTCGGCCTCGCTCGAAGAATAATGGCACTGCTCACAGAACTCTTCCGCAATGGCCAGGGGGAAACGGCCTATCTTTTCGTTTCTTTGTGGACGGTGTGCTTCCGGCACCAGTTGCAGTATTTCTTGAGCTCGAGCTTGCGCTCGATGGTCTTTTTGTTTTTACGCGACCAGTACGTGGTGCGTTTGCAGACGGTGCAGGAGAGTTTGATGAGATTGTCTTGAGACATAATGAGGGCATCAATACTAGATAAGATTTTCAATTTAGCGGCTGCGTGAAGAATGACTAATCAGAAAAAGCTTCTTCATAATTTTCCATTTACAATTTTCAATCAATGATCCAATGATTCAATTTTCAACAACGTGTTTGATAATTGGGAAATTGATAATTCATTGATAATTGATAATTGATCCACTGTAAATGAAGCCCGGAGCCAAGGGAGGGAATCGGACCCTCGACCTCCTTCTTACCAAGAAGGCGTTCTACCACTGAACTACCTTGGCGATTTCGTTGTTTGTGGTGGACCCGATCGGATTCGAACCGACGACCTTCTCGATGCCATCGAGACGCTCTAACCAACTGAGCTACGGGCCCGTGGCGCGCTGAACGCGCCATGTACCACGCTAAGCGTTGGTGCCCCCGGGAAGAATCGAACTTCCATCTAGAGCTTAGGAGTCTCTCGTTCTTATCCATTGAACTACGGGGGCCAGCAACGTGCCAAGCCAGTATAGCGAACTCGCGGCGCTACTGTCCATCGCTCGGCTATCCTGCTACAATAAAGCCATGCACGATCAGGACTATATCATCCGAACAGTAAAGAAAGTAACGCCCGCAGTCGTTTCGATTGCGATTTCTAAACATCTGGAGCCGGCAACCCTGGCTTCGCCGTTCGGTCCGTTTGCGGATTTGGGAGAATTGTTTTCTTTGCCGCGCGACGAACACGACCGCGTAAAAGTGGGCGGCGGATCGGGCTTCATCGTTTCACCCGAAGGCGCCATACTCACCAACCGCCACGTCGTCTCCGACCCAAGCGCAACCTACACGGCGGTTATGCAAGACGGCACGCAACTAGCCGCAACCATTTTGGCGCGCGATCCGATCAATGACGTGGCCATCTTGAAAGTGAACGCACCTAGCCCCTTGCCCGCAGTGCCGCTCGGCGATTCCGGCGCAATTGAGTTAGGGCAAACGGTCATCACCGTGGGCAACGCGCTTGGCCTTTTCCAAAACACCGTCTCCACCGGCGTGGTGTCGGGCCTGTCGCGATTTATCAATGCTGCGGCTGAATTCGGCGGACCGGCCAGCGAACTGCGCGGGCTTATCCAAACCGACGCCGCCATCAACCCGGGCAATTCCGGCGGACCTTTAGTCACGCTCAAGGGTGAAGCCATCGGCATCAACACCGCCATTGTCTTCGGCGCGCAGAATATCGGTTTTGCCATACCCATCAATCACGCCCGTCGCGACCTAACCGATCTCAAGCGTCATGGTCGCATCAGACAGCCCTCGCTCGGTATCCGGTATGTAATCATAACCAAAGCGCTTCAGCGAGCGCAGACGCTGCCGGTGGACTATGGCGCTTGGGTCATCGGCGAAGGCACGCCCTGGGACCATGCCGTTATCCCCAACGGCCCGGCAGACGTGGCGGGCCTGCAAGAGCACGACATCATCCTTGAATGCGACAGCCGACGCATTGACGAGATGCACCCGCTAATTGACCATATCCAGGAACGCGCAGTGGGAAACCGTGTGCAACTCAAAATCCTGCGCGGCTCTGACACGCAGGATTTTGAGGTAACTCTGGGCGAAAGACGCTAACCCACCCGGATGGGACTGTTCGAAAATTCCAAAATTTAGTCTTCGAGCTTGTCGAGAAGTCTAAATTTTAGCTTATAGAGCATAGCGGTTCTCGACTTCGGGACGCTAAGCGTCCCTCCGCTCGAACAGTAACGCGTTTTCGGACAGTATGGTTCGGCATACGCGCCGACCGGCGCAGACGCGCTCAGGAACTCGCCGCGGCGCTCTGTCCTCCGGAAAAAATTTTCTTGACTGCCTCCGCCAGTTCGTTCGGCCCGTGAAGCGATTTAACCCAAAAATCCGCTGCCCCGAGCTCCTTGGCTTTGCGCGTGTTGTCCTGAGTGAGGTAGTTAGTGAGCATGACCACGGGAATATTCGCGGTTTCGGCGTCGCGCTTCAAAATAGCCAGGGCCTCAAACCCGTCTAGGCCCGGCATAACTATGTCCATCAGTATAAGATTGGGTTGCTCTGATTTCGCGAGTGCGACACCTTCTTTGCCCTCTGCGGCCAGCACCACTTCATAGCCGGCCCGTACCAGCTCTGCCTGTACCGCCTCGCGGAACGAGACGTCTTCATCGACGAGTAACACTTTGGCAGTACGCATGCGTTTTGCGCTGAATACGGTTTGAAATGACTTCCTATGAAAATAAAAGCTGTCAGTGACTAGGGGCCATCCTCGCGGGGGGCGATTGCCACTCCTTCCCCTAATATAAGGCCAGACAGAATTTCAGTCAACTCGTCGCCCACAAGCCCAACCTCAACCGCGCGTTCGTAAGCGCCTTGTTTACCAACCACCAGCACGGTATGCCCATTGCCGTTTTCTGTCACTGCCGCATTGGGCACGGCCACGGCCTTCGGCTTCTCCAGCTCAAGGGAAACAACGGCCAGTGTGCCAAGCGCGACATCTCGACGATCAGGCACGCTGACGTTGAGCGAGTAGAGACCCGACTGTGCGCTGTTCACTGCCAAAACCTTTTGAGTGAAGACCTGTTCGCCCGTCACCTGCGGGAAACGCACCAGAACCTCCTGGTTCGGTTGCGGCGAAGCGTCGCCGGACCAAGACGCTTCGGCAGAAACCTGTCGTTCACGCACGTCTAGAATTGTAAGCACCGGGGTAGCCGCAGCCAGAAACTGCCCCGCTGCCCTCGCCACCGACATAATCACGCCCGCAACCGGCGCTCGAATAAATGTTTTGGCAAACTCGCTTTCCGCGCGCACCGCATTGGCCCGAGCCCCCAGCACCACGGCTTCGGCCGCAATCACCTCCTCGGGCCTGACCGGCGTTTTCAGCCGCGCCACTCGCGCCTCGGCTTCGTGTAAGATCGCAGTTTGCACATCTACCGCCGCCTTGGCGTTCGCCACGGCCGCTTCTTCTTCCGCGACTGCGGCCTGATACGCGCGCAAACGTTCGGTGTTATCCGACCGGGAAACATCCGGCACGTCAATCGTCCACTCGTCGCCAGTAGCGATGGTGCCGACAACGCTAAACTGAATGGCCACTCCAGCCGTGCCCACAGGCGTTGGGGCAATGCGACTTATGGGGATGGCGGTGGCGGTCTCAAGGCCGCTTACGTCGTAAAAACTTGAACTGACGATTTTCACGCGGTAACTTCCCTCCACAGTGCCAGTGTGGATCCCGGAGACAACGGGGATGGCGGTGGAGGTGTTGGCGGTACTCGGCTTGGCCGAAGACGGATCGCCGAGGTAGGCGCGACGAGCCTTGGCCGTGGCCGCGGTTTGCGCCACGCGCACGGCCTCAAGATTGGCTTTAGCACTCTGAAGTTCCTGACGAGTTCGTTCCAGCGTGGCTTCGGCCAAAGCAACGTCTTCGGCCGCCGACCCTCGACGCAAGACGGCGAGTTTTGCTTGAGCGGACTTCACTGCCGCCTGCGCATCAAGCAGCTCGCTGCGCAATTTAGAGTTTTCAAGTTCGGCGAGCACCTGACCTTCGCGCACCACATGATCGCCCTCTCTTACGGTCAAGCGTCGAAGCGTGCCCGGAATAGAAAAAGACAAAGGCAGATCGGTGGTGGCTACCACATGCCCCTCTGCCACCACCGTGCGCCTAACCGCCGCCAGCTCAACGCTAGCAGTAATATAAGCGACTGGCGAGGATCGCTTCTTTTGCCACCAGCCAAGCCCGAACATGCCGGCAGCGATAAGTATGCCCAGCAAAACGTATCTAGCCGGAATGATGTCGGCAAATGCCCGCATAGGCGAAAATCCTACTCACCATAGCTAAAACAATGGAGGTGTCAACCCCGTTAGAAGTCTGAGCAGTGTCTTCCAAAAAAGTAAACGCAAGCCGTTAGGCGGCTTCGCCTTTAGATCTCCACAATAGATTGTCAAGCTATGGACTTCTAACGGGGTCAACCCCGTTGCCTTCATTTCGCTTGTGGGTGCCCGAAGGGAATCGAACCCTCGTCACCGCGGCCACAGCGCGGCGCTTTACCACTAAGCTACGGGCACCATGCGCCCCCGGCAGGAATCGAACCCACATCAAGGGCTTAGAACGCCCCTGTTCTATCCATTGAACTACGGGGGCAACTTTGGCAGGCGGGGAAGACCGCTGCTCTATCCATTGAGCTACGAGGGGCCAACCCCATTTTTGCAGCGAATCGCCGTACGGTCAACCCCGTTAGAAGTCCATAGCTTGACAATCTATTGTGGAGATCTAAAGGCGAAGCCGCCTAACGGCTTGCGTTTACTTTTTTTTGGAAGACACTGCTTAGACTTCTAACGGGGTCAAGATTTCTGAACCGGCAACTCTACGAAAAAGGTGCTGCCTTGCTCTAACCCGGGCGATTCAGCCCAGATGCGACCGCCGTGATCTTCGACCACGCGCCGGGCAAAATAAAGCCCGATGCCCATGCCGTCTGCACGCACGTTCTTGGCTGCCTCGGTACGGGTGAACTTATTGAAAAGACGGGGGATGTCTTCTGCGGCGATGCCAATGCCTTCATCTCGCACCGAAAGACGCGCATACGATTTCCGATCGCGTTGAACCTCCTCCAGGCGCACCACCACCTCTCCGGTTGGTGAGTACTTAACTGCATTGTCAATGAGATTCATCACCACTTCATAAAGTTTCTCAAAATCAGCCCGAACGGCTAAGGAAGACGCGAGGGTGCTATCGTATCGAATGGCCGTCCACTTCTCTTCTGCGCTTTCCCTAAACAGCCCCAATACTTTCTCCACAACGTCCGCAAACGCCACCGACCCGAAGTTATACGTAAGCTTGCCGGATTCAATGCGCGACAAATTCATCAGGTCAGTCACAAGCCGAATCAACTGCTCGGCCGAAGCCAGAACGTTGCCGAGTGATTTTTTGACCTCGGCGCTCATTTCACCATACGAACCCTCAAGGATCATGGACAAGTACCCACGAATAACAGCCAAAGGCGACCGGAGCTGGTGAGACGCAAGCGAAATGAATTCGGATTTCAATCGGTCAAGCTCCTTAAGCTTTTCGTTGGCCGCAGCCAATTCCTTGGTCAGTACCTCAAGGCGCTGGCGCTGTTCGACTTCTTTCATGACACTCCGCACCAACAAAACTCCAAATACCACCATCGCCCCGAGAATTAAAGTTTCGATAAGACGCTCCTGCGCTGATTCGGCCGCAAAAATACGCGCAAAGAGCACCGTCCAAATGACCACGACAAGGGCTTGAGCCGCCACCACGCGCAAGTTGAACAAGTGGTAGCGCACAATCGCGTACGCGGTCATGCCGAGAAAGACAAGGATGTATATGGGAATGAAAGAAACGAAAAATCCCGACTTAAATACAATAATGGGGACTAGAATAGTGGAGATGATAAAAAACAGCATGAGGGAGATGCCAGCAAGCACGAGTCGCAACTGCTCCCGCCGCTCGCCCTGCGCGTGTCGAAACTTCTGGACAAGATAATAGATCGCAAGCACGCTGAACAACGTCGAAAGGACAGCGAACGGTATAAAGCCGAGGCCGGTTTTAATGGCAATAGTTCCATTGACGATTTCCGCTTCGGTGAAGGCGTAGGGAGAAATGTTTACCACCATCATGAAAAGCGTCGCGGCTATGATGGTCGACACTGCTTCGCGCTTCAGCTGAAACCGTTCCTCTGGAAAGGTATGGGCGAATAGAAAGAATAAAGCGCTCATTGGCGCAGCAAAAAAGATGCCTAGACGGGTGAGAAGAAGTGTATCTGCGGCGAATTTGGGAAAATACGCGATATACGTTGCAGACCAAAAAATAATAAAAATACTGAGCAGTACGAACATTTTGTTCGTCGAACTCTTTGGATTATTGCGATACACCGAAAACGCCAGCAGCGAATCGATAACGATCGCGCTTACAAGAAGAGTCATCCCTAGGGTGGGCGCAAAAATCTGGACGAACGGCGAACCCATAACCTTTATTATTTCGGAAAGGCGACGTTCCGCTCCCGGAGATACGTGCCAATTTTAAAAAATGACAGGGAATCTCCTCGGTAACGTGCCTGCACCATTTGCTTTGACAAATACCGCAAGTCTGAAAATATAGTCGCGTTGAGGAGTACCGGGGAATGCCATACGGTAAACGTTTGAGGGATCATAACAAGCCAACTCCGGTACCCATCGTACTCAAGCATATGCGGCGCAGTGCGCATTATCACCGCATCAAGATCTTCTTTCTGGCGTTCTCCTAGGTGATGTTTGAAGAGCGAATTAAAAATGAGGTCCAAGGCGCGTGGGGCAAACTGATTTGATAGACTCAGTACTTCATTCTGACACATGATCACAACGTACTGGTGTTGCGCAGAGCGTTTAAGCTGCGCAAGAAGCCCCTCGCCGAGCGTATGCACTTCGTGGAACTCGAGCCACGGCGCGACATCACGGAGATTCTCTCGAGCGAGCTCGCGCGCCACCGGCGACTGATCGAGTCCCACAAAAACGACCTGCTCTGAGTGCGCGTTCGCTTGGAGCTGACGAATAACCTGTCGTTCCACTTCCATCCCGCCACAGCCAAGATTTGCGATAACGAGAGGCCTGTTTTCTCTCGCGATCCATTCCACGATCCGGGTGACAAGTGGAGTGATTAACCCGGGGAACTTCTTCTTCTCAACTGCAACGAGCTGCCTATGCATCTCTCGTTCCCAGTAGGGAAGAGGCATGTCAGCAAGCTCAAGGAGTCTCTCCCCTTCGATCTTCGGCGCCCGACCAACGAGCCACCGACAGTAGGTGACCGGATTGGCAATAGCACGGAAGAACGCCGCGTTTTCTTCGACGGCGTACTGATTGGCGAAGGCAGAATCTCCGCGTAAACTTTCGAGATCATCTACGATCCGGGCGATGATCGCCTTGCGACTTCTTGATCCCAACGGCGTACGCCCTGGATCATTCGTCTCAGAAATATCTGGCGGCAACTTGCTAGAACGCGCTGACGGCCCACCGCTGTAGCCGACTCGAAAAATCATCGCGATGGTGCCACGCTCAATGCCTGCGACCTCTCGTATGCGCGCTTCGGCTCTGCGGACAAGCTCTATTTGATATGGAGCGAGCGCCTCTGCTTCGCCCACAGCCACTCGCTGGCCAAGATAGGCAACCGCAGTAATAGGTTGCAGGCTCAAACCGAGTTTCGTCGCCGTAAGCCACACCCGCTGTAAGGCCTGGCCAGCGCGAAGAAACCCAACATCACCATCGCCGTCTATTGCAATGACGCCGATGGCCGAGGCAGTGGCGTAGAGTTTTGCAGTTTGGGAAGCAAGAAATCGCGCCGCGCCAAGACGATTTAATGCGCTGACAATCGGCCAGTGACGAAACAACCGAAACATGGCTCGTTGAGGTGGGACGAGTTCCAGTGTACGAATATAGAGACCCGGAGTCGTACGCTCCTCGGCCCGCGTCCAGCGGATGCTCTTAAAAATACCGTCGTGAATCGTCCGGTTTTCGAGGATAAGCCGGTCGCTTACGCTGATGGCCGCTGCCAGCAGGCCAACGCGTTGTCGTTCTTCAACGAGATGCGTGGTGAGGCCGGATACGCCTTGCGATGCGGCCAGGAGCGCCTCACGGTGTTCGGCCAGGAGAGGCCGGGGTTCGTATGGTTTTCTGTTTGTGGCGCGCCGCTCGACAAACGGCAAAAGCGGATCTTCTCGGATCGCGGTCGGCGCAAACTCAACACGCGCGGTACAGTCCGAGTCCCCCGGTATGGGAAAAGGAGTCGCCTCGGCCACCAAGCCGAACGACGGCGCAATGACAACGATGTTTTCAAGCACCGCGCCGTGCGCGAGGAATGAGCCGCGCTGCCGAAAATTATAAAGTGACGCATCGCGTTCGGACATGTTATAAAGGAAAAGTGCGCCCCCCCGAACCACAAAACGCCAGGGCTGAGCATTGTCGCCCGAGGGGGCCAGGACCGCGATCTCTAAGATGTGCCGGACGTTATCGGAAAAGGATGGCGTAGTAAACACGGTCTCATTATACCAGCCGCGCTGAAACAAAAGGAGGGCACGGATACTCCCGTGCCCTCTTAAAGGAACTGCTGAAGCTGGGGGTGGTCACGAACAAGATCTAGCCCGGCTGCCTCCGCCATCCGAACAATCCCGCGGTGCCACTCAGCCGCAGGCGTAATCTTAAGCTCAGGGATATCAGCCACCTGAGCATCCACCAACCCCCTAAGTTCGGCGCCAGTTAAGGCCGCACCCGCGATAGGCCCCTCCACCATGAGCAGCCGACCGAGCTGACGCTCGCCTTCCTCGCTTCGGAGCGACGCTTCAATGTAGTGTTGAATCGTCGTCTCGCTCAAACGTCCGTCGCACACGAGACCCTCGAGGAGACGAATAAGTTTGGGCATGTCTAACCAATACCGCGGGAACTCGTACGCATAGGCAGACCGACAGAGCGTGATGCCGCTCTTGTCTGACAAGCCAAGTAGGCGGTGCGCTGGCAGGAAAACTGGACCGCGAGCCTCGCCGTCTTTCCAAAGAGTGAGGCCCCGCTCCACGAGTTCACTGCGAATGATGGCCGTGACGTACTCAAAGGGGAATACCTCCGGCGGGTAGTCGAGCACGAACTGCGCGTGGATAAGCGCGAAGCTAGCCGCGGTGTAACGATGCTTGCTACCCCCCGACGACAGCTCCGCCTCGCGAGTATAGGGATGGATCCCGCACATACGGGAACTCGAGACGATCGAATCCCAGAACGATCCGGCGGGCTGTCGAACCGACGCTTGCAGCCATGCATCCAGCCGCCTCCCCTGATACCAATACAGCTCCAGCTCACCAACCCCGATCGGATCGCCCCCTCCCGGAATCATCCGAATCGATAGCCACTCCCCAACGCTGTCGTGTCTGTCGGATGCCGAAGGGTATTGCGCCCTCACCAAGTAGATCGCGGCCTTCGCATCGTACTGGTCGAGTGCTGACCGGATACCGTAGCGCGAATACGAGTCGCGCGCCCATAGAACGAGCGTCCGTAACGCCGGATCGTGCCAGTACGCGCTAAAGCCCTTCGCACGGTAGGTTTCAAAGACGACGCCGGGGATCGCGTACGTCGCAACTGGCGGGGGAAGTTTCGGCAGGAGTGCCTGTATGCGATTCACGCTGAATGCCTCCATCGGTAACCCTCCTCTCCGTGTATGCATAGAAAGAACAGTGCGCGGACGGTTCGCCTATAGCCGCGCGAACTCTCGGACGAACGTCCGAGTATGCTTCAGTCGACGCCTCTGCTGCGCTTGGCTTCGATATAACGGGATAAGTTTCTCTTCTAAACCAACGAGGTACCTTCCGGACGGCAAACCGTTCTTATTCACGATCCGTCGTATTGCGAAGGCGACAGCCGCGCCGGCTATCGCGGCCGCTGTGCCAAGTTGCGGTGGGCCAACAAGAGTCCTGCCAACCTCAAGAAGCGAATCCTGATGACGCGCTGTAAGGTACCGCGGCCCCATAATTTTAACCGCAAGCTTCAGCCATCGACTACTATTCATCCGGTCCAAACCGCGTAGCTCATTATGCCTCACAAGCCCGTGAAAGATCGGCTGCGTAGACGCGGTATCGAACCGCTCGACGTCGAGAATAATGCCGTCACCGTTGTCGGTGGCCATAACCACCGGGATCCGACTCGCTCGGCAGATTTTTCTCGCGAGAACCTTGAGTTTAAGATTGTCCATTTCATCGACGAAGACGTTGAGGCGGGGACGGCGCAGAATGAACTGCCGGAGCCGACCCTCGGTGAGCCCCTGACCCCAAACCTCTATTTTAAGAAAAGGGTCAATTTCCCACGCCGCGCGCGCCGCCACCACCGCCTTGTTCAACCCAACTTCCGGCAGCGTGGCGCGAATTCGATTCAAGTTCGAGATGCTAACTATATCCGGATCAGAAATCCTTACCTGCTTTGATCCGCCGCTCGTCGCGAGCACTGAAAGCACGGCGGATCCCACTGACAGACCGGCGATGCCAACGACCGAATCACGGTACGCGCGTTGCTCGAGGGCGGTGATAAGATTTTTGTTTCTGGCGGTACGAAGCAGGAAGTAACGCTCTTCATCCAGCGTTCTAACCGCACACATGCGCCATGGGTAGTAAACCCATACGAACATTCCACTGTGCTCGCGCGCGAATACGCGCCACTGCGATTGCCTCTTTTCCGACGGCGCGGCAGGATGCAAAACGTCAAAGAGCTCGCGGAGGGCGTCGGTAAACGCATCAACGAGAACCGTGCTTTTCGGCAATTTCGACGGGTTATCAACCCAGAGCGGAGCGACAGACGCCGCCGTTCTAACAACCGAACGCACCTCGATCATGCCCCTACCCCGCCCAGCACCGTCCGCGCCCGCTCCACCACCTCCGACGGGGTGAGATGCGCTTTGACGATGTAATCATCCGCGCCCATCTGAAGCCCCTTCTCAATCTCCTCTTTCTGGCCCAAGTTGGTGAGCAGCACCACTTTCGGCTTTTTTGAAATCTTGAGAAGTCCGAGCTGACGGAGCGCCTCAAAGCCGTCCATTTGCGGCATGACCAAGTCAAGCAGCACGAGGTCTGGCTGCTCTTCTTGGATGGCCTTAAGTGCGGCCGCACCGTCACCAACCGCTGTCGCCTCAAAACCACTCTCCTTGAACTTGCGGAGGTAAATATCCTGAATCATCGAATCATCATCAACGATGAGAATTCGTTGGCTCATACGCGCTTATTGTACCATACTGGGGCCGTTTGAAGAAGCCGGAGAAAACGGGTCTGCCACCTTGAGTCCGGCCGCAGCTTCTCTGGCGTGAGTTCGCTCGTCAAGCCGCGTCAGCGCCCGCGCATATGCGCTCCTGTTGACCGGCAAAATGACCGGCGGCTCAACGGCCTCTTTGAGCGGCAGCCAAGCATACCATATAAAAACAGCCGTGCCCGCAGCCAACAAAAGGGCAAAATATAGCCACAGGAATATTCCGGCCAAAGTCACCAGCCGCTGCCATATATCCGGACGCCGCCCGGCCGAAGGCCGATGCCTAAAAAAAATCCTGGCTGTTTCTAAAAAGGAAAACTTCATGGCTGTTTAATGGAAAATACACGCATGGCCACGGACGTGCGGACAGTTCCATCCGTGCCGGCTTGGGCGAACTGCACCCCATCCACGTTCAGCCACCACACGCCCTGTTCCAGAGCGGCCAAGAAACGGACCGTATCGGGAAAGGTGCCGGTAAGATCGAGGTTGAACGTAAACGCCGCGCCTTCCCCGTCTGCTTTTTGCCCGGCCTGACGGCGAGCATCGTCACTGACCGTGAGTACGTGCTGGAGACGATGTAGGTTTACAAGCGTTTCAACTTCATTAATGAATTCGCGCGTGCTGCTCTCGACCAAGAATGTTCGCTCGAGACGCTCACGATCTCGGGCCAACTCTGCTCCCACGCCGGCAAGCGTTGCCCCGGTGCGGAGTTTTTCCACAATCAGCGCTGCCTCGCGCCTGCGATCCTGGAGAGCCGCAAGCTGTGCGTCCACCCTCGTAAACCAAGGCCAGACACCGGCCAAAAACACGCCGGCCCACACCATCAGACCCACGACGAGCGCGAAGAAGAAACGGCGCTTGCGGTTCATGGTTTACCCACCGTAAAAGCGAAAGAAAAATCAATGTCAGCGGGTTTGGTCAGGTTCGCGAGCGGCGCATCAATCGCGGTGTAATGAGACCGGCGGCGGATCGCGTCTTCCAATTGAACCACCAGTTCGCGCGTGGGCGCCCGCCCGAGTAAGGAAACGCGCCGATCTTTCGCCGAATACCTGACGGACTTGAGCTCCATACCCGACGGTATCAGTTCGGCCACCTCGATAAGTACGGGACTCACCGGACGCACCGTACTGGCAACCTGCTCCACGGCCTTAGCGAGCTGCACTGTCTTTTGAAAATTAACCTCGAGCTGCTGAAGCTCGCTTTGCTGAAGAAGCTCGCGCTGACCCGCCAACTCTCCTTCAATCCGATTTGTCTCGGTCCGCAAATACCACTCCACGCCTACGAACGCCAACCAAAGCATGGCCGCACCCATAGTTAACTGCACCAAGAGCGCCACTAGGGCCCGGCGACGGCGGTCCCACTCGAGCGCTTCTTTGTCTGCCTGCGGCAGAAGGTTGATGGCCATGCGTCGATATTTCGATATGTTGATATTTCGATATAGCTCGTTGTTCCGGGGTTACCGGGCGCCGACGCGCACGCCGCGTAGCGCTAGGCCAATCGCGGTAGTATAGGCCAGCGACTCTTGATAAGAAATCGCAGGCAGTTCCTGCATGGGTTGCGGAAACACGTTGATCCAGGGATTCGCGAGCTCCACGTCTAAACTGAGGCGGCGCGAAAGATATTGGGGCAAACCCACCACATTGGCTCCGCCGCCAGATACAAAAACCCGCCTGATTTGCGCGTGGCCCGCATGCTGCGGCGGAGCGTGATCAAGATAATACTGAAGATATTCCTGAATTTGGATCGCGAGCGCATCAAGTAACGGCCTCATGGCAGCGGCCACACGGCTGCCTTGATCGTCGGCGGCATCAAGAGAAGTAGCAACTTTCAACTGCTCGGCATCCGCCTCGGAGATGCCGAGTTCCCGGCAGATTGCCTTGGTGAAATCCACCCCACACAGAGACACCGAAGAAGTAAACTGCACCACGTCATCATCGAAAATAACAAAGCTCGTGTCTGTCTCGCCCACATCCATGATGAGAAGGGCTTCGGCAGTCGCAAACCCCGGCACAATGCTGCGGGCGAGCGCCATGGACTCAACTTCAATCACTAAAGGCGTAAGCCCGGCGCCTCGCAACACCGCAAGATAGGCAGCTACGACTTTTTTAGGAGTGGCGGCTATGAGCGCTTCGCGCTGGCCGCCTTGACCCGGCGGGGCCACCTCTTGCCAGTCAAGCTCCATCTCGTCAATGGGTAAGGGAATGTTCGCCTCCGCTTCCCAACGCACCGCCTCGCCTGCCTGCGTTTGAGCCACCGGCGGAAGCTCCACTACGCGCACAAAAGAATGTTGCTCGGGCAACGCCAATATCACGTGGCGTGTTCGCAAACGCTCACCTTTCAAGCCGGACTTTAAAAACGAGCGGGTCGCCGCGGCCAACGCTGCTTCGTCGCGAACCTCGCCTTTCTCTACCAGCCCCAGCGGGATCTGGGCATGCCCCCACGTGGCCAGGTACAACGATTTGCCGCGGCGCCGGAGAGACACCAACTTGACCGACCGATCTGAAAAATCAAGACCGAAAGCCGGAGGGTCGGCGGTATGGAAAAGGGCGGACATGGCCTAAAAAGTTTAAAAGTTTGAGAAGTTTAAAGCGCGTTAACCAGCGAATACATCGGCTGAATCATGGAAATTGCAAAAAAGCCCACGGCCGCGCCGATCACGACCATAAGCACCGGCTCAACGATGGTTGACAGATTCTTGGCGGTACGAGCTACCTCGGTTTCGTAAAACACCGCCACCCGGTGAAGAATGTCGGTCGTACTGCCGGTTTCTTCACCGACGTTCATCATTTGGGTTATGAGCGGCGGGTACAAATCCGGCTCGCGGCTAAGCGCCTCAGATACAGCCCCGCCTTTAACCACCGCCTCGCCAACCGCAGCCAAGGACTCGCGATAGTAATGATTCGTGAGAGTGCGACTCACAATCTCGAGGGACTGCACCACAGAAACGCCGCTTTCAAGGAGCGAGCCAAACGTCCGGGCGAAGCGGGCGGTGTTTACCTTGCGTATGAGAGGACCGACTACGGGCAACGCCAGCCAAAACCAATCCAGAAGCCGTTTGCCTGCGAGCGTCTTACGCCACCAGCGCAACCCGAATACAGCGGCCGCAATTAAAGCGACCACGACATACCAAAACTGCTGCAGGAAGGAGCTTACGGCGATTATGAAACGGGTTGTGATGGGCAGGTCCACGTTGAGATCTTGAAAAACTTCAACGAGTTTCGGCACCACGACGACCATCATAACGCCGCCCACGATGAGCATAACGCTGAGAACCACTGCCGGGTAGATCATGGCTCCCCTGACGCGACTTGCCAGGTCGTATTCCTTCTGGAGTTGGCGCGCAATGAGCTTCAAGACCTCTTCCAAATTGCCGGCGGTTTCGCCTACTCGCACCATGCTGACAAAGAGCTCGTTGAAAATTGCGGGGTGCTGGGCCAGACCATCGCTAAGCGGTTCCCCGCGGTTGACCGATTCTGATATCCGCTCGAGTGCCCAACTCAACTTCCGACTGTCAGTCTGCTGCGCCATAACGGTAAGGGCCCGCGTAATACTGAGTCCCGCGCTAATCATGACGCCCAAATTGCGCGCAAACATTATTTTATCCACCAGTTTGACGCGCTGAATGCGATAGAACCAGGTAAGCGATTCACGGTCCGCAGTCACTGCTGCCTTGGCAGAAACCAAAATATATCCCTCGGTCCGCAGTGTCTGCGAGAGATCGTCTGTCGAGGCGGCAGTGACAGTGCCGGTCTTGGCTTGACCGGCAGAAGTTTTGGCTTCGTAGGTAAAAGTGGGCATCGACGGAAAAGTTTCAATTATCAATTTATATCATTCTGACGAAAGCGACATTTATGTCGTCTGATGAAAATCAGAATCCACACTGTCATTCTGGCGAAAGCCAGAATCCAAGATCGTGGATTCCGTGTCGCGGCACGGAATGACAATTATAGTTTTCCGGAATGACAACTACGATTGTCAAGTTTATTGATAATTGATCATTGAAAATTCCACGATTACTCCCTAATCACCCTCAACACTTCCTCAATGGTCGTGAGCCCTTGCACCGCCTTCACGAACCCGTCTTCCACCATTGTCTCCATGCCTTCTTTGCGCGCCTGCGCTTCCAGTTCGTCAGAGCTTGCGGAACGCGTAATGAGTTCTCGGATGGTCGGGGTTATGGCCAAAGCTTCATAGATGCCGAGCCGGCCATGATATCCGTCTTCGCACTCCTTGGAGGGCTTGGGTCTGTAAAAATCAATGCCTTCCCAGGTCGCGTCTTTAGCCACGACCTTGCTCTGCACCAGTAAAGCCAGAACGCTGTCCAGATCAACGTCACGCCTAAGCGTGACCACCTGTTCAGCCGTGAGCCGATAAGTATCTTTTTCGTCGCAGAGCTTGCGCACGAGGCGTTGCGCGATTATAAGGTTGACGGTGGAAGCGATGAGAAAGGATTCGACTTTCATGTCAATGAGCCGGGGAAGGGCGCCGGCAGCACTGTTGGTATGCAAAGTCGAAAGCACGAGGTGCCCGGTGAGTGCCGCATTGATAGCGAGTCCGGCTGTCTCGTCGTCTCGAATCTCGCCCACCATAACAATGTCGGGGTCCTGACGCACCAAAGACCGGAGCCCATTGGCAAAGGTAAGTCCGATCTGGGGCTTCACCTGCGTTTGGTTGATGCGCGGCATGCGATATTCAATGGGGTCTTCAATTGAAGCGATGTTCACTTCCGGAGTGTTCAAAATATCCATCATGGTGTAAAGCGTCGTCGTTTTGCCCGATCCAGTCGGACCGGTCACCAAAATCATGCCCACCGGCCGCTTCAAGTTCTGATGAGCCAGTTCTAGAGCGCGGTCGCGCAGGCCCAGCGCTTCGAGCGTAAGTCCTTGAACGTTTTCCCGCAAAAGGCGCATAACAATCTTTTCACCGTCGAAGATGGGAATGATGGAAACACGGAATGAGACCTTGTACTCGTCGGTTTCAACTTTGAAACGGCCGTCCTGCGGCAGACGGTGTTCGTCGAGCTTCAGGTTCGCGAGCACCTTGACCCGCGCCGTCAGACCCTCTTGAACGTTTTTGGGCAGCGTCATCGCGTCGCGCAGAATTCCGTCTATCCGGTAACGCACCACAACCTCCTTCTCCAACGGCTCAATGTGAATGTCGGAAGCGTTTTGGAGAATTGCGTGCTTTAGAAGCGTGTCCGCAATACGCACAATGGGCAAATCCTCCGCCATCTTCTCCAAATCCTCGCCCGCGACTCCTGGTTCGGCCTCGCCCTCGGGCAAAGCCATAAGCCCCGTCACCTCCTGCTTGATGATTTCGCCGAACTCGGCTTCGAGGGACTTTTGATACTGTTGCAGAATGTGTTTAACCGAGGCAGGCGTGGTGAGCCGCGGCAGGATTTTGAGACGCGTCTTTTTACGCAGAAAATCAATCGTTTGGAGATCCTCCGGATCAAGCATGGCCACCTCAAGGGCGTTCGCTTTCTTTCGGAACGCCACAATATTGTGCGAACGCGCGAGCGCCTCGGGAATAAACCTCAACACCGCCGGATCCACCTGCTCTTGAACCAAATCCACAAAAGGCACCCCGAGGATGTACGCCTCGAGCTTAATTAGCTCCTCCGCCGTGATCACTTTGGCGTTCACCAAAACGTCGGCCAGTTTCTTGCCGTTTTGTTTGGCTTCGGCGTCGGCGGCCAAAATCTTGTCTTCCGTGGCTAAACCGGCGTCGAGAAGAAAGGTCTTGAGTTGCTCCGGATCAACGCGCATACTCGTCGAAAAATCCTAAATTCTAAACCCTAAATTCTAAAAACTCCGCCCA
Source organism: uncultured Candidatus Saccharibacteria bacterium (assembly GCA_964409225.1). GTDB lineage: Bacteria > Patescibacteriota > Minisyncoccia > JACPXH01 > JACPXH01 > JACPXH01. The sequence goes on from CAYPCM010000009.1 coordinate 23,881, forward strand.
AAAGGTTTGGAACTTCGATATTTGGATCTCGAATTTGTGGAATGGTTAACTCTTCGTATCCGGCAAGGCCAACTTGATTTTCTTTAAAATATCATCTAGTTCGTAGTTGGCTTTCACCAGATACGTGGTCGCCCCCAATTCCAAGGCGCGTTCCACGTCGCCCGTGCCTTCGAGATTGGTAAGCACGATTACGGGTATGTCTTTGGTCTTCTCATCTGCTTTGATGGTCTGCAAAACTTCAAATCCGTCCATCTTGGGCAAAATGAGATCAAGCAGCACTAGCTGCGGCATTTCTTTTTGGATGGTTTCAAGGCCTTCGGCGCCGTCCGCGGCGCTTATAACGTGGTAACCCTCCGATTTGAGAAAGTCCGCGAATGTCTGCTGGAGGACAGGATCGTCCTCAACGAAAACAATTTTTCCCATATGTTTCGGATGTTATGAATTATTACTCCAAATTGCGCTTTGCAGACCGTCCGAAAACTCGTTATTGTTCGAGCTTGTCGAGAACAATACGCCGTTTTTAAGCCAAAATTTAGGCTTCTCGACAAGCTCGAAGACTAAATTTTGGCGTTTTCGGATAGTCTGTTTAACGGGATAAAGACGGAGACGAGGCGGCTTGGGGCGCCGCCACGACCTGCGGCGCCTGCCGCGTCATCGGCAAAGTAAACCAAAAAGTGCTCCCTTCTCCTTCGCGCGACGAAAACCCAATCGTTCCATTCATCCCCTCCACAATGGCCCGCGCGATGAATAGCCCCAGCCCCGTGCCCACAGACCGGATCTTCGTGGCCGTCGTTGATCGAAAGAACTTCTGAAAAACCTGTTTCTGCTCGCGCACTGGAATGCCGATGCCAGTATCGACAACCGAAAAACGCACGGAAGGATCGTTCGCTCTGACCTCGACGCGGACTGATCCCGAGCGTGTATATTTGATGGCGTTTTCAACGAGATTTTGAACGACCACGGACAGCCGATCTTTGTCTCCACGCACAGCCGGCAGGTCAGCCGGCATGTCAAGCACCAGCGCTATCTTCGACGCTCTGGCCAGGGGACCGAGATCGGCGATGACTGCCCGCACTGTGTCAGCGGGAGAAATCGATTCATCCTTGAGCCGAAACGAACCGGATTCGATCCGGTTGGCGTCAAGAAGATCGTTGACCAACCGAATCATGCGTTCATTCGATCCTCTAATCGTATTAAGGTATTCCTGTTGCTTGGGATCGAACCCGCCCACTCGCCCCGACAACAAAAGCCCGAGCGACCACTTCAGAGCCGAAAGGGGCGTGCGCAATTGATGCGAAACAATGCTCACGAATTCTGACTTCATGCGATTGGCCTCGGCGATCTTGTTGAAGCCGGTGATAATAGAATGGCCGATAATGAGAAGAGCCACCGTAACCACGATCACCAGCATCGCCGCCATTTCGGGTTCGTCTACAAAACGAGTCGCGGTAAAGTACGTCCCCAGCATGGCCATGATCGTAATCAATCCCATCAGCACGAACAGAAAACTCGGACACTCAAACAACCCGAGACGGTTTTCTCGACATTCGTGCACGAAATTCAGCTCGGCGAGGATCGCTCGAACGTCCATGCCAGAAATTATACCACGACTGCCCCCGGACTCACCACGGCGCTATGCACAACCTTGCGGCCCAACCCGCAGCGTTGTATGGTATGCCTCATGGTAAGCGTTTGCTTTGGAGTCGCGGGGAAACGAGGCAGTCCGAGCCGCTTAAGACGGGTGCCGCGATGCCGTGGGTACGTGATCGCGGCGGGTCGGCATAGTAATCGGGCCGTAGCGCAGCTGGCTAGCGCGCCTGCTTTGGGAGCAGGAGGTCGTGGGTTCGAATCCCACCGGCCCGACCAAGTTAAAACAAGTCAAGGTTGGGGAACCATTCGACAAGCTCATGACAAGTGCCCGCGCCGCCCGAGCGAAGCGGCCAGCAATTTCGTTCAAAATGGGTTCGCGCTAAATTCAGAATACTCGACCGTGCATAATTGGAGTTATGGTTCACAAACGCGAAACACTCACCAAGAAGGAACGCACCGCAGAAGTCGCGTTCACGACGAAGCTCGCCATCAAGAAGCGCAAGACTGAAAAGCCGGTCATCGTAGCCATCATTGGTCTCGTTGGATCCGGCAGGGGTTCGGTAGCGCAAGAGCTTGCCAAGCACATCGGCGCGACGATCATCAAGAGCGACGACATTCGTATCGAGCTTCGCAAGCAGGGCGAACGCTATGAGAAGTCGCGCGCCATCGCCGAGAACGCCGCCGTCGAAGTTGTGAGGCAAGGCGGCAACGTCATTCTTGATTCCGACTTCGTGGACGAAAAGAAGCGAGCGAGCGTTCGCGCGAAGGCACACAAAGCAGGCGCTCGCCTTGTCTTCGTTCGCACTCACTGCGATTTTGATGTCATGGTGGGCCGCGTTCTCACCGCAACCTACCATAATCGCGTTGACGACTTTTTCGGCGGCGCGAAGTCCAAGTTGCAAGGAAGCGAACAGTCGAAAGGCGCGGCGGTGAAAGTTCGCGAGATGTGGCGACGCACGCCTCATCACTACGCTTGGGTCAATCAGGGCGGCGGAAAATGGGCTCTCAAAAAGTTCCCGCTCGTCATCTTCGCCGAGATCGACACCACGGATTCCGATTCATGGAAGCGAGCGGTGAAGAAGTGCGCGAAACGACTCCTCACACGGTAAACCGCGACCAAGGGCGACCAAAGCGAAAGCCGGGGCCATCCTTTCTTTGGCGATCCTTGATACGCTGCCCGTGTCCGATATACTGATCGAAGAG
>CAYPCM010000010.1:0-24486 GCA_964409225.1 uncultured Candidatus Saccharibacteria bacterium
CCAAGTGGGATTTGTGGGAGTGCCTGCACCCAGCCGAGTGGCACATCCTCGCCATTAAGCGCATCCGGGACCTATCGCAAACGGTCGTCCAGCACGTCGGCCAGGCCGCGCCGGGGTTCTCGCAACGGAACCCGCACGAGTGGGTGCTGCTTGCCGCACCCATCAACCGCGACTACGGCTACTTCCTGTTCCCCCACGGCATCTGCTTGGTTGCGGACGAGCGCGTGCGAGTGCGGTCGGAGGACCGTCTGCGCCTCCTCGAGGATCGCGCCCTCATCGAGCCCCAACCGTTCTCGGTTCCGCACCTTGGAGAGGATGTCCCGAAGGCCATCTGGGAGAGCTACCGATGCGCGATGCGCGAACTCGAACCTCCTCGTCTTCCGCTCCGAGGAGCGTAACCCTCAGGGCGCAGCACCGGCTGCGCCCTTTTAATTGGTTGCGGGTTTACTGGTTGATGGTACAATACGGCTCACCATGACCGCTCGTCAGATTGTAAGCCGAGGCCGCTTGAGCCGGCGATTTTTGCGACGCCTTGTCCAGATGTTTTTACTGGTGGCGGTTACGGGTGTACTCGCCGCCGTCGCCCTGTTTTTGTACGTCGCCAAAGACCTGCCCACGCCAGAATCATTGGGCCAAGTCCGGCTGGCTGAATCAACCAAAATCTACGACCGCACCGGAGAAGTGTTGCTGTACGAAGTCCACGGCGAAGAAAAACGCACCGTTATCCCGGCTGACCAAATCCCGCAGCACCTGAAAGATGCGACCGTAGCCATTGAAGACGTGAACTTCTACAAACACCGCGGCATTGACTTTCGCGGCATCGTGCGGGCAACCATTGCCAATCTGCGCGGCCGGCGTATCAGCCAAGGCGGATCCACCATCACCCAGCAATTCGTAAAAAACTCGTTGCTAACGGCAAAAAGAACTTGGACGAGAAAAGTGCGCGAAGTAGTGCTCGCGATTGAACTTGAATTGTTTTATCGAAAAGACGACATACTTGCATTCTACTTAAACCAAATCCCTTACGGCGCCGGCGCTTATGGAGTGGAGGCGGCGAGTAAATCCTATTTTGGGAAATCAGCGCGGGATCTTACCGTGACTGAAGCTGCGGCCCTCGCCGCCCTCCCAAAAGCGCCGTCTTACTATTCGCCTTACGGCAACCAACCAGAAGAGTTACTGCGACGAAAAGACCTTATTTTGGACAAAATGTTTGAACAGGGGTACCTGACTGAAACAGACCGCGCTGCCGCCAAGGCCACCCAACTCGCGTTTCAGCCCCGCCTAGAACGCATTGGCGCCCCGCATTTCGTTTTTTGGGTGCGCGGCCAGCTCGAGGAACGCTACGGCCCTGATGTTATGGAACGCGCTGGCCTCACTGTTATCACCACCCTCGACGCCAAGATGCAGGCCGTGGCCGAACGCGTGGTGCGGGAGGGTGCTGCGCGCAATGAACAACGTTACAACGCCGGCAACGCCTCGCTCGTAGCCGTTGACCCCAAAACCGGCCAGGTACTCGCAATGGTTGGTTCGCGCGATTATTTCGACCGCGAACGTGACGGCAATGTAAATGTCGCCTTGCGCCTCCGGCAACCCGGCTCGGCTTTTAAGCCCTTTGCGTATGCCACCGCCTTCAAGAAAGGATTCACGCCGGAAACGGTAATTTTTGACATACCTACGAATTTTTCCACCAACCCGACCGAACCCTACGCGCCAAGCAACTATGACGATCGCTTCCGCGGCCCGGTCACCATGCGCCAAGCCCTCGCGCAATCGCTCAACATTCCGTCAGTGAAGACGCTTTATCTGGCCGGAGTGAACGACACCATAGACACCGCTGAAGCCATGGGCATTACGTCACTAAAAGACCGCTCGCGTTTCGGTCTGGCCCTTGTGCTTGGCGGCGCTGAAGTGCGGCTTTTGGAACTGACGCAGGCGTATGGCGCATTTAGCCAAGAGGGCTTGCGGCATCCCACTAGCGGCATCCTCCGCATTGAAGATTCTTCCGGTACAATCGTTGAGGCGTGGCAGGACGAATCGCATCGAGTGCTGGAGCCGCAGATTGCGCGACTCGTAACAGATATTCTTTCCGACAACAAAAGCCGCGCGCCGGTGTTTGGAGAACGCTCTTCGCTTTTTTTGCCAGACAGGCCGGTTGCGGCCAAAACCGGCACCACCGAGAATTACCGTGACGCCTGGATTGTCGGCTACACCCCGAGCTTTGCCGCCGGCGTCTGGGTGGGCAACAACGACGCTAAGCCCATGGCCAAAGGCGGCGCCGGGGTGCTGGCAGCCGGACCTATCTGGCATACATTCATGCAAGAAATACTAGCGGGCACCCCGGTGGAACAATTTAGCGGGCCGGATTTGATGCCGGCTGAAAAATCAGTGCTGCGCGGCGAACCGTACATTGAAACAGTGGCTACTATCGACAGCGTGTCAGGAAAATTAGCCACTGACCTTACCCCGCCTGAATTTCGCGAAACTCGCCGGTATAAATCCGTGCATACAATTTTGAGCGTAGTTGACCCCCAAAACCCGAACGGCCCCCCTCCTTCAGACCCAACCCTAAATCCTCAATACCGCAACTGGGAAGACGCGCTCCAAAAATGGATTACGGAGCATCCGGAGTTAAACGTCAGGGACAATATTCCAGTTGAATATGACGACGTACACACTTTAGAAAACATTCCCAAAATCACCGTGTTGAGCCCCAACTTGAACTCGGTTTTAGACGACCCAATAACCGTGGAGGTTGCGCTCGTCCATCGCTACGACATTGAGGGGGTTGAATTTTATTTGGACGGAGAGTTTGTGGCAGAAGTTCGCCACCCCCCCTATCGGGTACGCTGGCGCCAAGACGGCATTAACGGCGGTGAACACATGGTGGAAGTAAAGGTGCGCGACGCGGCGGGTAATCGCGCATCCGAACGCATTTCGTTTACGGTAAACCCCGCTAGGAACTAGGTTTCTAGCGGGGTTAATGAATAACTACGTTCTGAGACGCAAGTAGTTTATGGATACGCCCAGGGCGACGCTTAGATTTTGCTTGATTACTTCCCGGCGGAAATATAACGCCGCGGCTGTCGCCGCAGACCGGCAGCGGATCGTAAGGGTGCCGCGATACAGGGCCGCTTCACTAATCTGCTCGGAAGCGACAAGGCCGCGAAGACGCAGTCGGACTTCGCGGGTGATAGTATGGAAAGAGTCCCTTTGATTTGGAGACAACGAGGAAACCCGTTCCACCAGAACCGATGTGATTGCTTCGAGAGCCATGTTTGCCCCCACTTAGAACGCTACTGAGTCCTCGCGGCGGTCTGGGTATAATCGCTGCTGGTGCGGCACGCTGCTTCCAGTAGCGTGACCGCCCAGCGTCTGTTTTAATGGGGGGAAGACGCGATTTAGACCTATACGTAGTTTAGGTCTTACGGATGGGCATAATAACATAAAGAAAACTTGGGTCGCCGCGGGGCTTTAGCACCGCCGGACTGGAAATGGTGGTAGCGGCAAACTCCAGCTCTGAAGTTGGAATCGCTTCTACGCCGTCAAGTAGATACCGGTAGTTAAAACTAACCTCGAGCGCATCGCCCGACGCTTCGGCTGAAATTGTGGCGGTGTGGTCACCCTTGTCTGGGTCTACTGCTGATACCCTAATGACGCGCTTGGGAACCTCAATAGCCACTTGAATATTGTTTAGTTTTGTTGCAAACACAGCTGCACCCCTGATGGTGTTGGCCAAATTCTGCGCCGCCACCACCGTATGGGTGGCAAACTTTGTGGGGATTATAGCATGATAATTTGGGTACTCGCCGGCATTGAGCCGAGAGACGAGCTCTATGGATGGCGCCAAAAAGCGCACTTGCGTGTCGGTTAGTTCAATAACCATTTCCCCAGACACACCGCTGAAGACCCGCACCACCTCTTGCATCGCCCGGGTGGGGACAATGGCGCGCAGCTCCAGGCCTGACTCGTTTTGGTATTTGCTCGGGACAAGACTTTTTTCTGCGAGTCGGAAGGTGTCGGTGGCGGCTAAATAGACCTCCTTGTTTAGATAATGCACAAACACCCCATTGATTTCGGGCCTGCCCTCATGTGTGGCCGCGGCTGGAAGTATTTGGGATAAACCGGTTACAAAGGGGGTAATCGGCATGGTCAAAACATGTTGCGGTTTGAATGCGGGAATAATCGGAAAATCCTTTGGTTCAAGCCCTCTAAACGTTGCTTTTGCGCCTTCGGTGGTAATAGTGAGATTGGAGGCGCGAAAATCAAGCTGCAGCTTGATTTGACTTGGCAGGTGGGTAAGAAATTGCGCGAGCAAACGCGCTGGAAAAGCAAACACTCCCTCACCTTCGATTTTTCCGGCACACCACGTGGTAAGACCAATTTCGAGATCGGTGACGACTAGACGTAAACGCCCTTGATCATTGCGAAATAGCACCGAGCCCAAAATAGGCAGGGTATTATTGCGTCCGGCAATGCGTTCAATAATTCCAAGTGCTGACTTTAAATTTTCTTGCAAGCACACAAACCGCATAAATTTATAACTATTAACCGACGTTTATTATTAAATCATAGTTGATTAATGAAAGTACTATCTATAATATGATCTTCTGATAATCAGTGGATTTCTTATACTTTCGGGAGTGGAATGTTTTGGATAATTCAACCTGGGATTTTATACCCCTAAAATATAAGGTGGATATCTAGAGATTAATCTCAAGTTATCTACACGTTGTAGATACGCTCACGAAGCAGCTGCAGTTCTCGCTGGAGGGTTTCACTACCCTCGGATTCTCTGGTGATTTTATCGTAAGCATGCATAACGGTGGTGTGGTCTCGCCCGCCTAACTTCGCGCCGATAAATGGATATGAGTTTTTTAGTTCTTCCCGCAAAAGGTACATGGCGATTTGTCTCGGACGGGCAATTTCTTTTTTTCGCCCGCGCTCAATGAGATCTCTTTCTGAAAGATCGTAGAAATCAGCCACCGCTTTAATTATCTGCTTGGGGGTGGTGTTTTTGTGCGGCTCGCTCACTAAAGACGTCAGCCATTTTGTGGTGTTTTGTAAATTAGGCGCTTGATGGGTTATTTGGGTTTGGGTGGCGACTCTATTAATCGCACCCTCCAATTCTCGGATGTTTTTTTGGAAGTGGTTGGCGATATACATAACCACCGCTTCCTCTAACTGGAGTTGCTTCTCAATTGATTTCGCTTTAATAATTGCCATTCTGGTTTCTAGGTCCGGGTAGTTTATGTCCGCCACCATCCCGCCCTCGAAGCGAGAACGCAGACGTTCGGTGAGTGTGGGGATTGCCTTGGGCGGCCGATCCGACGAAAGCACCACCTGTTTATTTCGCTGATGCAATACGTTGAAGGTATGAAATACCTCTTCTTGGACCTTGTCTTTTCCCGACAAAAACTGGACGTCATCAACAATTAGAAGATCCACCTTGCGGTATTCGTTTTTCAGCTGATCGATGGAGTTGGTAAGGATAGCTGATACAATTTCATTCGCCAGGCGGTCGGCAGTCACGTATTTTACAAAAACATTTTGCTGTTTTGCGAGTTCGTTGCCCGTGGCCTGCAAAAGGTGTGTTTTCCCCAAACCAACACCCCCGTATACGAATAGTGGGTTATAGGTGGTACCGGGGCTTTTGATAATGGCTTTGGCCGCGGCGTGGGCCAGTTCGTTAAAAGAGCCCACCACAAACGATTGAAAAGTGTAGCGGGGGTTTAAATTGGTGCGGGGGTCCACCGACAATTCTCGGAAATCTAGCTGTTCATCGCCAATTATCTCCGGCGCGGTTAGGCGGGCACGCTTCAACGGCGCCGGCGCCAGCGACGCTTCTTTCCCAATCATATATTTCACTTCTCGTATGTCGGTGAGCACGTTTCGGAGCGCCTGCAATATGAGCTTGCTGTATTTATTCTCCAGCCACTCTTTAGTGAAGCCGTTGGGGCAGCTTATAAGCGCTACGCCGTCATGATGGCTTGAAAGAGTGGTATTTTTCAGCCACGTATGAAAGTGGGCCTTTGATAAACGAAGTTCAATTTCTCCGAGCGCAGTCTGCCAAACCTGTTCCAAGTTCATAAAATCCATGGCAAGTCCTATTATGTAAACCCCGCTAGAGATCCCTCTATTGTTCGGCTATTTTTAAGTATACTCGAAGTCCTGAAATACTCCCACCCCAGGTCAACCCCCTTGTTTAGTGGAAAACGTGTGGATAATATCTGTATATCACATTGGGTCGGTGCGGCAACGTTGACGGCAGTTGTTTTTAACAGTTTGACCAACCCGCGTTTTCTCAATACACTTAACACACCCTATCATATTTTCAATAAAGCATGCGGCTTACAGTCACAAAAAAGCGAAAGCGGCACGCCAAGCACGGCTTTAGGGCGCGCCAGCGCTCTAACAGCGGCACACGCGTTCTGCGGCGCAGGCGCTCCAAAAGGCGCAAAAAAATTTCAATTTAGCCGAGTTCATGGAAAGAAGCAGCCAGAATGTTGCGTTTCGGGTAACACTGAAAAGATCTCCCGCAGACATGGTGCGAGTCGTCGTCGGACGACGAGTGTCTAAGAAGGCAGCTGTGCGGAACGAAATCCGCCGCCAAGTGCGCGAGTGGTGCAGGCAACAAGGCGCGCTGCCGCGTCAGACCGCAGTTACTATTTATGTTTCACCGTCAATCCTCCAATATTCCCGCCCACAGCGCTACCGCCTCCTCGCCCGACAGTTTGAGCAAGCCCCGTAGAATCGCGCCGCGATTTGTACGGGGCAAGTCGGTCGTGGTGCGTCTATGCCACGGCCTTATCGCCGGGTACCAACGCGTTCTCTCCCCTGATCACGGTTGGGTAGGCGCTACTATGGGTTGGCGGCGCTGCCGTCATTGGCCCACTTGTTCGGCGTACGCCGACGAAGCCATTTGCCGTTACGGCGCTCGGCGCGGTTTTTGGCTGGCCCTAAAACGCATAGCCCGCTGCCATCCTTGGGCCCCGGGCGGGTTTGATCCGGTGCCTTGAAGGAGGTCTTATGTTTGAACAGTTTCTAGTGCGTCCGTTTTTCAATCTGCTCGTTATCATCTATAACATTTTACCCATCCAAGACCTGGGAGTGGCGACGGTGCTGTTTACGATAATTGTTTGGGGAGTGCTGTTATATCCTTTGTCGCGCCGGATGTTTCGCTCACAAGATGCGCTGGCCAAGCTTCAGCCGGAGTTAAAGCAGATTCAGGAGCGTCATGCGGATAGTCGTGAAGCCCAAGCCAAAGCGACTATGGCTTTGTACCGCGAACGCGGCGTCAATCCTTTTGGAGGTTGTTTGATAATCGTGGTGCAATTACCAATTTTCATTGCGCTTTTTACCGTTTTCCGGCGCGCCACTGATCCGGGCAGCATGTCGCTTTTGTATTCGGCAGTAAGTCGTCCGGAAACAATCAATGCCACGTTCCTGGGATTACTCAACTTGGCCCAGCCGAACGTCTTGGCCGCTATCTTGACCGGCATGGCTCAATTCTTACAATCAAAACTTACCGTAATCCCCCCAGCCGCAGGCGGCCAGCAGGACTTCGCGCGAATCATGACGCTACAAGCCACGTATGTTTTTCCGGTTATCATCGCGTTTGCCGCGCTTCAGTTTCCAGCCGGGCTCACGCTGTATTGGCTTACCTCAACGATCCTGCAAATTCTCCAACGATTATGGGTGAAACGCCAGTCCTTGAGTCCATGAACGATCACATTGTCGCCGTTGAGCGTACGGTCGCGGAGCTGCTCGGCACAATGGGCTTTGATGATTTTCGCGTCTCGGTGGAGCCCGGGACCAGACCCGACCCTTGGCGGCTGATGGTGTCTATGCGCGAAGGTCGTTTTCTCATTGGTCGGGGCGGCGAGAACTTGCGCGCCTTTGAACACCTCACTCGACTTCTCATAGCCAGACGCATGGGCGAGAGCGCGCCTGCGGTCATGTGCGATGTAAACAATTATCGCCATGAGCGCGCCGAATATTTGCGAGCCGTGGCGCGTTCGGTGGCTCAACGGGTCAAAAGGGAGGGTCGGCCCATTGGTCTTCGGCCCATGGGCGCATTTGAGCGGCGGATCGTCCATCTGGAACTGTCTACGCGGCCAGATGTTACTACCGAGTCCGAGGGCGAAGGGGCGGAGCGTCGAATCATAGTCAAGCCCTATGGCACGGCTGCGGTATGACTGTGCGGGCAAGGCAGATTATCGGCGCTCGGGTCGCGGGGCGGGGGCGCATAACCCGGATCGCTGTTGCGCCGGCACCCTTCGCGGTGCGGGCGTTTTCGTTGCGCGAGCGCTGGTGGCGGCGACCTAACTGGTATCAGTTGGCAACCATTGTAGATTTTGCCTCCTCGACGCTTCAAATGAGGAGCGCCAGTGCACCGTGTTTTCCCCAAGAGCTTACAGACACAGTTCAGCTTTTGAGAATACCGGTACGCACCGCGGCCGGCGTTTCTTTGGGTTGGGTGACAGATGCACTCTTCACCGTTCCAGCCGGCGAAGTGCTGGAAATCGTGGTGGTGTCACCTGCCCTGCGTGAGATGGTCGTGGCGCGGTCGGCGGTATTGTCGGTTACAACCGAGTGCGTGGTGGTGCGAGATGCCAGTGTGCCGGCGACAACCGCGGTGGCACTCGGTAGTCCATGAGCAGCGTGGGAGTCAACGCGTCTTTAATGATGGCGAGTCGCGTGGTAAACACGACTCTGTCTGTTATCGCCATTGGCCTGTTGACGCGATCACTCGGCCCTGCCCATTACGGCGATTGGAGCATTATAATCGCCTACGGCACCATCTTGCATGCGGCTGCAGATTGGGGTTTAGCCGCGCTTTTGAGCCGTGATTTGGCTCGGTCGGGCGCGAGAGAGGGCGAGATATTGCGTGCTTATGGCTGGTTGCGGGCGGCAGCGGCCATAGCCGCCTTTGCCATCGGCATCACGATTAGCTGGTTCGTTCCTTTTTCTGCGGCTGTGCGCCTGGGCATTGCCGTGGTCAGCGTGTTTTTTATTCTCAATTCGCTTTCGCAGATACTAATCGCGGTATTCCAAAAGCACTTAGCAATGCATTGGGTAGCCGCTTCGGAGGTTGCGGCTAGGAGCATTTTTTTGGCCGGAGTGGCCATACTCGGCCGGACCCACGGCACTGTCGGGGCGGCGGCGGCGCTTATTGTGTCTGGGATTGTGCAATTTATGTTTTTGCGGTGGGTCGTGCGGTATTTTGCCGCTCCCGCCGGACGTCCGTCATTTGGCTGGCTCAAAGGGGTGTGGCGTGAAAGCTGGCCTATGGCGGTTTCTATAAGCTTCACGCTGCTGTATTTCAAGGGTGACGCGCTGCTGCTCGGGTTTATGAAGCCACGGGAAGATGTGGCAGTGTACGGTCTTGGCTACAGCGTCCTGGAAAACCTAATCTACATTCCCGCAATGTTCATGGGACTCATGATCCCCCGGCTCACTCGCGAGCTCCACCATGCGTCTGCGGCTTTTCGTCGTCTTTTGCAGCACCTGTTTGATCTTTTTTGGATGGCGGGAGTGCCGGTGATGGTGGGACTTTGGTTTGCCAGCCCGCGGATTGCAGAGTTGTTGGGCGGGCCCGGCTTCCAAGCGGCCGCCGAGGTGATGGCCATTCTGGGCGTGGCTATTTTGTTTATTTTTTTTGGTAATCTTTTTGGCAGTGCCGTCGTCGTGCTTGGCCGGCAGCGAGAGGCGATGTGGACGTACGTCGTCGGGCTCGGGGTCATGATTGCGGTCAACCTCGCGCTTATTCCAAGGTTTTCGTATCTGGGTACATCCTGGGCCACGGTGGTTACGGAATTTGTCGTAACCCTCCTTCTTTTTCGGGTGGTGCGGCGCGCTTCAGGATTCCGGCCAGCGTGGCAAAGAGTGAGTCGGGTTTTCACGGCGGCGTTGGTTTTGGGGTTTGTGTTATGGCTTGTACGCAACGAGGGCATTGTGACCCTTGGACTTGCGGCTACGGCAAGCTACCTTGCGGCAGCGTGGTTTGTGGGCGCTTGGACCAAAGAAGACATAGCACTATTTCGGATTACAGCCATAGACCGCGTGGCGGTTCTGCCGCCGGATAGATAGTTTATGTACATTGTGTCCAGTATGTCCGGTTACTTTGTGATTACTTTGATCCTGGCGGGCTTCGCGGTGCTCGCGTGGCGACGTTTTCAATGGGCGGTTGCGACCGTACTAGCGTTTCTGCCGCTGGCCGCAATACGTTTTTACGTCGGGGCGTTAGCGCTCAACATGGCTGAGGCCGCGACTTTAATTTTGGCGGCGTGTTTTGCGCTGCAGGTCTTCAGCAAGCGGTTTTGGGGTGACGTTCGGTCAGTGGTGGCGCCAATCGCTCTGCCGATTGCGGCAATTCTCGCTGGGTTGGCCATCGCCACGCTTCAGTCGCCAGTATTACGTTCAAGTTTAGCCGCGGTGAAGGTGGTATTCGTTATCCCGATGCTCCTTGGGATCATGATCGCAGTTGCGGTTCGGCGCGGGGACGTGCGCGCGGGGCAGGTTTGCGGCGGGCTTATTGCGGGTGGGGCCGGGGTTGCCCTCGGTGCCACTCTCCAGCTTGTCGCCGGCAATCTCACGGCTGACGGGCGCCTGGCGGGCTGGTACGATTCGCCTAGCGCGCTAGCTATGTATCTTGCGCCTTTGGTGGTGCTGGCTTTTGGTTTGGGCCGGCGCGGATCGGGCATTGCCAACGAGTGGCGCACCCTAAGCCGGTGGGCGGGCGTACTCATGACAGTGCCGTTTCTGGCGACGCAGTCATGGGGTGCCATAGGCGCTGCACTCCTTGTACTCGCCGCTGGCCTCTGGTTTGGCCGATCAGGGCACGCACAGCGCCGGAAGATCGCCGCCGCAGGAGTGCTCGCGGTTGTCCTGGCGGGATTCGCCTTTCAGGTGCGCGAGCCCGCGTTCACCACCCGGCGCGTTATCTGGCAGGTTGCGTTTGAAATCGGGCGCGACCACCCCGTCTGGGGCATCGGTCCGGGCGCGTTCCAAGCCGCGTACCTCGCGAACCAACCGAAGCACCCGCCGTATCCCGAATGGGCAGTCCGCCATCCCCACAATGTATTCTTTACGTTCTGGCTCGAAGCTGGACTCCTCGGCCTCGCCGGGTTTGTGTGGCTTCTCGTTGTGCTTCTCCGTCGTCTCCGGCCTGCGTTCGCCAAAACAAACACCACCCCGTTCCTGGGGGCGGTGGGGCTAGCGTTGTTTGTTCCGGTCGCGCACGGCTTTCTCGACACGACCATTTGGCACGGGGATCTTGCGCTGGTGTGGTGGGTGCTGGTGGGTCTTCTCTTGGCGATGAGCCGGAACGTCTCGTCAAAATGATCCGCCCGCCCCGCGGGGTACGCACGTTGCGCTGAACGGATTGGCAGGGTTGGGCCTGCAGTCGGAGCCGGACGCGCAGTTGTAGGGACGTTCGCTGCATTCTTGGTTAGGTCCGATGGGCGGGAGGTTTGAGGCGAGGCAGCGGAAATCGATCTGCCTCGTTTCTGGGTTGCGCACTCCTTGGCACGAGAGCCCCCGATCGCAGTTGTCAAAGCTGCTTGGGTAGCACTGTTGGTTGCTTCCGATCGCGAAGGGACTCGATGTCGAAGGCGGCGTAAGCTGGAACAGGTCTCCCTCGATTGGTTGAAACGAAACGAGCGCCGGGTTGATCGTGCGCAAGATGAGGTACGCGCCGAGCGCAAGGAGAAGCCCCAGGGCCGCGCTGGTCAGTATCTCTTTCGCGTCTTCTTTCGCGCCTCCTGCCACCGAGAAGAAGTATTTGAGCCCGCCGTAGAAGATTGCGAGCACTGCGGCGACACCTATAAAGCTGATGCCGAACAGGTACACGTAGCGCACGAAATTCGCGATGCCCGGTCCCGGGCGTACGGGTCCGGTTTCACCGGGCGGCGGAGGAATCGGGAGCTGTTCCAGAGGTTCATTTTCGAGCGAGACGCAGGTGTTGTTGCGGCAGACCTGGAGTGGGTCGCCGCATTCTGCGTTTTGGCCGGTCGGGCATGCGGCCCCCACCACGGCACGTGCAGAGGGCGCCGGGAGCGTCCCCAGCGAGAATCCCAGGACCATGAGCACCGTGAGTAGCGCGATACGGCGAGGGTGCGTCATGGTATCGTTCGGCGGTTGAGCATGCCGCCTACCCCGGTACTGCCCGGGAGCTGTTCGAGGAGGCGGCCAGCGCGGTGGATGACGTATGCGGCGACGATAAGGCCAATGAAGCCGGGGAGCATACTAAGGAATGGCACGGCTTCGATGATTCCCTCGATCGCGAACACGAAGCGGAGTTTCTTGAAGGAGAGTCGTTTGAACCAGAACCAAACACTAAATACAATATTCCCCACGAAGACGGTCGCGACGTTGAGCCAGGGAACGAGCGAAACGAGATCAAGGCATCCTGCAAAAAAGAGCATCAGCAAGAATTCGCCGAACTCGATCGTGGGTTCTCGACGCGCGTAAGCTCGTTCTGCCGCTTCCCGGCGCTCGAGTTCCATTCGGCGACGCTGAAGTAGCTCCTCGGCGCGCGAGCGCTGCGGTCCCACAGGCGCTTTGGTGACTGCCGCGGTTTCCGGTGGGCTGATGGTTTGAGTGTCGGCCATACGTTAGCACGAAAATCAAAAATCAAATATCAAAAAGCAAAAATTTGGTACCGCCTGCGGCGGACGATTTTACGCTTCGGCATTTTCGATTTTTGCACTGTCATTTTATATTTGCGTGGCGGCGAGCTCCTTTTTCGCTCGTTCAATCGCAATAAGCTGTTCGGGGTCGGTCGTGATGATCTGGTCTTCACTGTAGGAGGCGACGACTTTGATTGCGGCGCGTTTGAGTCCGGCAAAGAATATCCCCTCCCCCACGTTCGCCTCCAAGAGTAGGAACTTTTCTTCGTCAGTGAGATTGAAAGTGCGCGCCACCGCCTCAATCGTCGCCGGGGACTGTTTCAGCAGAATCTGAAGGGAAGAATTCGTCACAATGGGCTCGCCATATTTGGACTTGATGAAATCCGCCACGTCCTGCGTGATTGTGGTAAGTCCCAGGTAATATTTGCGGGCGCGTTTGGCGATTGAATACATAAAGGCCGCCCCGTCGTCTGCTTTCATCAGCACCCACGCTTCATCCACGAACAAAATCCGTTTTTTGAGTTCGCGCCGGACCGCGTTCCAGATATAATGCAACACCAGATACATCGCGACGGGCCGCAATTCCTCTTCCATGTCGCGGATGTTGAAAACGACAAACTGGTTTTCCAGGGTGACATTGGTCTGTTGGTTCAGGAACCCGGCGTAGCTGCCGGTTGTATACTTCGACAGGCGCGTGGCCAGTTCTTGGGCGCCGGCAGTGTTTTCGAGAATGGTCTGCAGATCCGAGAGCGTAGGCGGGGTGGCGTTTGCAAAATCAGCAGTGGGAACGATGTCGCGCGAGGCGTAAGTTTGACCGAGCGCGCGGTCAAGGATTGCGTCTTCTTCCGGCGTGATGCCGCCAAGCATAATCCGCAAAAGCCCGACCAATTCTACCAAATGCGCGCGAAAGACGTCTTCGGGCGATTCGCCTTCAGCCAGACGGGGCAAGTCAAATGGATTTAGATGATGCTTGGAAGCCAGCGATATTTTGATGAAACTGCCGCCAACCGCCTCGGCCAGATACCGGTATTCGTTTTCCGGATCAATAACAATGACGTCAGCGCCCAGCATCATCGAGCGCAGTATCTCCAGTTTCGCCAGATAGCTTTTTCCGCCGCCGGATTTGGCAAAGATGACGGAGTTCGCGTTTTCCAAGGAAAATCGGTCAAAAAGAATCAGGGAGTTGTTGTGTCGGTTAATGCCGTAGAGAATGCCGCGGTCCGAGGTGAGCTCAGAAGAGACAAAGGGGAAAATGGTTGAAAGTGGCGATGAAGTGAGATTGGTGGTGACGTGGAGTTTGTCATTGGCCAGGGGCAGGGTGGAGGAGAAGCCGAGTTCGTGTTGGAACGTGGCTGGCCGGGCGTAAACCAGACGGGCTTCGAGCAGGCCGCGGATCTGGGCCTCGGCGTCGTCCAGCGTTTTTTCATCCGGGCCATAGATGGTGAGGTAAAGCCCGGCTGAAAACAGTCGCTCTCGCGCCTGTTGCAGTTTGTCGCGCAGGTCTTCAAGGTCTTGGTAAGCGGTTTCCAAGAGCGGATCGCGCACCAAGCCCTTTTCTTGGCGCATGGAAATCGTGGATTCCACTTCAGCCACCTTTTTGCGCAGCCGTCTTAGAATAAGGCCAGTATCAACCGGCACGATCGCGACGGAGGCATCGAAGATGCGGGCGAGGTTGATGACAGGGCTGAACCAGTTTGTGCCAAGATAGCGCGGGTAGGCGAAGACGAAAATTGTGCGGCAGAGGCGTTCGCCGATGGTAAGAAAATTGGAGCCAACTTCCACGGCGCTGGGCGCTATGAAGTCGGCAATGCCGGCAGGGGTCGGCGCGTTTACCTCAGTTGGCCCTTTTGATTTTAGAAACGGGAAAGGCATGGGGTAGATCAAAAATTCGAAATTCTAATATCGAAATTCGAAACAAATTCGGAATTTAAATACATGGCTTATCTTCTCGACTTGGCTCGAAGAATAACTGTTTGCGA
This sequence comes from uncultured Candidatus Saccharibacteria bacterium, assembly GCA_964409225.1. Lineage (GTDB taxonomy): Bacteria > Patescibacteriota > Minisyncoccia > JACPXH01 > JACPXH01 > JACPXH01. The sequence goes on from CAYPCM010000010.1 coordinate 14,609, forward strand.
GATGAGTTCTGGTTAGGTTCGAAATTCCAATTGCCGGAGCGCTTCGAGTCCGGCCTTGGCCGCTTCACCTGGCCGGTAAAGCGAATAGAACAGTTCAATGAGTTCTTCGGTGTTGAGCGGTACAGCCCGTACGCCAAAACGTCCTAGGCCCGCGATCACGTGTTCAACCCGCTGCCAGAGCTGGTTGCGAAACTCTTCAAAGCGGCCCGCCTCTTTGAGCGCTTGTCGGGGTTTGAACGCCGCGAGAATCCGGTCGCTTAAAGACGCCTTTGTTTGCTCCACCGGTGTAAACGGTATGACCACGTAAAAGGTTTTGGCCATGATGTTTGCGAGTTCCACAAACCCGCGCACGAATTTAGCGTATTCGGCAGTTTGCAGCCGCAAGAGTTCGTTGGGTTGATCTTTGCCGCGGGCCTCAATTTGAACGAGGTATTCTTCGATGTCGAGACGGCGCGAATGCACGACGAATTGGATCGGGAAATCCAAAGAGTTCAAGAAGTCCTGATACGCATAGACAATGGCGTCTTGCTCCTCGGTGGATTTGAGTTCGAAATTCATGGAAGACGCCATAAGGACAGCCCGCAGCGCGCCGTCTTTCATCACGACGACATCGTCGCGGATGGCATCGAAGCCGAGAAACGATTGGGTGCCGGGCAGATTCGTTTTTGGCATATTCAGGAAAATTTCAAAGTCCAAAGCCCAAATGTCAACTTCTCGACTCGCCGCTCGGCAAGCTCGCGACTCGCTCGAAGCATCTCGACAAGCTCGATGTGTAAAAAATAGTATTCGAGCAAGCGAGTCTCTCGATTCGACTCGAGATGGCCTTCACGAGCGCGTCGAGAATTTGAAATTTGGATTTTGGCATTTGGATTTTCACCTCGGCTGGTCTTTTTTGGCCGTAAGCGACCAGGCCAATTCGCGAATTTTGGAAGCAGTCAGGTGTTCTTTTGCTTTTGGTTTTGATGGCGGCGTTTGCTCCGCTTGCTTTGCGGGCGTTTCCTGGGTCGGTTGCGGGTTTCGCCAAACATATTGTCTTGGTTTTACTGCAAATCCTAGCACTGAAGCGAGGAAGGGAAAGAAAGATCGGCCGTTGACTTTGACGAATGCGGCAGCAATCGCGAGTCCGCCCACGAACGCCGCCGCCACAAACCATACCAGCGGCGTGAGCAAGAACCATAGTATTAGCAGCACCCCCCCGCCAGCGGCCAAATACAGGAATTGCCGCCAGGTAAGGGGGCCCACCACCTGATCTTCAACGTCAATGAATTGGGGGACCTGGAATTGCATGTCTTTATCGGTGCTCTCTATTGTACTCCGCGAGCGACGATGGCGGCGATGGTTGATCGGGGCGAAGGTTGACGAGATTGCCAGAAACTTGCGGCTGCGGCGGTTTCGGCGGGGTCGCCGAAACCCGGAAGATGCGTCGTTTGATTTCGTCGCCGATATGCGCCGCGGTCTCCGGCGGAACACCGAGCCGCTGGCCGATCGCGGCGGTGTCCGCGAACGCCGCATCGTGCCGGAGAGCGTAGCTCCACGTCAGTTCGCCCATATGGCTGCGGGTTTGGGGCGTGAGGTTAAGTTCGCGCGCAATTGAGTTGAGCTCTTCGCTCGCGGCAAAACTTAAAAGGCGGTTGAGCTCGTCGAGCGGCAGGTGCCGGAGTCCCGCGGGGAAGCGCTCTTGTTTTGACATCCACCGCTGCCACTCGGCATGGCACTCTGTTTTTATTTGCGTCTGTTCTTCTGGGGTCATGGATTGACTGGTATGAAAGTGTGGCGATGGTCGTTGATGTATAGTCGGGTTCGCGCGAGACGATGACGAGTTTCTTCGGGGCTCTCTCCTGCCTCGCGGCCAAGGGCCGCGGCGACCGCCTCGATCTGGGCAAGCTGTTTAGCGGTGTCGAAAGCAGTAAGCAGGTATTTTTTTTGGCTGAGTGAGCCCAGGCGCATGACCGCCTCGATTTGTTCTTCGGTGAGTCCCGCGACTATTGGTGGCCGGTCGAGGGCAGTCGGCGACAGAAGCAGAATTTCGTCTCTCGGTCGGCGCCGCATACGGCGCGCTAACGCCGTCTGTTCCTGGAGCGTCGTGCTTGGAATGGCGAGATGCGGGTAGAGCATCTCGCCGCGGTAGTCGAATTCTTCAAGCAGGGTGAAGGGCATGGGCTTATGGGCTTACATAGCTCTGGATGAAGGAGCGGAGCGTTCGATACATGGCCTGCTCGGCTGCGTTTCCCGCAGCTCCTCCACCGGCTCGGGCGTTAATGTCTTGGAAAAAGTCACGCCGGCCGAGCAACTCTTGAGCCGCTGCGGCACGTTGCGCCATGGTGGGGGGTTGATTATTGGTAGCGGCAGTTGACAGGTTATTTGTAACGTCTCTTAGGATATCGTTAGGTTGCAAGTTGAATGATTCCTGGGTTTCCTTTACCTCTTCACGGCGTTCAGTTGTAGTAAGGCGTGCCGTAGCTCGCTTCGAGCCAAGCCATCCAGCCACGCGAGCTTCTCGTCTGGCTCGTGCCTTAGGACTGGGGAAGAGCGGAATACGCCGCCCGGCAATAGTTACCCCCCCTTCTTTTTTAGCTTCTTCCCAACGTTGCTTGACCCCGCCCGGGACGCCGGTTGCTCGCCAGGCGGCTTGATAGGGTTTGCGGAGTTTGCCGAGGATCGCGTCCACGTTCAAGTATTTGCCTAATTCCTGCGCCGTGCCTTCGCGGATCGCGTTGATCGCGTTGAAGAGGAACACAACGATCACGATGTATTGCAGTATGGGTGTTGCGGCGTTCAAAAGCGCATTCGGGATCGCAGCGAGGAGATTTGACTGCTTGCTCAAATCGAAAGGCGCCCAGTACTGCTGGAGGGCTTGGTTCTGGAAAGCGCGCGCCGACATAACCGCCAGGAACACCCAGAATGCGGCCTTGGGTCCCCAGAACAGCCACCGCTTGAGGCGATCAAACCAGCTAGCGAAGAAGTTCATCCCCGGGATGGGGATACCGGCAGAAAGCCACGCGAGCGGCGCCATGATGGCGATTTGCCAGAAGATGATGAGGCGGGCTACGAACATGAGCGCGAGTACGACGAAGATGCCGGTGAGGATTGCGGTAAAGACGATCGTAAAGACCGCTCCGGTAACGTCCGAAAGCTGGGCGCTCAAGCGTAAACTAAAGAGCGCGCTCCCGTACGTCTCGATGAGCTTGCTGCCGGTAAGAAGCGCTCCGGCCACGTCGCCTTTCGTGATGGGATCGAGAAACAGGAGCATCACGCGATTCGAAATATCAATGGCGAACCCGGTGAGGACCAAGCTGAAATTGATGAGGAGTGCCGCGCCGATGAGTTTGGGGAGGATCTGTTTGGCATTGACTTTGGGGAGACGCAAGATGATGCCGAAGGCGAGGTAGAGCAATACCAATACGAACGCCATGTTCGCCAGGTCCCGCGTGATCCGCCAGCCGATCTGCACGATGGGGTATTGCGTGATGGGGACCGCGAGAAAGTCGCCGCTCGTGACATGGTTGAGCATCGCTGCGGCTGCGCGCAGTAAGTAGTTGAGGATCGAGTTGATGAGAAAGAGCCCGACGACGATGGGCTTGAGAAGCAGTGCAACTGCCCCGCCGCCGACCCAATCTACGATGGCATTCGCTTGCGCTCCGGCAAGCTGCGGCAGGAGCAGCGCGGCGGCGAGCGGCACGGTTACCCACAGGGCGGTTCGCGTGCGTGCGGTCATAAGCCGAATAGGCCGGATAAGCCAAAGCCGCTGAAGAGGTTCTGGAGCGACCCAAAGATGTTGAGCGCCTGTGAGATGCCGGTGAGCGTCGTAAGCGGGTCGCCGCTCGCGATAAGCGCGCCCACGCGGTTGGCGTCGGTGAGAACGTTTTGGGCGCGTTCTATAGCGTAGATGCCGGTTTGGATGCGGCCGAGCGCTTGGTACGCGCCAGAGGCAGGCGCGCCGGCTTGGCCGATGATGCCGGTCGCGTTACGCAGAACGGCGATGCTCTCGTTGGTGCGGCGGGTGATGTCCGCGGTGTTGATGGCCCCGGCCTGACGGACGAGATTGTCGGTTTGTTGCAGCATGGAGACGGCGCGCCCCACCTCGGCGCTTGCTGCCCCGCCGCCGGGCACCGACCCGAGAATCGTCCTCGCTTGATTGGCGGTTTCGAGCGCGTAGTTTACCTGTTCGCGCGTAGCCGCCCGTTCGAGCTGGGTAAACGCCGGGGATCCGGTACCGATGCCGGCGCGCGCCTCGCGGAAGCCCGCGGCAGTCGATGTTCCGGCCAGGCCGCGTTCCACCAACGCCACCTTCAGATCCGCCTCGAGGACATTGCCGTAGATCGTCTGGGCGGTTGCGGTATTTTCGGCGCGGAGGTGGTTGCGGGATTCCTCGAGGCGCGTCCGTGCTTCGCGGCTGGCAGCGAGGAGTTCGGCCTTGTTCGAGACGCCCTCGGTCCTCTCCAGTTCGGCAATGGCAGCATCGAGCCGAGAAACGCTCGTTTCGAGCGCGGAGCTCACGCTTGAGAGCGCAGCCGGGCTCGAGAAGAACTGGGAGACGTTGGACCGCGGCCGGAAGAAACTCGCCTCATCGGTGAACCACAGCGCGAGCACGTCGCCGAACGAACGCTCGTGCAGCTGGAGCACCTCTTTGAAGAACTTGTTGAGGTAGTTGGTGTTGGGCGTCTTCGTCTGGGTGTTCGGCGGCCCGTTTTGGGCGTACGCGGCGGGGTTATCCACCAAGGACGAGGGGAGGTTAAGGTATTGGCCGAAGTCCTCGAAGGGTGCTGGAAGTTTGTCGATTGTGGGCTTGAGCGTGGGAACCTCGAGCTGGACCGGCTTCGGCGATCCATCGGAGAGGTTTCGTTCAAACCCGACGAAGGGGTACTTATCGGTTTTTATATTCGCCTCTGGCGGGTACTTGTATGCTTTCTGAGCAAGGTCGAACTGCGCTTGGATTGCCGCCTGCACCTTGGCCAGAAGAATGAACGAAGGCGAGATGATGTTTTCGGTATCAATGAAGTAGTACTTCCCCCGGAGGTTTTCCGCCTTGGCCTGGGTATCCGGAAAACCGATGAGGTATGTTTCGGGCCGTACCCCCTGCCCCGCGACAAACTGGGCCTTGCGGTTCTCGTGCGCCTCCGCGATGAGGCGCTGGACAGTTGCCGACACCTTCTCGCGGAGACCGCTCAACGTATTCATGGGGTTGCGCGATTGGTCAATGAGGCGCCAATCCCATGTCGGGCTGGTGCCGACGTTGACCTTCACCGTCGGGAAATCGGGGCTTAGGAGGTCGGCCGGGGGCGCATTGAGGAAGCTCGCGTCGAACCCTTGCTGGAGGTAGTTTCGCTCGAGGAATCGAAGATTGTCGTTCGGAGCGTTCTCCGAGTCGTACGTAACGAGGTCTGACAAGCGCGAAGCGTTAAAGCACCCTACGGCATCGCGGCAGGTAATGTTGCGCAAGATGATGTCGCACTTGTTGACATCAAGGAGTTTGTCGCGCTCGGCGCCGCTTTCTTTGATGCGGTCCCAATTTATTTGCGAGACATCTCCGCCGCGGTACCACGAGACGGGCGGCGAGTTTTGGAGCCCCCGTTCGGTTCGCTGGAGATCTGCGAGCACGCTTATTTTTTGGAGATCAAGTTGCAGGATGCTGTCTCGAATGTGCGTGGGAGAGGGGCTATTTGGATCGGGGCTCGAAAGGATGCTATAGGTCGCAAAACCGTCGTTCGCTTGGCGCCACTCGAGGAGATTGTAGTAGCAGTTCACATAGTCGCGCGCTTTCTGGACGGGTTCTTCGTAGAGATAGTGGTCAACGTTCGTTACGATCCGGCCCTCGCGTTTGACCACGAGACAGTCGCCGTTGATGCGCGCTCCGCTCGCGCAACGCGCGCTCGATTCGGCAATCTCCGGCGGCGTGCGGAATCCCATCCCTTTGATAACCGCCCGGGCTTCATTGGGGTTGCCCACGATTACGCCACCCAAGGCACCCTCTTTGAGTTCTCGGAGCGTGTCGAACGTGAGCTTGTTGACATCCTCGCGCGCGGCCTCGATCTTGCCGAGCTCGAATGTTTTCTGGAAATCTTCGTTGCGCTGTTGAAGCGCGCCGAAGAACGTCGAGAAGAACGAGGTCGTGAACGACGAGATGAATCCCGAGAAGGGCCCCAAGAGGAATTTCTCGAGACTCTGCTCGTACGCGGTATTTGCCTCAAAGGAGACGACTGCAGTGGGCACTGCCGCCTCGGCATGAGGCGCATACGCCGCGGTGAAGACGGCGGCGAGGAACACGGTGAATATGGCAATCTTTTTTATCACAACGCGTATTCGGGTATTACGTCCGGCGGCAGGTCGAGCTGGTAGCGGTTCGCCAGGGCGCGGAGTTCCGCGATCGTGCGGCTCGACCGCTCGCGCAATCCCGTCATGGTGGGTTCCTGCCAGACCTCGGTGAGCGACTTGCCGGTCTCACCGCGGAGTTCTTTGTAGACACCCATAAGGTCTGAAATTTGACTTACGCTCGCTTCATGGATTGCTTTCAGGCGTTCCGGCGGCGCGAGTTTTAGGAGCACGGCAAAACCGTCTTCGAACCCCTTGATCACTTGGTCAAGCTTTGCGGGCTCACCGTCTTTGTTTTCGAGAAACGCCTCGCGCAGGAACACGGGATCTTGCGGAAAGGGGATGTTCGAGGAAGCGACGAGATAGTCCACGAGTTGCTGTTTCTCTTCGGCGTTGAGCGCATCCGCCTTCGGGGGGGCTTGGCGGTCTCGGGTAAATTCGTCGAGCCACGATGCAACGGTATCGTCTCCGGGATTGCGGGCAGAACTGGGCGGGGTTGGCAGTGCGGCGCTGTCAGGCAGAAGATCGCTCGCGAGTCCTGGCTGCCGCGGCGCTTCCGGAAGATCTTTGGCTGCCGGCGACGGCTGGAGTTTGCTGATGCGGTATCCCTGCACTAAGGCAAACCCCACGACAATGATTACGGCGATTTTGGGGCCAAGGCGAGGCATGAAGTTATTTTAGTAGGGCGCCATCGCGCCGGATTTCCTCGGCCACTGCGGCCAGCGCCCGGCCGCGTTCCATATTCCAAATGATTCGAACCGGATCCTGCTTGGCCTCATGGAGTTCGGCAAAAAGTTCGTTTCCGAGCCGCAGCAGGCCCACGACTTTGGCGTGGATCTCTGCGGCGGCGGCCGGCACTTTTCGGGCCTGCCAAACCGCAGCAAGTTCAGCGAACGCGGCCGCGATACGGTCAGCGTGGTCATATTTATCTTGGAGCGCTGCGCGCGCGAGTTCGTTATACGAAACGTTTTCTTGCGGCAGCGTGAGCTGGGCAATTGTCTGGCGGTATGGGCCCAGTTCATTTGCGTCGGCAGAGGCGTCTGGTTTCACCACCGGCAGCTGGAAAGCGAGATCCGGCTCGCGAGCCAGAAAAGCGATAACCTTGGCGGTTTCAAGCGTGGACGGCTGACCCCCTTGAGACAGATAGCGCTGGGTCAAGTTGGTGGGTTTTTCCGGTAAGCGAGCGCTGCCGGCAATCAAAGGGTCATAGCCATTCAGAACTTCGCTAGCGTCGGTATGGCCATCGCCGTCGGTGTCAGTGCGGCGCGGGTCGGTTCCGTAAATGAACTCTTTTGCGTCGGCGAGGCCATCACTGTCGGTATCCGCGTCGAAGCGGTATGGGACTGCCGGCGCTGCTGCCGCTGCCGCATCGGCGCGCTGCGCCGGGTTCGCTGCCCCGATGTTCGCGGTGCCGGCATGTTCGTCGTCTGCGGTCCGCGCTCCCGGCCGTGCAAACCACTGGCCGACGTAAACAACTCCCGCAATGGTCGCTGCGACCATCACGAGTTTGCTCAGGCGGTTGAAATTGAGGAGTTTGTGGAGCACCTTGGAATGAAATCAAAAATCAAATATCAAAAAGGAAAAATTAGGTATCGCCTGCGGCGATTTTTTGTTTTTGATTTGTATTTTTGCTCTTTGCTTTTTCATTTTTGCTCTTTATAGTCCGCACCCGCAGATGCCGGTAATGGAATCCCACAGGTACGCGTAGGGCCGGCAACCCAGTTCGCAGCTGGGCAGGCAACATCCTCCAAGCCCGCACGGGATGCAGCAGCCGGTGCACTTGCACGTCCACCAGTTCGGACCGAGGCCTTGTGGCGCGGTTGTTCGTCCGCCGCACTGAACGCCGAGGGGTGCGGTCGCGACCGGTATCGCGGCTCCGAGGGCGCCATCGGAACGCGGTTTGAGCACGCCTTCGCCCGGGAATTCAGAGTTGTATCCCTGGGCCTGCCAGACCGAAGAGACAAACTCTTCAACTTGCCGGAACGCCTCGGGGCTCAACGTGATTCCTTCGAGTGCTTCGGCGTTCGGGAGGGACGTCTCCGGCGCCGGGCGGCTCCGGGCGAGATCTTCCGACTTCTGGATTTCGTAGAACAGCGAAAAGTCTCGGCGGCAGAACTCGTCGAACGTATCCCACACGCGGTTCGCTTCTGTTTGATCCAAGTTGCCGACAGCGGCGAGGTTTTGTTTGGCCAGCGCTTTGGTGTGCGCCGGAAGTTTACACGAGGCGTGGTCAAGACGGTTGACGACGTCTGCGGTGGTGACGATGGCCGGTTTTGTCGGTGGCGGCGGCGATGCGGCAGGTGTGTCAACCGCGGACAGCGTGGCTGGCTGGATTTCTTCAATAAGCCGGAGCGGGCCGCTAGCCGGACGCTCGCGCCGGCGCGACTCGGGCGCGGTCGTCGAAATCGGCTGTTCCATCACGTCTGGTGTCGCCAAGTCCCCGGCGGGCTCTCCTCGCGGCAGTGCCAAAATGGCTTGGAGCGGGCTTGACGTTGCGTTCCGGCGGTCATTATTCACCGTTACGGCCTTAGGGGTGGTAAAAGAAATGACTGATAAGACCACACTCAAAAAACCCACCAGCAAAAACAACTGCAGGATATTTCGATGCATTACCTAAATTATACGCGATTCCAAGGAAAAGCCCTAAACAAGGCGACCCATTTGTCCACAGAGATGGCTTCTGGTCGCGCCTCCGGCGCCACCCCGACGCCCCTAAGCACTGTTTCGATTTCGACCCGGCTAGACGGCGCTCCAGTGCTCCGGCTGATACTCCCGAGGATCTGTTTGCGCTTTCCTCGGAACAGCGGTCGAGCAAAATCGAAGAACAGGCGTTCTTCGTCGCGCTGGAGGGGGCGGTTGTGCTCGGCGTGCGCCACGAGCGTCACGATCGCAGAATCTACCTTTGGCTGGGGCCAGAAGGCGCGGCGCGAGATGCGGTCGTGTTTGACCACGCGGCTTACCAGCTTGGCTGCAAGCGCCAGCAGGTTCATCTCCCCTGCCCTGGCAGCAAGACGATCGGCCACCTCTTTCTGGACCACGAGCGTTATTTGCCGAGGCGGGTGCGCCAGGTCGAGCAGTTGGCGGACGAGGAACGCGACAAGGTAGTACGGTGGGCTGGCGACGACGCTCCACCCGTGCGTTGAGGAGCTTGTACCCAGACCGTCAGGAAACTCGTTATTGTTCGAGCGCAGTCGAGAACCAACCGTACTGGCAGGCCGAAGTTTAGGCTTCTCGACAAGCTCGAAGACTAAATTTCGGCGTTCTCGGACTGTCCGGGTGTTTTGTGCTTCCCCGCCAATAAGTTTCGTCAGGTCAATGCGTCGAATGTCGTTGTTTACGATCGTGACGCGCGCCGTACCGGCGAACTCGCCGGTGAGGAAATCAACGAGCCGGCCGTCTTTCTCAACCGCCACCACCCGCCGCGCGCGTTGCGCGAGCGCTTCGGTGAGCACACCGAGCCCGGGTCCGACTTCAAGCACGATGTCGTGGGGCTGGATTGCCGCGAGTTGGATCACCCGATCGCGCACGGCTTGATCCACGAGAAAGTTCTGTCCGAGCCGGCGTTCGGG
>CAYPCM010000011.1:0-23730 GCA_964409225.1 uncultured Candidatus Saccharibacteria bacterium
AAACAACCGCCGCGCGAGGCCAAAGCGCGCACAGCCGAAGCAATCGTGGCGAGATACTACGGCGAGAGCGCTGCCCGGCGCGCAGCAGCCGAGTTCAGCGCGGTGTTCAGCGGCGGCGGTTTCCCGGCGGACGCGCCAACGGTGGCGGTGTCGCCCAACGAGCAGACTGCGTTGGATCTGGTGATGGCGGCGGGGTTGGCGCCGTCAAAGTCCGAAGCTCGGCGGCTCATTGCGCAGGGTGCGGTGGAGCTCGACGGGAATACACTGAAAGACGCAAGCGAGCGAATTATCCTCCGGTCTGGCAGCCAACTGCGCGTGGGCAAGCACCGGTTTGCAAAAATTGTGCCCGCGGACAATGATTAAGCGCATTGGGCGGACGTATGTGGTGAAGAGCGAAACGACCGGCCGGCGGTTCGGTACATATTACCACCTTTGCCATTTGGGTTTCGTTTAGGCGGTAGTTGTTCAGTTTTGTTTTAGCTACGTGGTTAAGTTCGCCGGATGGGGGTGTTGACAGGTTTTGTAACGCCCCTATAATGGCGGTGATTATCATTCACTATAGGGTCTATGTACGATCTTCTTGATCGAAACATCGTCCTCGCGGATCAGCTCGAGGAAGAAACCAAGGTAGATGCGCCTGACGCGGGCGACGAGGAAGAAACGGGCGACACAGACGAAGAAGGCGAAGAAGAAGCCGAGGGAGTGGTGTAATAATCCTAAGGCAACAAAAACCCCGTTTAGATAACGGGGCAAACATACAGCCGCTCCAGCCTGGGGCGGTTGTGTTTTTTTGGCCGTCTTAACGCGACAGCCGCAGGCACGTGATGGCGCAGGCCAAAGCGTCGGCAGCGTCGTCCGGGCGGGGGGGCTTAGGCAGCTTAAGGAGCAAGGCGACCATGCGGCCAACCTGTTGTTTGGGGGCGCGGCCGGAGCTAGTGATGGTTTGTTTGATAGTGCCGGGCGAGAGCGCCGCTACCGAGACCCGGGCCGCAGCCGCAGCTGCCAATACCACCCCACGCGCTTCAGCCACAGCCATCGCGGTTTTCACGTTTTTGGAGAAGTAGAGTTCTTCGACCGCAACAACGTCCGGCGCATGTCGTTTTAAGAGACGCGCGATGGCGTGCTGAAGTTCGGCGAGGCGGTAAGCTCGGTCTGCGCCTGCCGGCGTCTCAATCACTCCAAATGCCTTCGCGGTCAATTCTCCGTCACGCCAAGACACCAGCCCATACCCGCACCGAGCGGTGCCGGGGTCGATGCCTAAAACAATTTTGGGAACACTTCGTTTTTTCACCGTGAGCGTCAAAGCGGTTCACCTTCGGCGGACTAGCCTCAAATTAAAATTAAAAAATCAAAATTCAAAATTGAGGTAGCCCTTCGGGACCGATTAAATCCTTGCAATTTGAACTACCCGCCGTAAACGTCCGCGACGTCGTCGCTTTCATCAAGCGCGTCATAAAGTTTTTCCAGAGCGTTTTCGGACCCCGGATTTATCGGCGCCGGGTTTTTAGCAATCCATTCCAGCCCGGCTTCTTCAGTCGGTTTATTAAGCGCTCGGGTCGCCTGTTTTAGGGCCTCAAGATTTTCAGGAGGGCTTATGACAGAACAATATCCGTCCGAGTTCCGTATGTCTTCGGCGCCAGCATCAATGAGCGTAAGTTCGCACTCTTCGTCGCAAATAGTTCCGGCGGCAAAGCGGACGACGCCTTTCAAGCCAAACATCCAGCGCACCGATCCGGATTCGCCGAGTTTGCCGCCGTGGTCGGCGAGAATATGTCGTATTTCAGCCAGAGCGCGGTTGCGATTGTCAGTCACGACCTTGATCAGCAGCGGCACTCCGCCCGGGCCATAGGCCTCAAGAAGTATTTCTTCAATTTGGGCAGCGCTTTTGTCTTCACCCGTGCCGCGTTTTATGGCGCGGTCAATATTGTCCGCAGGCATGTTAAAATCGTGCGCTTTTTCAACCGCAATCCGGAGCTTTGCGTTCGTAGCCGGATCTCCGGAGCCGCCCTCGCGGGCAGCCACCGAGATCATCTTGGCAAGTTTCGAGAAATTTTTTCCCTTGCGGGCGTCGGTGATGGCTTTTTGATGCTTCACCTTGGCCCATTTGGAGTGGCCGGACATAGATTTAAAATTCAAAGTTCAAAGTGCAAAATTTAAAATTGACCCGGGCGCGGTCCCGAATCAATGGTAGGCGCGAGACGGGCGGAGGTCAACCCCGTTAGAGGTCTAAGTAGTGTCTGCCAAAAAGTAAACAAAAGCCGTTAGGCGACTTCGCCTTTAGGCCTCCACCATAGATTGCCAAGCTCTGGACTTCTAACGGGGTCAACCGCGCAACAGGAATCGCGAGACAAGTCCGCCCACCAACGCGCCGCCGGCGAGGATGCTCGTTCCGAGGAGCCACGGTGGAATGTTCGATGGTTGGCCCGGGAGTGCTGCCGCAAGGAGCTGCGAGGTGGTGGCTGAAGAGGTTGGATTGGGCGTTGTTTCGTCAGGGTTCGCCACAGCCGTTTGGCCGGCGCGTTCGGGCGAGGGTGAGGCCAGCGTGGACTGGGATTTTGCTATCGGCGGTGGCGGAAGCGGCGGCGTGGCCGAAGGGATTGCTTCGGCTCGGCCTTCGTACTCGGCTTCGGTGTCCGGTGGCTGCTGGGGCAGGGGAGGGGTGTTCGGTAGCACCTGCGTCTTCGGGGCAACTTGTTTTTCCGCAAACACATTTGCCGCGGCCGGGGTTGGTTGGTAGGTCCAGCGCCACGAGCCGCCGGCCTCTTTGGCATAAGCAGCGCCTTCAGGCGCTTTGCCGAAGGTTACGGTTTCAATAAACTCGCCTGACGGCCACATGAACTTTACTTCGTCGCCCGTGTTGGTAAGCGCAATTTTTGAAACCGTGCGCGGCACGGTCAGGTATCCGGACGGCGCAATTATCGCTTTATCTGGGAACATATACACACCGCCGGCGGAGCTGTCATCCAGCATTAGGCCGCTTATATCCGCCCCTTTGTTTTCCAGATTCATAATCTCAATCCACTCACCTTCAGCGTCGTCGCCAACCGGGTCTGGCAAAAACTCCGAAAGCGCTACGCGCGGCAAGGGCTTGGTTGGCGGCTGCGCGCCCGAGCTGCCAGATCCGGATGATGGAGCGGGCGGCGGCGTTGGTTCCGGGGCCGGCGGCGGTGACGGAGGAGGAAGTGGAGGCGCCATCGCGGCTACGACCCCTGGCGTGCCGCCGTCTGCCGCGCTTTCTTGCCACGGTCCAGCCGGATTCCCGCAGGGGTCGACGCGCTCGAGTGTCTTGCCGTTTTCGCTAGCTCCCATGCTTGAATCGTAGGCAGTGGTCGCCACGACTGTGCCGCTGCCGTCGGTGAGCCGAAGGGTGGAACTCGCATTCTTGAGATTCATAACCGTATCCATGACCGTGCCGAGGACCACCGGGTGCTCGGCGAGGAACGTCGGCGCGTCGGAGACAAGCACGAGGACGTCATTCGGGTTGAGCGTTGCGCTGCCTTGCACCGGGGCGTTCAGGATGCGGTTTGTGCCCTCGTTGAACCGCCAACTGCCGCTCCCCCGGCCGGTGGCAATCGCGATCGCATCCGGTCCGCAGTTGACGACCTCGACCCATTCGCGGTCTTCGTCGCGGCCTGGGAGCGGCAGGTCGTACATAATTTCCGAAAACACGAGCGCCGCCCCCGCAGACGCGGGGGCGGCGCAAAGGACCGCCGTCATAAAAAACAGCAGCGCGGCATTATTCCCGATTCGCATATCGCCTTGGCTATAGACCACTCGTGCTTTGCGGCAGCATGGTTTCGTCGTGGTGCTGCCGGGCGCGCTTAACCGCGGCCTCGTAGCAATCCAAGACGCATTGTTTAGCGCGGTTGGGGTTCGGCACCTGTTTGAAGCAGAACCTTTTTTCTTCGCCTGCGGTCTGCACCTGCAGTTCGCCGAAATCAAGCGCAGTCGCAATAAAGCCGTTGATGTGGGTGGATACGTCTTGAACTCTTAAAATGTTGAATTCAGCCGCTTCGCGCCGGAACAGGCCCCGCTGCTCGATCGCAATCACGCGTTCGGAGGTAACAATCCAGACATCGAGGTAGTAGTCGGCGAGGGTCGCGAAGAACGCAAGCCAGAGCGTAAGGTAGTAGATGCTTGCCGCGAACGCGAAAAGCGCGGCGGCTGCGACAAAGAATTCGGGAGCCGCCCGCGCGAGCGTAACGCCCGCGATGGGCGGGATGAGGGCAAAGAAAAGCGCAAGCGCCACTTGGAGTGCGAAGATAAACCAGTGGCGTCGGAGCACGAGCACGAGCTCTTCGGTTGGGTTGAGCGTAATCATGGCCGGAGTGTGGCGATGAGATCAGGCAGAGTGTCCCACTGCACCGCAAGAAACGCGCCCACGCTTGCCGCAATGAGGAGTGCTACGCCGACAGCGCAGAGCGCGGCGAGCCACGCGCCGAGATCGCCCTTGAGCCGGTACGTGAGAAAGTGCCAGACAATGGCCATCGCGGCTGCGGCGGCCGCAACGATGATTAAGATAAAAGCGAGCGTGGCGAGGAGGAACATTATGAGAAATGTCGAATGTCAAAATCCAAATATCAAATCAAATCCAAAGCTCAAAGTGGCAACTCGGTTGTTATCCTGAGGGAGCGAAGCGACCGAAGGATCTCGAGATCCTTCGCTGCGCTCAGGATGACGCGCGGCGTCATTTTGAACTTTGGTCATAGCAATCTCGCAACCGCTCCTTTGCCCAGATGCGCGTACGCCTTCGCCGTCGCCACCCGTCCCCGCGGCGTGCGCTCAATGAAGCCCAGCTGTAACAAGTACGGTTCGTACACGTCCTCAATGGTGGCTTCGTCTTCGGCCGTGGCCGCGGCGAGTGTTTTAAGCCCCACCGCCTTGCCGCGAAACTGCTCCACCAGCGCCTGCAAGATGCGCCGGTCAGTGGGCTCAAGTCCTTCGGCGTCCACCTCGAGCATGCTGAGCGCTTCTTGGGCGGTCTGGCGGCTCACGAGGGGCTCGCCCCGCGTTTGCGCGAGATCCCGCACGCGCTTGAGCAAGCGGTTTGCGATGCGGGGCGTGGCGCGGCTGGAGCAGGCGATGATTCTGCGCGCTTCGGGCTCGAGCGGCATGTCGAGCAGCCGACTTGAGCGGTCCAGAATCGTTTCGATGTCCGCGGCCGTATAAAAATCAAGCCGCCAGGTGGTGCCGAACCGGCTGCGAAGCGGTCCGGACAACATCGCGGGTCTGGTGGTCGCCGCAATGAGGGTGAAGGCGGGCAAGGCGAGTTCCAGCGTGCGAGCGCCCGGCCCCTTGCCGAGCACCAGGTGGAGCTGCCGCGATTCCATCGCCGGGTAGAGCGTTTCCTCGACCGTTTTCGGCAGGCGGTGGACTTCGTCAATAAACAAAACGCTTTTTTCTTCGAGATTCGTGAGAATGGCGGCTAGATCGCCGGCGCGTTCTATGGCCGGGCCGGAAGTGGTGGTCAGCGGAGAATTCATTTCAGAAGCAATCAGATGCGCTAAACTTGTTTTGCCGAGCCCGGGCGGGCCGTAGAAAAGCACGTGATCAAGCGGTTCTCGCCGCGCCTTGGCTGCGGCGATCGCGACTTGCAGATTGCTCTTAAGCTTTCCTTGCCCGATGAATTCAGGCCACGTTCGTGGCCGGAGGGTGGAATCGAGCACCGGGTCAGGGCTGCTTTTTTTGCTGTTTTGAGGTACCATACAGGGCTTGACAGGTAACGCCATTAGCGCTACAATGGGGTGTCCTTAGGAATCGTTCGAGCCGCCTTGTTCTTTTGGAAAGGCGGAGCGTGGGTTTGCGTTCAGTAATACAACTGTTTCTCACGGACTCGATATTTCGAAAATATCGGTATGTCGCGTTTGTGGGAGGCGCCAATCTGTAGGCAATTGGGGTACGGGTTTCACTCGAACCCTCTGGGAGCGAACTGCAGACGGATGTTCTGGTTTCGACTGGGGCATAGCTCGGGTTTGCTCTTTACCTCCATCCCTCGGTGGTGGGGAAATTGCCTGCAGGTTGGCGCTGATTCAGATGTTCTTTCACCTTCAATCGGGTTACGATCCGGGCAGAGGACGAGATTGGAGTTGTGTCGGTGATGGCCGTCGCTGCGCCGGGTGCGCAGCAGCTAGGGAGGAGGAAGCATGAAGGCAGCGGTCGGATCGGGGGACGGTAGCCAACATTACGACCCGCAGTGTCGGCAGTGTGAGTGGTTCGGACGCCTCCACGTGATATGCCTCGTGGTACTTGGCATGTGCGTGCTGATGGCAGGAGGTGTGCCGTTGTTGTTGGGCTTGGGTTACCACATCCTCGTCTATGTTGCGCTGGCCGTCTTTCTTCTCAACTTGGCCGGGATGTGGATTGCTTTCCGCCGTAAGGATCACAGCACCCACGCGGCACCGCAGCGGGGATAAACGAGTCCGGCTTGCCGCCTGTGCGCATTCGCGCGCAGGCGGCGTACTTTTTGCCAAGAACGCTCGGTGGCTATTCTGCCTCTGTCCCGCCGACAACCCGCTCCACTTCTTCAATTGTCGTAACCCCCTCGAGCACCCGCAAAAGCCCGTCGTCGCGCAGGGTTACCATTCCTTGTTTCAGGGCAGCTTGTTGGAGCGCGGATTCAGTCGGCCGCTCCAAAATTATTTTCTCAATTTCTTCGTCAAACCGGAACATTTCATAGACCGCAATCCGGCCTTGGTAGCCGGTGTGGTGGCAGGTTTCGCAGCCCTTGGCGCGATAGAGCGCAAGGGGCTTTTTCATTTGCGGTCGCGCCACTGCTTCCGGTAATCCCTCAACCATTTCAAAAAGTTCGCGTTCCAATTTCTTATCCGGCGGGTATGACTCTTTGCACTTTTCGCACAGCCGCCGCACCAAGCGCTGCGCCATGGCGATGTTGATGGCCGGGGCGATAATGGGCGGCTTAGCACCAAGGTCAATTAACCGCGGTACTGTGCCGGTCGCGTTATTGGTATGCAAAGTTGAAAACACGAGATGTCCGGTGAGCGCTGCGTGCAAAGCCGCCTCTGCGGTTTCGAAATCTCGGATTTCGCCGACCAGTATCACGTCCGGATCTTGGCGCACCACCGCCCGCAAGGCATCGGCAAAGTCGTATTTGTTCGCCGGATCAATTTGCGTCTGCTCAAGCCCGGGCAGATGATATTCAACCGGGTCTTCAATTGTGATTATTTTAATGGCAGGCGAGGCGATTTTTTTAAGGCAAGCGTAAAGAGTGGTGGTTTTGCCTGAACCGGTGGGGCCCGTGGTTAAAATCATGCCGTTTGGCGCTTTCAGTTCTGCCTCGAGGAGTTTGAGCAAATCAGGGCGCAAGCCCAGAGCCGTGAGTTCAAGCGCCACGCGGTTGGGGTTCAAGACCCGCATGACCACGTTTTCGCCGTGTTCGCCGGGCAAAACCGAAGTACGAATTTCAATTTCGTCTTCTTCTATTATTATTGAAAACCTGCCGTCTTGAGGCGATTCGGTGACGTTGAGTTTGAGCGCTGACACGAGCTTGATTCGTTCGGTCAGCTCGCGGTTTTCGCCCAAGGGCAAAGCGCTTAGGTCTTCGAGCACGCCATCGAGGCGCAAGCGGATTTTGGTTTCGGCTTCGCCCGGCTCAAGATGAATATCAGAAGCGTCTAATGCCAGCGCCCCGGCCAACAATACCTCCAAAAGATCGGTGGCTTTTTTCGGAAGCACGGCCGCGATTTCGTGGCGCAGCGCCTCGAATGAAGTTAGCGCGGCGCGCAGGGTTTGAATGCGCTCGGGCGCGATTTCCACACGGCCGGTGATGGCTTTGGCCGGCGGCTTGAGCGTGCGGTATGCCCGCCACGCTTTTTCAAGACCGGTGCGCGACACCACGAATTCGTGGACCTCATACCCCTGCTGTGCTAAATCCTTCAAAACTCCTTTTGCCAGCGCCGGATCAGCCATAGCGACTCGCAGTGTCTTGCCGGTGCGCTGGATAATGGCAAGTCCGGCCGCACGCGCAGCGTCTTCAACCACGAGCGCCATGGCCTCGGCGTCAACAGGCATGGCGCGGAGGTTGGCGTAGGGTAGGTTGACTTCGTCGGCGCGGCGTTTGGCCGCGGTTTCTTCTTCCTCGCGCCGGAGCGCGCGGAGCTTTGTTTCTTGCTCTTCGCTCGGAAAGTGGATGGCCGACATGGCTGTATGCCTTTATATTACGCCACTGTCTGTCGGCCGTCTACCAATGCCAAACTCAAAGCTCAAAAGTCAAAACTCAAATCTACAGCTCAAAACCGAAAGCTTTACGTTTTACGTTTTGGCCTTGAGCTTTGCCATTTGAGTTTTGAGTTTCGCCTAAGCTGTTTATCCGTTTTGCGGATGCGCCTTGTTCAGCGCCGCGACAATCCGCTCTTCTGCCTCTTTGAGCCCCACCCCCTCGAGGGTAAGCTGGCTTGTTTCTTCGTCAATCCGGCTCGCGCCTTCCTCTGCGAGCGCGTCGTGGCCGGCGCGGTTTTCGGTCGCGACCAGCGCCTTGACCGCGTTGCCCTCTGGCCACAGCACTGCCAGCTGCCGCAATTGGCCAAAGTTCGAGACGAGTTCGTTTACGGCTTCAGGCAGGTCTGACTCGGCCACGCCGGTTTTGGTAAGGTCATGCGGTTGCAAGAGCGAGACGTAGGTTCCTTCTCCGTGTTCGGTGGCGCGCGCGAGGATTCGTCCGGCCAGTTGCAGCTGCGGCACTGTCCGGCGAGCCGCGAGGTTTAAGAGTACGCGGGTGCGGTCCGCGCCGGCTGAAACAAGCATGGCTGCGGCGGCCATGGTTTCAGCGTGCAAATGTGACACTTGGAAGTTGCGCGTGGCAATAACCAGAGACGCGAATAGGGCGGTGGCGGCATCTGCCGAAAGCGCCGGCGGAAGTTTGTCTCCGGTTTCCAGCAGTTCAACGATTGTTTCGGCCACGGCGTGGGCGTGCGAATTCACAATATTAAGCTCGCCATAAAGTTCGTTCGCCGGGCCAGCGTCTATGTTTACAATCGGGTGCGAGAAAAACAGGTCCGGATCGCGGCTGAACGTCTCGCCGAGTTGATCAAGATCAGCAAGCCCCACGGTGATGACGAGATCTGCGGCCGCCCGCGCGGGAGGGAATGTAAGGTCAGCCGGTTCAAACCGACCGTCTTTGGCGCGGATGAAAATGTCGAGGCCCAAGTCGGTTTTTTCGTAGCGCAGTTCAGCCACGGCTTTTTGGCCGGTATCGAGACGGATGACAAATTCATCCGAGTTTGAGGCGAGCGCCGGCGCAACTTGTTTTGGTCGCGCCATAAACCCAAGCCGTTCAGGCACCGCCGCCACCACGGTTACGTCTTTGTTGAACGCTTCCAGATAAAGCCCAAGACCGAACGCAGCCGCCACTGCTTCGCCGCGGCTATCTGGCCGGGGAAAGATGGCGATCCGTTTTGCTTTGGCGATGAGGTCGGTGAAGTGGGATTGGAGAGAGGGGTCCATAGGAAAATCAAAAATCAAATATCAAAAAGAAAAAATACAAAGCAAAATTCAAAAATGACGTCGTGTGTCATCCTGAGCCGAGCGAGTCCCGCCGGGCGGGGCGAAGCGAGTCCTGAACGAAGTGAAGGACCTCGAGAGGCGAAGGATCTCGTTATGCTTCGAGCGGAGTCGAGAAGTTTTCCTATTTTACGGCTGTTTCATTTAGTTCTTTTTGGGCTCTATGGTCAAGTACTTTGGGTATTGACAATGTATAGATTTATTTGCTATAATGAAAGAGGAAAATGAAGGCCTAGGAAATTGGCTCTACGGCTCAATGGTGAGCTGTCAAGTTGAAATCCGAGGCCAGTCCTTTGAAAGGGGGTAGAGATGATTCGGTTCGCTGAGTTGATGTTCGGTGTTGCCGGGGCGTTGTTCGTCTTGGTGGTTGCCGCTAGCATCATTGGGCACGCGGGTGCCGGTGTCAGTTGGCTCCTCGTGTTCGCCGCCTATGGCTTCTGGTTGCTTGTTGTAGCTGGGGTTGTCGGGTACGTTTCTTTGGCCGCGGCGCCGTTCGTATGGCGTCACCAGCGAAAGGGGGTTGCCATGAAGCGGATGATGTGGGTGGCTTTGGCGGTTGCGCTCATCGCGGCCGCGCCGGTGGGGGTGTGGGCGGCCGGGTACGAGAGCCGGTCGGGCGGGTCGAACACGTCGGAGTCCGTCTCCGGCGTGCCGGTTCCGGGCGGGGGAACCCGCTCGACGACCAACTCGTCCTACGATTCGTTCTCCCGTTCCCGCCCGGTGTACGATGGCTGGGAGCGGGCGAACATGACGGCCTCGACAGCCGTCAACGTCGTGGGGGCCATGCAGTCGATCGCTGGCCTCTTCGGCGGGTTGTCGGCCGGGCCGGTGGTCGCCACCCCGACGGGCGTTTACGCGCCCAACGGGAACGGCTACGGCGGCGGGTACGGCTATGGGTACGGCGGCGGGCAGGTTCCGCCGTTCGTGTACCAGCGGGCTGCGTCGGCCCCGCCGGCTCCGATCTGCTATACCTACGCCGGGGTCTGTGACGTATGGACCCCGCAGGGGTGGCAGCGGGTCCCGATGCCGGCGCCGCAGCCGACCGTGACCGTCCAGGTCGGTCCGCGCTGCGGCTACGAGCAGCGGACCGACAGCCGGGGCCTTTACTGGCAGGAGTATCTCTGCCGGTAGCCGCGGCCCCCGTTCCTTCCCGTGTTCTTTCTTCCAGGCGCTCGCTTCGGCGGGCGCCTGCAACTTTTTTGAGGCGCCTTGCGCGAGCAAGGCGCCTCTTCATTTTTGCCGTTTCCTAGATGTTCTTGACTAGCTTACGCTTTCTATAGTAAACATGAGTCTGCGAACAGGGCGGCTCATGGGTGAGCGGAACTCTGCGTTCATCATAGAAAGGAGGGTTGCCATGAAGTGGAGGCGGGCGATGTTGGGGATGTTGGGTTTGCTCTTGGCCTTTTCCTTGTCCTCGGCTGTGTGGGCAAGCGAGGATAAACCCACAGAAGGGGGGAGTCTTCTGGGAACGGTCATCGGGCTTGCCATGCTCGTGGCTGTTGGCGGGTTTGCGGTTTACCAATTTGGGTTGACCGACAGGCTACGGAGGCGCCTGGATGAGGAGGGCAAACGTTTCGATGCCAACCTTGCGCGGGGGGATTACAAGGCTGCGGACGCGCAGGTGTCGCGGCTGAGTAGGCACTGATCTACTTGGTTGTCCAGATCTCGGGGCGCTCGCTTCGCGAGCGCCCCCTCACCATTTTTTGCCTCGTGCTCCGGCGCGGGGCTTTTGCTTTTAGGGGGCGCTTGCTAGAGTAGGGCTGATGGCATCGGTTATGTTTGAGCTTGCAGGCGAAGTTGCTACGCGCGCGGCAGGGGAAATCCTCGGCGAACTCCTTGGGCAGGAGTCGATCGGCAAGCACGCGTTTGTGCTCGCGCTTGAAGGCGAGCTGGGCGCAGGCAAAACCACGTTCGTTCGCGGGCTTGCCAAAGGCCTCGGCATCCGAGAGAAAGTTACGAGCCCTTCGTTTTTGATCGCAAAACCGTACATTATTCCATCGGCCCATACGCGCCGGAGATCCTTCGGGTCTCGCCCTCAGGATGACGCAGGAGGGAAAATGTTGTGGCATTTTGACTTTTACCGCCTTGAGCACCCAACTAAGCGCGATTTGGAACTACTCAACTTTTCAGAAATTCTGCGCGATCCCAAAAATATCGTGGCGGTGGAGTGGGCGGAGAGGGTCAGGCGGCATCTACCGCGAAGGAGGTTCGCATTAGAATTTAGTGCGGTTGGTCGAACCGCCCGAAGGTTGTTGGTTGCACAGTGCTTTTAATTTCGAATTCAGAATTTTGAATTTCGAATCAAGCTCGAATGACTTAATGTTTTAAAATTCGGGCATTCGAAATTCATTCAAAATTAAAAATTCGAATTTCAAAATTAGCAAAGGGATATATGGTCAGCCGCGCTCACAAGAAAAAAACCGTTGTTCTAATTGATGGCCACGCGCTCATCCACCGCGCCTACCACGCCCTGCCGCCTTTGACCGCTGCCGGCGGCGAGGTGGTGAATGCGGTGTACGGCTTTGTGTCGCTGCTGCTTAAAATGTATGAGGATTTGCAGCCCGACTATGTCTTGGCGGCCTTTGACTTGCCCGGCCCCACGTTTCGGCATGAAGCGTTTGAAGAATACAAGGCCCAGCGCGCCGAGACGCCTTCGGATTTGGACAGCCAGTTTCCCAAAGTGAAGGAGGTGCTCGGGGCGTTCAACGTGCCGGTGCTGGAAGCCGAAGGGTTTGAGGCGGACGACGTGATCGGAACGCTCGTGGAAAAACTTGAGGAGCACGACGACGTTCGGCTCGTCATTCTCACGGGCGACTTGGATACGCTCCAGTTGGTTTCGGGTAAGACCTCGGTCTACACCTTAAAACGCGGGATGTCGGATACGGTTGAATACACGCCCAAGGGAGTGCGTGAGCGCTACGAAGGAATTAAGCCCAGCCAGGTGGCGGACTTGAAGGGACTCAAGGGGGATCCGTCGGATAATATTCCGGGGGTGCCGGGAGTGGGGGAGAAAACCGCAATACAGCTTTTACAAGAATTCGGAACTATTGAGCGGTTGTATGCGTTAGTGGAAAAGCCGCGTTTAAATCAAAAATCAAATATCAAAATGCAAAAAACGGGACTGTCACCGAAATTGATAGAGAAACTTCTTGCAAACAAAGATCAGGCGTTTTTTTCCAAGGAACTGGCCACGATCCGGCGCGATGCGCCGATTCAGTTCCGGCTGGAAGACGCGGCGGTTAAAGACATTGACCGTGCGAAGGTGCAGGCGTTGTTCAAGCGGTTCGGGTTTTACACGCTGCTCAATCGTTTGCCGAGTCGGTTCCAGCCGTCAGCGCCGGCCAAAACAACGCATCCGGCCAAGACCGCCGCGTTTTCAGCGCAAGCGACCTCAATCGCCCTGGCCCTAACTGAAGACGGGCAATTGGACCTGGCGAGCGGGGCAGAAGCCGCAATGACGGTAAACTCGGCTGACATACCCCAAGACGTTAAGTCGCTTTTGGTCTCGCCGCGGGTGACAAAAATATTTCACGACCAAAAGGCAGTGCTTAGAAAGATTCATCTGGCCGGGGCGGAATGTGCCGGCGAAACGTTCGACACGCTTATAGCCGCGTATTTGCTTGCGCCGGGCAGCCGAGATTACTCGCTCGAGCGAATCGCGTTTCGCGAGTTCCGGCGTACGCCGGGCGCGCTTGCGCATCCGGCCGCGCTGGCTTACGAGCTCGTCCCGGCACTTCGGGCAAAGCTTGAGGGGGCAGGGGCGTGGAGGTTGTTTTCAGAACTTGAGATGCCCTTGGTGTCGGTTTTGGCCAGGATGGAAGAAGCGGGCATCGCGGTTGATGCCGCAGCGCTCCGGGAACTCTCCAAAACCTTGGAGCGTGAACTTGCCAAGCGCGCCGCCAAAATTTATCAGCTTGCAGGCGAGGAATTTAACATCAATTCCACCCAGGCGCTCCGCAAAATCCTGTTTGAAAAATTGCAGCTTTCAGTTAAGGGCTTGAAGAAAACGCCGACCGGCGAACTCTCAACCGCCGCAGGCGGTTTGGAAAAACTCCGCGAAGCACACCCGATCGTTGCGCTCATTTTGGAGTACCGAGAGATTTTCAAGGTTAAGTCCACGTACGCCGACGCGCTCCCCGAATTGATCAACTCCAAGACCGACCGCGTGCACACGACCTTCAACCAGACCGTAACCGCAACCGGACGGCTCTCATCGTCTGATCCCAACCTCCAGAACATTCCCACGTTCGGCGAATACGGCAAAGCCATCCGCAATGCCTTTGTGGCGGCGAAGGGGTACACGCTTCTTTCTTGCGATTATTCGCAGCTGCAGTTGCGCATCGCGGCCTCGCTCGCCAAAGACGAAAAGATGCTCGCGGCTTTCCGCGCGGGCCGCGACATTCATGCGCTTACCGCCGCCGAGATTTTTGCAGTGCCCATTGAGAAAGTAACCCCGGAGCAGCGACGCGAAGCCAAGGCGCTCAATTTCGGCGTCCTTTACGGCATGGGCGCAACCGGCTTTGCCGAGTCCGCCGGCATTGACCGAGGACGCGCCAAGGAATTCATCGAGCGTTACAAAGAGGAATTCTCCGGTATCTCGGTGTATATGGAAGCTGTGAAAATGCAAGCCCGCAATTTGGGTTATGTGGAAACGTTGCTGGGACGCAGGCGGTATCTGCCCGAGATTCTCTCCCCGAATCACATGCTCCAAGCTGCAGCCGAACGCATGGCCATAAACCATCCGATTCAGGGTTTGGAAGCCGATATTGTGAAGCTGGCCATGATTGAGATTGACAAGTTGCTCCGTGGCCGCGCGGAAGATTGCCGCATGTTGCTCCAAGTGCACGACGAACTGGTGTTTGAAATCAGGCCGGAGGTGGTTGCAGAATTAGCGCCCAAAATTATTCGCGCCATGGAAAGCGTGTTCAAACTTGCAGCACCGTTGGTGGCAGAAGCGAAAGCAGGGGAGAGATGGGGGAACATGATGGAATATCAAATATCAAATATCAAAAAGTAAAAAGACGCTCGCCATTTTTGATATTTGCTATTTGATTTTTTATTTTTCTACCGTGCCCGAACTTCCTGAAGTCGAAACCACGGCGCGTGTTCTAAACCGCACCATTGCCGGCCGGACCATTCGCTCGGTTTGGCTGGGTTCGGCGCGTTTTTTCGAACGTTCGCCAGAGCGGGGCAAACTCCCGCAAGTGTTAATCGGCCAGCGCCTAAGCCGCGTAGAGCGGCGCGGGAAGTTTGTCTGC
Source organism: uncultured Candidatus Saccharibacteria bacterium (assembly GCA_964409225.1). Lineage (GTDB taxonomy): Bacteria > Patescibacteriota > Minisyncoccia > JACPXH01 > JACPXH01 > JACPXH01. The sequence continues at coordinate 14,775 of CAYPCM010000011.1, forward strand.
TTTAAGTTTGCGAGTGGCGCCACCCTGGCTATCCACCAGAAAATGTCAGGCCGACTCTTCGTTGATAACGTATCCGGCGTAAACCCGATAGATCCCTACGTTCGATTCACGATGCAGCTTGACGACAAGCAGACCGTTATCTTTTCGGATAAACGAAAGTTTGGCCGCGGTTACTTTTACCCGCAAGCCATCGGGGCACCGGTGGTTGGTTTGGGTCCGGATGCTCTGGAACTGGCCGCAAGGCCGCGGGCTTTCGCGGCCCGACTTGAGGCCAGCCGCGGCCGGATAAAACCGACGTTGCTCAACCAGTCCGTGCTGGCAGGCGTAGGCAATCTGTACGCAGATGAAATTTTGTGGCAGGCGCAAATTCATCCGAGCCGATTGGTTGGAGCCATTGATCAGCGCGGGCGTTTAAGTTTGGCCAGCGCCACCCGGCTGGTTTTAGCCAAAGCGTTGCGTTATGGCGGCACGAGTTTTCGCGACTACCTTGACCCAAACCGTAAGCGCGGCGAGTATTGGGATGTGCGCAGGGTCTATCAGCGCACCGGCGAGCCGTGCCCGCGCTGCCGCGCGTTAATTCGGAAAATAACAATGGCCGGACGCGGCACGCATTATTGCCCGCGCTGCCAGCAGAACCCTCCGGAAAGGGGTCTACGATGATGCGTTCCCGCACCCGCCAAATTTTGCGTTCGCTTCTCGTGCCCCTTATTGCGTTTGGCGGTCTCATTGCGTTTTTGCAGTGGCGAAGTCAGTTTGCGGTGGTGAACCGGGCGCAGCCCACTGATGAAGCCGCGTCGGCGCTAACCTCCACCACCACGAGTCCCTTCACTGGAAAACCGTGCGAAGGAGGCAAGCGTCGGCCCTTTGCAGTGATGCTTTCAGCAGACAAAGAGGCGCGGCCGCTGTCTGGCATAGGTGCTGCGGATATAGTGGTGGAGATGCCGGTGGTGACAGGGTTGGTGAACCGCCTCATGGCGCTGTACCAATGCGAAGGGCCGGCCGAAATCGGCTCGGTGCGTTCGGCCCGGCACGACTTCATTCCGCTTGCCGCGGCGTTCGACGCGATCTACGCCCATTGGGGCGGGTCGCATTTTGCGCTCGAGCAACTCAAGCAGGGTGTTATTGACAATCTTGACGCGTTTCCGAATCCGGCTGACGCGTTCTTCCGCAAGCGCGGCATTCCCCAACCGCACAACGGCTTTACCTCCGTCGAGCGGCTCGAGAAAGCAGCGCGCGTTCTGGGGTATCGGCTCGACAGGCGTGAAGGCGTTGGCTACCCCCATATTTCTTATTACGAGCCACCGCCGGCACCAGTACCGGCAGGCGAACTTACCATCGAATATCCGAACAACTTTGACGTTACCTTCCGCTATGACCCGAGCACTGTTCGGTATCTGCGCTCGCGCGACAGCCGCGCCGAACGCGACAAGCTTACGGGTGAGCAAGTGGCGGTGGAGAATGTGGTTATCATGCGGGCGGTGTCGTATCAAATCGAAGGCGATTACAACACGGTGCGTCTGGAAGGAGAGGGGCAAGCCGCATTTTACATAAGCGGTTTTGAAATCAAGGGGCGATGGTCAAAAGACCGCGCGCAACTTGAAAGTCCACTCAAGTTTTTTGACGAGCAAGGTCGGGAGGTGCTGTTTCAGCCGGGCAAGATTTGGATTTCGATCGTTGAGCCGGAGCGGCAAGTAACGTGGAAGACGATTGAATAGTCCGGTATGATACAAGGAGGGCATGCGAAAGGAGGTGAGAGCGATGGGTACCAAGAAGAAGGGCTGGGATGCGCGTCGTCCCAACCCTTCTTTCGAGTCCTATTTCTTATTAGGTCAGAATGACACGAATGGATTCTGAAGTATGGATCCTGGCTTGCGCCAGGATGACATAATGGTATGGTCATAATTCTTTCTGGCCAAGATACGTTTCGAAGCCGCGCCAAACTCCGGCAGATTATAGCGCAGTATCGGGCGAAAAATCCTGACGGTCTTGGGCTGGTGCGATTTTCAGGCGAAGAACTGACAGAAACAGATGTGGTTGGAGCGCTTGCCGGCACCTCTCTTTTTTCAACTAAGCGTCTCGTGATTGTGGAGCGGCCAGAAAATGCTTCGGATGAGGCGCAAAAGCGCATGGCCGACGCAGCCGGCAGGTCTGATGCCGTTACGGTGTTTTGGTGCGACAGGTCCTTAGACAATGGATCGCCCCTCGCCGAATTAGCGGCCAAGCGCGGCGCGCAGCACGAAGAGTTCAAGCCCCTGCGCGGTTTGGAGCTGAACCGGTGGATTATACGGTACGTCGCCAGCTGCGCCGCCACTATCGAGCGCGGCGCCGTGGCAGCGCTGGTGGCAGCGGCAGGAAGTGATACTTGGCGGTTGGCGAATGAAGTCGAAAAACTGGCGGCGCACGCAGACGGGCGCAGCATTGGCGCTCGGGATGTTGCGGCGCTGGTGACGATGCCTGTTAATCCGCAGGCGTTTGCGTTTGCCGACGCGCTGGCGTCTCGCGATCGGGCGGCGGCGCTGACTCTTTTGCACGAGCATCTTGAAGCCGGCGATTCGCCTCAAGCGCTCCTCGGCATGATTGGCTATGCGCTGCGCACTCTGTTTTTGGTGAGCATAGCGGCGGGTGATTTGTCGGCGCGGCCAAGGCCTGCAGCTCTACTCGCAAAAACTCTGGAGCTGCATCCATTTGTAGTCACGAAAGCGCTTCGGCAGTCCAGAAGTTTTACGCAGGAGGATTTGCAGCGCGCCACTCAACTTCTCGCCGATGCGGATTGGTATATGAAAACCGGTCGCCTTGAACCCGAACTTGCGCTCGAGAGGTTTGTGATGGCAGTTACGTTGAACGGATAGCGCAAGGGAAAGCGCCTGCGTTCATGTGTGAGCGCAGGCGCTTCGTACGGTGCTTCTTGCCGGATCGTCAACTCCTCGGCTTCACAATCGGTTAACCGGCGGGCCGATTCACCGCCGCTGTAATCCGCGACTTGAGGCGACTCGCTTTGTTTTTGGTGATGACGTTCGTTTTGGCCGCTTTATCAAGGGTTTTGTAGAGCTGCGGCAGGAGCGTTTTGGCTTCGGCGGGCTTGCCGGCCGCGACGGCTTTGCGCACGGATTTCACCGCTTCGCGAAAGGCGCGCCGACGCCGGTCGTTTTGGACTTTGCGGCGGAGGCTTTGCCGCAGCGCTTTTTTAGCGGATGTGGTGATGGGCATAATTAGCGGACAGTAGTGGCCATGCTCCGTTCTCGTGGAACGAGAGTAGTGGCGCGTTTGATGAACTTCCTCGCTTCGAGAATTTCGAGATACACCGGCACTCCCCGCGAGCTGAAATGCACCACGACGCTACCGACTTCTACGGCGTAGTCAATCGGTTTCCGGCTTGCTTCGACCCGGAGCACGTCGGCTTCGGGTTCGTAGCTTATATTCAGCTTTTTACGCTCGTTTTTCATATTGAGATTTTCTCCCAGGGTAGAACGTAATAATGATTTTGGCGCCGTTCTCTTCCCGATACACTACACGGAGCACGCGCGTCTTGTCAAAGTCGCGTTGGGCAATTTTGAGAGGCAATCGAGCATGGTCAATCATACCCGGGTCTTCGACGGTTTTTAAAACAGCGATTTTGCGACGCGAAAACCATGTCGTCGTAGGATCGGGAACCCCGTTAGAAGTCCATAGCCTGGCAATCTATTGTGGAGGCCTAAAGGCGAAGCCGCCTAACGGCTTTCATTTACCTTTTTTGGAAGATACTACTTAGACTTCTAACGGGGTAAACTTCTGTTGCGCATGTTTGGTGAAGCGCACCATGCGCTTTTAGCTATACCGGTTTGCTCGGAAAAGATCAATGCATAGCGGCCAACTGCCCCTTGACTTTGTATTGATTCATAATATACTCATGAAAGATCCGCGTCCGCAGGGGTGGCAATGGTGCCTCAAGACTCTTAACCCCCGCTTTGACGGGAAGCTGCGCACAGAGAAGGAGGACAGAATGCTGTACGAGGGACGGGAAAACCGTACGTTGGCGATACGGCTGGCCGAAAGGGTGGTCGAGAAGCTCTGTGGCTTGCGCCGGCAGGTGGACGAGGCGGATCCTCGCCTCTACCACCTCTTCAGCGCAGACGGCGTGCACGTCGTCTCGGTGAGGACAGAGACCAAGCCCTGGGAGGAAGGCGTATATACCCAGGTCCGCATCATGGATCCGGGGGGTGCCGTCCTCGTCGAAGAAAACGTTGATTTCGCCGATTCCTGGCATCCGTTCAAGGAGCTGATCGTGTTCCTTCGCAAGCCCTCCGACGTCGTGACGCCAGAGGCGGAGGCGTTCCAGAAGCTCCTGGCCTAACCAGCCAGGGAATAATGTCTCGCAATGCGGCGAGCCACAACCCCGAGGGGTGGTGCAGATTTATGCGCCACCCCTCGTTAGTTTTTATGGAGAAAAATTGATATCCTATTTTGTATTGCACATCAAAAAGTGTTGTATGGGCAAAACGAACCCAAATTATCAGCAGTTTGACTGGTGTGCAAGTTTTGCGGCCCGCCCACATGGGCGGGCCGCTTCGGGAATCGTTTCGGTTACTTCCGTCGTCGCCGCGTAGCCGCGGCGGGGTTGCCCCTGGCTCGATGCCGTTCGTTCTCCCGCGCATAGTCTATCGCGTGTTGTTCGGCACGTGCGCGCGCGAGCTGCTTGAGTGCGCGATTCAAGATGCCGTCTGCAAACGTGGCCGGGTATAGCCCTACGCTGATGGCGTACTGATACGCCCTGCCAATCAGTTCGGCAAGGCGGTCAGTTTCAGCGCCGTGGATCTCACCGCGCGCGATGAGCGACTCGAGCGCAGCATTCAGCGCGCGAAGCGCGTACTCGACCGGCAGCTGCAGATCTGGGGGTACGCTCGCGAGCCGTTCAGCGGTGATGGTCGTCAACTCGCGATCCACGCTTGCGAGGCGGCTTGTGAGTTCGCGGCGGCGTTCGATCAGATGGGCGATAGATCCGTTCGGGTCAACGGCTCTGCGGTTATACAGCGCGAGCCCATGGTACCAGAGCATGATACGATCAGCGGCGTTTCCCACATCATCGCGCATCACGCTCCTCCGTGCGGCTGGTCAGCCGCGGCGCGCCTCTGTTCTCGCTCGAACCGCTCGAGCCCGAAGAGCGTGCCGATCACCTCCGGTTCGTAACCGTGCTCGAGCAGAAAGGTGCGGACCGTCTTCAGAGCCGTGTAGAGCCCCACGGCCTCGCCGCTCTGGCCTCGGTCGAGGTCCATAAGCCGGCTGAGCCGCTGGTTCATGCTCCCCATGACATCGCCGAGCTTGCCATTGCGGTCAAGCTCCTCGAGCATGGCCGGAAAGAGGTTGGCAAGGATGCGGTTTTCGATCCGCCAGGCACGCGTCAGCAAGTCCTGGCGGCTGGCGAGGAGTTGTTTCATCTGGGCGTTTGGGTCCAACCGTCTCGGTGCCCCCAGAAACTCCATGATGGATGCGATCGGCTCAACCGCCTGGAAATCGTCCACGTGGTACTCCGGTGCCTCCTGTTCCATCTCGTTTTTAGCCATGGCTTCCCTCTGTGGCTATGGGGTTATGGGAAAGGACTTTCCGCTTCGTCTAGCGCACGGTAACAGGATTTCGGATAGCGCGCAAGCCACCTTAGCTATCGTCTTCGCAGCCGCACCGTTCGGATCGGTGCCGCTTCCAAATCAAGAATCGCATCGCGTAGTTTCGCCGCTTCTTCAAACCGCCAGTGCCGGATTGCTTCGGCCAGCGCTTGTTTGAGTTGCCTCAGAGCGGTTTCGCGGTTTTTGGCGTGCTCGGGGTGGCTGCGGATGAGGCCGACCGCGCGCGCGATTGCGCGCTCGGCCGCGGTTTCTTTTTCCTCCTCGCGTTTGCGCTGGACGATTAACTCGCGGATTTCTTTTTCAATGGATTTGGGCGTGATGCCGTGCTTTTGGTTGTACGCCTCCTGAACCGCACGTCGTCGCTTGGTTTCCTCAATCGCTGCTTTCATGGATCGCGTGATACGATCCGCGTACAAAATCGCGGTGCCTTCCACGTGCCGCGCGGCCCGGCCCATGGTTTGGATCAACGTCGTGGTGTTGCGCAAGAATCCCTCTTTGTCCGCATCGAGGATTGCCACGAGCGACACCTCGGGTAAATCAAGCCCTTCGCGGAGCAAATTGATGCCGACCAGCACGTCGTATTCGCCGAGCCGTAGATCGCGCAGGATTTCTGGTCGCACGAGTGTGTGCAAATCCGAGTGCAGGTATTGCGCTTTAATACCTTGCTCGGCCAAATAATCAGATAGTTCTTCGGACAGACGTTTCGTAAGCGTGGTCACCAGTACGCGTTGTTTTTTGGCCACGCGCTTTTTGATTTCGGCGATTACGTCTGCAACTTGGTTTTTCGCCGGTCGCACCTCGACCACCGGATCAAGTAAGCCAGTGGGGCGCACGAGCTGTTCTGCCACGTGCCCCACGGACTTGCCGACTTCATACTCTGCCGGAGTGGCTGAAACGTACACGATCTGTCCGATCTTCGCGTTGAACTCGTCGAACATGAGCGGTCGGTTATCCACGGCCGAAGGCAGCCGGAAGCCGTGTTCCACGAGCACGGTCTTTCGAGATTTGTCGCCATGATACATGCCGCGGATTTGCGGGATCGCGAGATGCGATTCGTCAATGAACACGAGAAATCCACTGGAGTTCGTTTCAAAACCGTCGTTGCTCGAGGCAGAGATCGCCACGCCCCCTGCGGGGGCTCGCGATGACGGAATGGAGGATTTTTTGGTGGCGGCGCGAAAATAGTCGAGGAGCGTGGAAGGCGGCGAGCCAATAGATCGAAAATCAAGCTGGCGCGAGTAGTTTTCAACGCCCGAGCAGTAGCCCGTCTGCTCCAACATTTCGAGATCATAGGTGGTGCGTTGTTCGAGGCGCTCCGCTTCAAGGAGCTTACCAGAAGCGTTGAGTGCGTGGAGCCGTTCGCGGAGTTCTTCGCGGATATTGGCAATGGCGAGGGTGAGTTTGTCTTGCGGGGTTACGAAATGTTTGGCCGGGAAGATTTTGATCTCGTTCAACTTCGTGCCGGCCGCATCCGCCTTGGCGATTCCGGCATCAAACCGCCGGATCGTCTCAAGTTCATCCCCAAACCATTCCAGCTTCAAAAACCATCCGCCCTGCGGCGGATAGATTTCGAGCGTGTCGCCGGCCACGCGGTACTGTCCCGGCAGGGGATCGAGATCGTTGCGCTCGTATTGGAGGAGGGCCAAATGCTTTAACACCTGCCGAAGTTTCATCGGCTGGTCAGTGGAAAGCGGCAAGCTGATTTTTTCGTATTCTTCCGGATTGCCGATGCCGTAGATGCACGAAACCGATGCCACCACGATCACATCGCGGCGGCTCAAAACATCGGCCGTGGCGGCATGACGCAACCGGTCGATTTCTTCGTTGACCTTCGCGTCTTTTTGGATGTACGTGTCGGTCTGCGGAATGTACGCTTCGGGCTGGTAGTAGTCGTAGTAGGAGACGAAATAGTGGACGGCGTTTTCCGGGAAGAACTCTTTGAACTCCTGATACAGTTGCGCGGCGAGGGTTTTGTTCGGGGCGATCACGAGCGCGGGCTTGTTCACCCGAGCGATCACGTTCGCAACGGTGTACGTTTTCCCGCTGCCAGTTACGCCCACGAGCGTTTGATCGCGCACGCCTGCAACTATACTCCTTGTCAGGGCGTCTATTGCTTGTGGTTGATCTCCGGTGGGGGAGAATTTGCTCGAGAGCTTGAATGCTTGACTCATAACCTACTTTGTGATACAGATTCTACACACGAATTGTTGCTTTCACAACCCGCCTCTGGATTTAATCTAGAGGCAAAGAGGAGGAGGTGTATCTTGAAGATTCGAATGGCACGGTTCAGGGACAAGCCCGGTCTCGACTGGGCTGAGGTGGGTGTTTGCGACGAAACCTGTAGTACCGAAGGCGCGTGGTGCTACTTCGCTTGGATCGATGATCCCGATCGCGAAGTGGAGGAAGTTCTTCGGCATGAGGCTGTCGACGAGGGCAGGGGCTTGGGGTATGAGCCGGAAGTGCATGTCGTCGAGGTGGCCAGCCACGCGGTCGAGGTCCCAGTGGCTATCGTCAAGATGTGTGAGGTCGTGGATTCGTTTGCCGAGCGCGTCAGCAAGGAGGTGAAAGGCGGCTACGTGGGTCGCCTCAGTGCCCGTAACGTTTTGGAGGCATTCCTCGACGATCTCAAGCGGATGCTTCTTCAAGCGTTCGCTATGGACAGCAGCGATCCTGCCGGAGCGCTCTACTTCCAGAGGTCGTTCGCTGAGAGTGGCGGCGAACTCAGGCTTGTGTCGCTCTTCGACGAGGAGGTGGCCCGATAACCCCTAAGACTAAAGGGGGGTGCCAAATGAAGGTTCGGCGGACACGATCCAGGGATGGGTATGCACTACGGACCGAAAGGAGGGGTGCGACGAGGATAATCGTCGCGCAACGGCACCAAGAGAATCTCAATGAAATCCGGGAGAAGGTTGCCCGGATCAACCGCAGGCGGGCAGAAAAAATCTTCTTCACTACTGACTCAGGTCTTGCGTTGGACCATGTGGAGCCTCGCGGGCCCACTTTCGTTGTTTCTGGGCAGGTATTCGGGCTCATTGATTTCGGTCCGGGAAGGGGGACAGACCTTGCCGCCAAAGTGAAACAAAAGAACCCCGGTGCCCTTTTCTTCATCTACAGTCTGATGCCCAGCAGAAATGCGGCAGTCGACGGTGTAATCCCCAAGAGAAGAGGGCATGTACTTCTCTCCAAGATCCTCACCGTTCCAGGAAAGGAGCTCAATCTGCGGCGGCTCAAGGAGCTCTTTCCAGAAATCGAATGACGTGTGGCGACTAGCCGCAACCGCTCGCAACCGCCGGAGCAGCAGCTCCGGCGGTTTCTCTTTTCTTGGCCCCGTTAGAAAATAAGACCTTGTTTTATCAGGA
>CAYPCM010000012.1:0-23260 GCA_964409225.1 uncultured Candidatus Saccharibacteria bacterium
CACCGCCCGCACAAACGGCACGTACGCAAGCAGCCTCCCCCATCGTTGTAGCGTCTTCCATTTGGTTTCGGCGAGTTTGTGTTTCTCGATCCGTTCGGCAACAAGGTGCTCGCGGCCGGACAGGCACCAGAAACCGTTGAGGCAACACAACCTCTTTTCGCGCTTTAACTCTTTGAGTGCCGGGCTGACGTCACGAAATTTAGTTCCTGAGCTTGTCGAAGGACTAAATTTCGCACTCCTTTCCTCTAAGCCTTCGACTTCGCTCAGGCCATAAACATGGAGTGTAATCAAATACCGCTCAATTTCAAACCGCGTCAGGGGAATCCCCAACACGTCGTGGTAGGCGATGGTGGCGAGAATAGCGTCGCGCATAGACCATCCTTATCGTAGGCGAGCTTTGCCAAAAACGAAAGGCGGCCGCGACGACTCGTCGTCGCGGCCGCCGCTCAAGGGACTGATCACTGCGGGGAACGCCGCACTCCGGAGTCCACGAAGAATCCCTGACCGAGAACAGGGAAGATGCAGATCGGGGTCCCCGGCTTGAACCACTGTTCGACGACGCGCATAAGCTCGCACTTGGACTCACCGAGCTTGGCACGCCGCTCGGGGTAGTCGTTGGCGATGATGAGAATCGCCACCTCATACCCCTGCGGAACATCGAACAGCCCAAACGGAAACATCTTGACCTCGATGTCGGTCGGCTCGAGGGCTGCTTCAGTCTCCGGAACCGATAATGCTCCGGCAACCGCGTAGGGAAGACCCTGCCGGAGCTGGTCCAACTCCTTCACCGAAACGTGCGCGTGATGGAACACGAGCGCGAACGGCATCCCGCCCTCCTCTCTCACGGCCTCATGCGCCAAGGATCACACGCCTGAGCTGTTCGATCGTCAAACCCAGTGTTTTGTCCGCGATGAGCACCTCGTCATCGGGAACGTCGCTCGTGAATACGACCATACGGATCTTGGGATGCTGAAGCTTGATCCGACGCGCCTCGCCGAGCATCCCGCGCGTCACGAGCACGAGCACCTGCACCGCACGGCCGCTCAACTTCTCGAGCGCCTCCCCAACGCTCTGCACGACGTGGACGTGCGCCAACTTGCAGAAAACTCCATCGCGGTCCACGTTCGCACAGATCCGGCTGAGATGCTCAACATAGGAGTCATAGCTGCCCCGCTCGGCCGAAAGATCTCCCCACCCTCCGGCGTTCACGATCACAACCGTCTGCCTGACATCGCTACACCCTCCTCTGTTGCGGTTTGCAGGCCAGAACGTTCGTACGAACAAATGGAACTATGTCTATAATTTCTTGTCAATGACTTGCTTCTAATCAACGCCTCACTTACCATTATTTCGGCTCGGGCATCAACTCTCATGGGAAGGCTGCGCAGCACGGCAGATGGCCGGTTCGACGCCGGCAGTTGAGCAAACCACGAGAGGCGACCCATCGCGCAGGATAGGTGGGAGGCTACGAACTCCTGGCTACGGCTGGGAAGGAGCCGACCTTGAGATACCACCCGTCGGGCCGACTCTGGTGGCTGCCCGAGCCACCTCTCTATCGTCATCCTGAACCGAGCAGAGCGAGTCCTGAGCCGAGTGAAGCGAGCCCTGAACGCAGTGAAGGGGCTGCGAAGGAGCCTGAAGGATCTCGTCGAGATTCTTCGGTCGCATAGCTCCCTCAGAATGACGAACCGCTACCCCTAGGAACTATCGTTCGCTATTCGCCGCGGCCTTCTGTGGCCGCGGCGCTCTGTTTTCTACCCATTCGACAGACTCAATGCGCCCACCCACTCTAATATACTAGTATATTAGAGTGGGGTGATCTTGCCGATTATCCATTGCCTGCACCCCTCAAGAATTGACCGGTATAGCTCGCTTTCGCTTTCGCAATTTCTGCCGGAGTACCGGTGGCCACGATCCGGCCCCCTGCCCCTCCTCCTTCCGGGCCCAAATCAATGATCCAATCTGCCGAACGGATTACATCGAGATGGTGCTCGATTATCAAAACCGTATTCCCCTTTGCCACGAGCTCGGTTAGCACGTGCAGGAGTTTGCGCACGTCGTCGAAGTGAAGGCCGGTCGTGGGCTCATCCAATATATATAAGGTTTTGCCGGTGGCGCGCCGCGAAAGTTCGGCCGCGAGTTTGATGCGCTGGGCTTCCCCGCCGGACAGAGACGGCGCGGGTTGCCCCAACTGCATGTACCCAAGCCCCACCTCCACCATGGTCTTAATTTTTGATTTCACCGCCGGGATGTTCTTGAAAAACTGGAGTGCCTCTTCGATCGTCATGGCCAGCACCTCGGCGATGTTTTTCCCGTTCCATTGAATTTCAAGTGCTTCGCGATTGTAGCGCTTGCCGTGACAGTCCTCGCACTCCACATACACGTCCGCCAAAAACTGCATCTCGATCCTCTTAAACCCCTGGCCTTCGCACGTTTCGCACCGGCCGCCTTTGACGTTGAACGAAAACCGGCCGGGCGTGTAGCCGCGCATGCGCGCTTCCTGGGTTTTCGCGAAGAGATCGCGCATCGGGCCGAAGGCGCTCGTGTAGGTGGCGGGGTTTGAACGCGGCGTGCGGCCAATGGGGGATTGATCCACGATGACAACCTTGTCCAAATGCTCAAGGCCTTCTATTTTTTTGTGCGCCCCGGGCTGGGTGTGCGCGCGGTAGAACTTCTTGAGCAACGCTTGCGCCAAGATGTCGTTCATGAGCGTGGACTTTCCAGAACCCGAGACGCCCGCAATGCACACGAGTTTTCCCAGCGGAATTTCAACGTTAATGTTCTTGAGATTGTGTTCTGAAGCGCCGAGAATCGCAAGGTATTTTTGAGTATCTGGGATTTGAGAACGCCCTATAACCACCTTCTTCCTGCCCGAAAGATAATCCCCGGTTAACGTGTGGGATGCCTTGAGTGCCTTGGGCGTGCCGGTAAACACGACCTCGCCGCCGTGCTTGCCCGCGCCCGGCCCAATGTCTACCACCCAGTCAGCCGCTTCGATCGTCTGGCTGTCGTGTTCAACCACCACCACGGTGTTCCCGAGATCACGCAGTTCGTGCAGTGTCGCTATGAGCCGCTGTTGGTCGCGCGCGTGCAGCCCCACCGAGGGTTCGTCCAATATGTAGAGTACCCCCGTAAGCTGCGAGCCGATTTGGGTCGCCAGCCGAATGCGTTGGCCCTCGCCGCCGGAAAGCGTGGTGGACTCGCGGCTCAAGGCAAGGTAGTCGAGCCCAACTTCAAGCAAAAATTGCAGGCGATTCACGATCTCTTTCAGAAGCGGCGTGGCGATCGTGCGCTCTGACGCCGTAAAGCCCACCTGTGGTTGCAGCCACGATTTGAACACCTTGGCCGAATCCCCAACCGACGCCTCAAGCACCGAATCAATGGGATGGCCAAGAACCTTCACGGCGAGTGCTTCGGGCCGAAGACGCTTCCCCTTGCACGCGGGGCACTGCGTAATCACCATGTACCGTTCAATCTCGCCGCGCGTAAACTCGGAATCGGTTTCTTTCCAGCGCCGCTCGAGATTCTGAATAACGCCCTCAAACTCGGTCCGGCCCTCCCAATCGCCTGATCGCAATGTGAGCGCACCTTTCTCACCGTAGAGCACAAGATCAACTATCTTCTTCGGCAGGTCCTTGACCGGAATGCTCAAGGAAAACCCGTGCTTTTTGGAAAGCTCTTCCAATATCCACCAATACCATGACTGCCTGCCCACGCGGTGCGAAGCAGATGCCCACGGCCGAATTGCGCCTTCTGCCAGCGTAAGCCGGGGGTTAGGGATGACGAGCGCCGGATCAACCTCAAGGCGGCTGCCAAGCCCCGTACACGTAGGGCAGGCGCCGTGGGGGCTGTTGAACGAAAACGTGCGCGGTTCAATCTCGGGCAAACTGACGGAACAGTATTTGCACGCGAAGTGCTCCGAGAAGATAATATCCGCCGCTCCCGCAGATGCTCTTCCCGAAGATTTTTCCTTCCCCGCCAGATCCCTTGGGTTGGACATCTGCACTGCCATCGTCCCATCGCCGAGTCGCAGCGCAATTTCAACCGAATCAGCCACGCGGGGCCTATCAATGTCGGGGCCAACCTCAAGCCGGTCCACCACGACGTCAATGGTGTGCTTGGTGTGTTTGTCGAAGGTAAGGCGCTTTGCGTCTTCAATGCGCATGACTTCACCCTTCACCCGCACGCGCGTAAAACCGCGGCGCTCGAGATCAGCCATGAGCTGTTTATGCTCGCCTTTCCGGTCTTTCACGATGGGTGCCAACACGAGCGCGCGCGATCCTTTTGGCAGTTTCAAAATTTGATCCGTAATTTGCGTTACGGTTTGCCGCGTAACCGGCCGGCCGCATTTGGGACAGTGGGGCTTGCCCACGCGAGCATACAAGAGCCGCAGGTAGTCCATCACCTCCGTAATCGTCCCCACGGTCGAACGAGGATTTTTAGAAACGCTTTTTTGATCAATGGAAATGGCCGGGGACAGACCCTCGATCGTATCCACGTCGGGTTTATCCATGACGCCTAAAAACTGGCGCGCGTAAGCCGAAAGCGACTCCACGTACCGTCTCTGGCCCTCGGCATAGAGCGTGTCAAACGCGAGCGATGACTTGCCCGATCCGGAAAGGCCCGTAATCACGACGAGTTTGTTGCGCGGGATGTCCACGTTAATGTTTTTCAAATTATGCACGCGCGCACCGCGGATGCGGATCGCGTCGGCTGCTCGAGTATATTTTTTCTTTGCCGTAGGCATGATGAATGGAAATTATACGCCGTCTGTCAAGAGATGACAACACGCAAAGAGAAGCCCCGCGCTCCTCGGAGCGCGGGGCTTGCCCAAATACCGATAGACCAAAGATCAGGAGTGGCCGCCGGGGTCTTCGTACCCGAATCCCGCGTCATCTAGAGAACGGCTAGGGAATACAGTCTGGGCCGGATCGAGAGTGGGTGCCGCAGCGAGCACCGCCTCTGAAGCGAAGCGGGGCTTGGACTCGTCAAACGCCTCCACTTTCTCCATGCGGGCGAGAAACTCTGTGACGACTTCCTCTCTGCCCAGAAGACGGTTCCACTCTTGGCGATGCCGTTCCATGCCATCTGAGACCAGCCGCTGCCTACGCTGAATGAGCCTGAGTTCCACCTTCGCCCGCTCGACGAGATCCTCGGGCAGATCGGCCACCGCGAGTTGAGGCGGGTCTCCTCGCTTGAGCGCGGCGCGCACACCCTTGCGCCCGAGCGCGTTGTAAAAGACGCTCATGGGCAAGCCCTTGCGGTTCGGGTGCTGCTCCTCGAACTTCCGTCGCACAGCCCGAACATCAATCTGCTGTACAACATATTCACCGGCGAGCAGTGCCACCTCGGTCTCTTCCTCATCGGTAAGTGCCCGCCCCCGCCGACGCACTTCGGGAGCGCTTGGCCGCACCTGCTTTTGCTGCGTGGACTCGCGGCGCTGACTGCTTGATCCGGGCGGCCGGCCGCGGCGCTTTGGTTCGGCTGCCGGCGGCCTTCCGCGCTTGCCGGTCGGAAACAGCAGCCGGATGAGCGCGGCGATCTCATACGGCTCGCGCTTCGGCTCGAAGTGCTCGTTGTAGAGAACCGAGATGGGAAGCGCGTACGGCTCCCCACCGAGCGCCCGCACCTTCTTCACTTCATCTTTCACGAACTGCTTCTGCGCCTCGTTGTAGGGACCCTTCCCGGCCATACTCCCTCCTTCTTTTTGCTCGATTCAAAATCGAGCGGGTTGACGAAGATCTTTCCAAAACCTCGAAAATACTGTATCTTACACCAAAAAATATGTCAACGCCAATTGCCGCTCAAATCCGAAAACTCCCCGTCACTTCCGGGGTATATCTATTCCGCAATCAACGCAGCCGGATTCTCTACATCGGCAAAACGGTCAATCTCCGCAATCGCGTGCGGTCCCATTTCCAATCAAGGCCATCCGCCTATCCGGCCAAGATCGGTCTCTACGAAAACGTAACGCACATTGACTGGTACGAAACCGGATCTGAAATCGAAGCGCTCATTCTCGAAGCAAATCTTATCAAAAAGTATGAACCGCGCTTCAATGTTGATCTCAAAGACAGCACAAACTACCTTTTTGTGGGGTTCACGAAGGAGGAATTTCCTCACGTATTTTTCACGCACCAGTTCGCGTTGAAAAAAGGCAGAGGTTCCCATGGTCAAGGGGGCCGGACGCGCCGGCTCAATGCCGATTTGATCGGCCCCTTTACGAGCGCTTCTGCCACGCGCGAAACCATGGCAGCGCTCCGGCGCATCTTCCCCTACTGCACCTGTACGGAAGCGCATGAACGGCCCTGCGTGCGAACGCAACTCGGCAAGTGCCTCGGCATCTGTTGCCTTAAACCGAAGGCACTCGAGAAGATCGCCGTCGCCGAACGCACGGAGCTCCAGGACGCCTACCGCCGGAACATCCGAGCGCTCAAAGCGATCCTCACGGGCCGCAAGAAAGATCTGCTTCGCACGCTCAAACAGAGCATACACGCCGCGGCCAAGCGTTACGAGTTTGAAACCGCGGCGAAACTGCGCGACCAGTACCTCGGGCTTCAGGAGTTGCTGGCGCATGCGCGCGTGCTCTCGCGGTTCGCGCTTGAGCTGCCCAAAGCATCGCACGCAAGCCGCATGCACGAACTGCGCGAGCTTGGACAAGCACTCCGCCTCGCAGCGCCGCCGCGGAGAATTGAAGCGTACGATGTCGCCAATATCCAAGGCGAACTTGCCACCGGCTCCATGGTCACGTTTGAAAATGGATTGCCGAGCAAAAACTTTTACCGAAAATTCAAAATCCACATCTCTGGCAAACCCAACGACGTCGCCATGATCCGCGAAGTGCTCCAGCGCCGGATTGCCCACACCGAGTGGCCGTATCCGGATTTGATTGTGGTTGACGGCGGCAAAGCCCAACGCAACGCGGCGCTCTCGGTGCTGCGCGTCTATAAGCTCGATATTCCGGTCATCGGCCAAGCCAAAGGGTTAAACGAAATCCACACGGAAACCGGGCCAATCCCGCTTGCCGAATTACCGGACGGAGCGCGCAATCTGCTCTTGCGCCTGCGCGACGAAGCGCACCGGTTCGCACGACGGTATTTTCATTGGCGGCAACGAAAAACCATAGCGAGTTAGCTTCACCAACCTCCACCATAACGTTTAGTCAAAAAGTAGCGCCGTGCCCATCGAAGGCACGGCGCGAACATGTCGAATCGACATCACCTGTTACACGAGAACCGGCGAAGGCAGGAAGCGAGCGAGTACCCCCTTAGGCCTCCTTTTGGCCTCGGAGTCGGGCCCCTCCTCGCAGAACTTCCGAAATTCCCGCAGCGCCCCCTTCAGATACCCCAGCATATACAGAATGATCCTGGGATCCTTGGGCGCGTCAGAGCAAACGAGGACGCACGCTCGCCCCAAGTCATTGCCCACAACGTCGAAGTTCGTGCCGAATATGTGAGAGATCGTCTCGACAGCGCGCTTGAACGACTTGGGCTTGTCGTGATAGAAGGCGAGGAAGGCGACATCGGCCAAGTTTTCCCACTGGAAGCGAGTGGGCCGTTCGCCGTGTGCCTCGATGTGCGCATCAACGATGCGCACCAACTCCTCGAATGTGGTCTCTGAATCGATGCCTTCCACCTGGGACAACAGCTCTTCGCTAATCATCCTGGCCTCCTTTCGGGGCTCGGGCTAACGCCCTTCTTCAGTTAATGAGAACTATCACGCCTTCCTTCACGAACAAATAACCGTATATCATGGTACTGTCATACTGTCAATACTTTGACAGGAACCCACTACTCTGCTATCATCCCTCTATCCTCAAAAGGCCCGCCCCGTACCAAAGCGACAGCTTTTTGGTGCGAGTAACGGGCTCACAACCAAGGCTCCCCCAAACAGAGAAGCCTCCGCGTGGGAGTTTTGGTACGGGGCCCGCAGCAGGCGGCCTCCCGACTGTATCGCACTGGAACCTCGATTTGAGGCTTCTCTCCATGAAAATTCTCGTTCAAATCGTCGCTAACGGCATCGGGCTGTGGGTTGCCCGGGAACTGCTCGCGCCGAACTTCCAACTTACGGGCGGATTTGGTACGATTGCGTTGACCGCAATCGTACTTGGCATCATCCAAGCGTTCGCAAAGCCCGTACTCAAACTCTTCTCATTCCCGCTCATCATCCTGACGCTTGGTCTGTTCAATCTCGTCATCAACGTCGTGATCCTCTGGCTCCTTGACCGTATCCTGCCGCAGCTTTCGATTTCCGGCGGCTGGACGTATCTGTGGGCAGTGGGTATCCTAGGGATTGCCAGCCTCTTCGTGCACATGGCGTTTCCGAAAGACCACCTCGAAACCGAATAGATTCGAGCGCGGCGGAGGTCTTGAGGCGACATCCGGCAGCCGGTCGGCACGGTCCCAGACCGTCCGAAAACGCCAAAATTTAGTCTTCGAGCCTGTCGAGAAGCCTAAATTTTGGCTTAAAAACGGCGTATTGTTCTCGACAAGCTCGAACAATAACGAGTTTTCGGACGGGGTCTGGGCGGCCGCCGAGGACAGAGCGAGTGAGTCGCTGGACGAACGAGCGCTCGCCGAACAGACCTCCGCCACGCTCCTAGAAACATGAACCTCCTCATCGGCATTCTCCAAATAATCGTCTCCATCCTCCTCATTGGCGCGGTACTCCTCCAGCAGCGCGGCACTGGCCTGTCTTCGGCTTTCGGCGGCGACGGCAACGTCTATCGCACCAAGCGCGGCCTTGAAAAAATTATTTTCATTGCCACAATAGTACTCGCAGCAGTGTTTATCGTCCTCGCCGCGTCCCAACTGTTGTTCCAAATCAGCTGAGTTCCCCAAACACTCATCCGCATATTTTTTCTTGAACGCTTATCAGTACGATCCCTCCAAGCACGCGTGATATAATAGGGCCGCTGGGCCGATTTGCGCCAAAACATTGGCCATCATTCAACCAATGGCGCCGCCTGCCCGAAACACTCAACGGCTGGGAAAAGTTTGCACTCCTGTTGCTCGTGCTTACGTTCGTGGGTGCAACGACCATAGCGGCGGTCCGCTTCTGGCACAACATAACAAAACTCGTGCCGGCACCTGGCGGCAGCTACGTCGAGGGGCTGGTGGGGCTGCCGAGATACATCAACCCCCTTTACGCCGTGGCGAACGACGCGGACCGGGACATGGAGCGGCTTGTATTCGCCGGGCTCACTCGCTACGGCATAGACAACATCATAGAACCAGATCTCGCCGAGCGTTTCGAGGTCTCGCCGGATGGTAAAATATACACTTTCAGCCTCGCGCCCAACCTCGTCTGGCACGACGGCGTGGCGCTGACGTCAGACGATGTCATATTTACAATAGAGGCGATCCAAAACCCCGACTACGACTCGCCCCTGCGGCTCAACTGGCAAGGCGTTGCGGTTGAAAAGATAGACGACGTCACAATTCGCTTTACGCTTACAAACGCCTACGCGCCGTTCCTGGAGAATACGACCGTTGGCATCGTCCCCGAACACATCTGGGGCAGCATAGAACCAGCCAGCATGCGCCTGGCCGAAGGCATGCTCAAGCCCGTCGGCGCAGGCCCTTTCCGCTTCGGCCGACTTACCAAGGACAAAGACGGTATTTTACAGTCGTACACCCTGCGCGCCGCGCCGCGCCCGGGGCGCAAGGGGCCCTACCTCAACGAAATTACTTTCAAGTTCTTTGACAGCGAACCAAGCGCAATCGCTGCCTTAAGCCGCCGGGACATTGACGGTATAGGGTCTGTAAGCGCCCAGAATATAAGCAGCGTCAAAGCGGCTGAGCGAAGTATAGTCGTGCACGAACTTGAAATGCCGAGATACTTTACAATCTTCGCCAATCAAACCCAGTCAAAAATTCTCACTGACCGCACGGTGCGGGAAGCGCTCATGCGGGCAATAAATCGAGACGGGATCGTGCGTGACGTTTTAAACGGTTCGGCAGAAACAATTTGGGGCCCAATTCCGCCGGGGCTGCCCGGAGCTGGCGAAGATCCAAACAAGTATCCCTACACGCCGGACGAATCGCGCCGACTCCTTGAAACCGCGGGCTGGAAAGACGCAGACGGCGATGGCATCCGTGAGGCCACCGCCACTTCCACGCCGCTTGCGCTCACACTACACGCGCCGGACAACGACGAACTCCGGCTCGTAGCAGAATACGTCGCGCGCATGTGGCAGGAGGTCGGTGTCAAGACCACAACCCAAATTATGTCCTCGGCCGCGCTCCAACAAGAAATCATCAGGCCGCGCAAATATGAACTCGTGCTTTTCGGAGAAATTCTCGGCGCCGATCCAGACCCATTCAGTTTCTGGCATTCCTCGCAAAAGAAAAACCCCGGGCTAAACCTGGCTCTCTACGACAACCGGGCGGCTGACCGGTTGCTCGAAGAAGGCCGCCAAACGCTGGATCCGAGCGCCCGGCGCGCAAAATATGAAGAATTTTCCCGTCTCGTTATTGAGGACATTCCCGCTTTCTTCCTTTACGCGCCCACGTATCTATACCCTGTCTCGAGCCGAGTTAAAGGCATTCCTGTCAGATTCGTTACCGTTCCGGCGCAGAGATTTACGCACGTGGAGGAATGGTATATCAATACGAAGCGTGTCAGGAAGTGATAAGCTGTCGCGAGATTGTCGAAGGAACTCCAAAATCAAAAATAAAAAAGCAAATAGCAAAAATTTGGTAGCGCCTTCGGCGAACGATTCCGAAACTTTTGATTTTTACTTTGTATTTTTGCTTTTTGATATTTGATCTTTTATTTTGATAGCCATGCCCGATCCGAACGACATGCGCGCCGTCATCCTCGATTTCCCGCAGCAATTCCTGCGGGGCATTGAAGCCGCGCAGAGCATAAAGCCCGAAGGGCCTTTCGCCAAGGCGGTTGTTTGCGGCATGGGCGGGTCAGCCATGGCCACGGCCGAACACCTGCAGTCGCTCGCCACGGCCAAAGGGAGTCAAACCGCACTTTTTGTTCACCGCAACTACGGTTTGCCCGAGGGCATCGACGGCAAAACACTCGTTATTACAAGCTCATACTCCGGCAATACCGAAGAAGTGCTCTCGGCGTACGATGAAGCCAAACGCCGCGGCTGCTCAATTGTGGCCGTGACCACAGGCGGCGAACTCGCCGAGCGAGCTTACGCAGACGGAACTCTGCTGGTAGAGTTGCGAACAAAGGGAATCCCGCCGCGGCTTGATGTCGGCGAGAACAGTGCGGCGGTATTAACCATTTTAGCCAATGCGGGAATTATTGACTCACCGAAAAAAGAACTGCAAGAAATAGCTGCCTGGCTGAAACCAGAAGCGTACGAAGCAGAGTCCCAAGAACTCGCCCGAGCGCTCAAGGATCGCATCCCCATCGTCTACGCTTCTGACCAATGGAAGGTAACAGCACGCAGCTGGAAAGCGGCGTTCAATGAAAATGCCAAGACCCCGGCTTTCTGGAATCATTTTCCTGAACTAAACCACAATGAACTCGCCGGCTTCTCCCGCTCGATCGACCACGCACCGTACAAACTGGCTACGAAATATTTATCCGTCATAATCCTTAAAGATCCCGAAGAAGAACCGCGCATGGCCAAAAGCATTGCTGTCACCCAAAACATCCTGCGCGAACACGAGATTGATGTTCACGAAGTCGTAATTGACGGCACGACGCCACTCGCCAAAATCTTCTCCACAATCATTCGTGGGCAATTCGCTTCGTATTGCTTGGCCACCGAATATGGCATTGACCCCACACCGATCGAAATCGTAGATGAACTCAAGCAGCGACTGGCAATGCCGCACTCGTAGACACACGGAACAGACAGTTGAAAAGAATAATGCCTTATGCCTTGCCGCGCCTTCGACGCGCGGCAAGGCAGAGTCGGCCGTCGGGGGCTCACAAACTCGGGCTGTGCCGTCGAGTTGTCGGCCTCGCGCCCAGGTGGCGGAACTGGCAGACGCACTAGGTTCAGGGCCTAGCGACCGCACGGTCATGGGAGTTCGAATCTCCCCCTGGGCACACACATACAAAGCTCAAAATGCAAAAAGCAAAACGCAAAACCACAGCGCAAGCCGCAAAGTTTTTTGCATAGCTTTGCACTTTGAGTTTTGAACTTTGAGTTTATATCGATGCGTAACGACTTCTCATTCTTAGCGGCAAGCGCGCCGGCGCAGCCAAGCCGCCGCGGCGGCCGGGGCCGGCGCGGCGGACGCACTTTCTCCCCTCCCTCTCGCGAAGGCAGGCCTCTTCCGGCTGCGCCAATGAAGCCCGTCACCGACCACGTCCGCATAATCCCATTGGGAGGGCTCGGCGAAGTGGGACGGAACATGATGGCGCTCGAATACGCGGGTGATATCGTCATTATTGACGCCGGCGTCGGCTTTCCGGACGAAGATATGCCGGGGATCGACTTCATCATCCCCAACGTTAAATACCTCGAAGAACGCAAACGGCATATCCGTGGTGTCTTGATCACGCACGGCCACTACGACCATATCGGGGCGCTGCCGTACGTCATCGAAAAATTGGGCAACCCGGCCATCTGGACCGCACCCCTTACGCGCGCGATGCTGATTAAACGCCATGAAGAGTTCCCGCGACTAGCCAAACTCCAAATTCATCAGGTGCAAGCCGGCAACAAGGTGGTGCTGGGAAATTTCCAAGTGGAATTCTTCCATGTGAATCATTCCATTCCCGACGACCTCGGCCTCGCGATTACGACCCCCATCGGCCTCATGATCCACACGTCTGACTTCAAATTCGATTTCACTCCGCTGCACGAAGATCCCGTGGACATCGAAACCCTCACCGCCTTCGGCCGACGGGGGGTACTTTTGCTTATGTCCGATTCAACCGGTGCGGAAATTGAGGGCCATTCGCTTTCCGAAACCACGGTGCAACAAAATCTCGAAGTGGTCTTCCAAAAAACCGAGGGTAGAATTATCATCGCCACTTTCTCAAGCATGTTGAACCGTATTCAGCAGCTGGTAACACTGTCGGAGAAATACAATCGCAAGGTAATCGTGGAGGGCTACTCGATGAAGGCCAATGTAGAAATAGCCAAACAGCTTGGCTACCTCAAAGCCCAGAAAGGCACGCTGGTAACGGCCCGCGAAACCAAACACTTGCCTGCAAACCGCCTCACGATACTTTGCACTGGCGCCCAAGGCGAAGACAACGCGGTCCTCATGCGCCTCGTGAACCGTGAACATCGAGACCTCTCAATTGAAAAAGGCGACACTGTCATTTTCTCGGCCTCGGTCATCCCTGGCAATGAACGGTCGGTGCAAGCGCTCAAAGACAACTTGTACCGGCAAGGCGCGCGGGTGTACCAATCCCCTGATCTGGGGCTACATACTTCCGGGCATGCGCGCCGCGACGATCAGCGAGAAATAATCAATTTGCTCAAGCCGAAGTTTTTTCTGCCCATCCACGGCATGTACTCCATGATGTTCAGCCACGCCGAACTCGCCGAAGAAACCGGCATTCAGCGTCGGGACATCGTTATTGCGGAAAATGGCGAGGTGGTGGCGTTGTATCGAGATAAATTGGTAAAATTGAAAGAGACCGTGCCCGCGAATTACGTCATGGTGGACGGACTTGGCGTGGGCGATGTGGGCAACGTCGTTTTGCGCGACCGGCAGGTGATGGCCCAAGACGGGATGGTGGTAACAATCGCGATCGTTGATTCGCAGACCGGCAAGGTGCGGGGCGAACCGGACGTGATCTCGCGGGGGTTCATCTACATGAAAGATTCAAAGGAATTCATGGGTCTCATCCGCCGTAAGGTCAAAGAGATCGTTTCGCGTTCCACCTCGCACGAAAAACCCATCAACTGGCCGTTCGTGAAAGACAATATACGCGACAAACTGGGACAGTTCTTGTTTACGAAAACGCAGCGGCGGCCAATGGTGCTTCCGGTCATCATAGAGGTATAACCTCTTGAATTTTGAATCAAACTCGAATTACTGAATGTTTCAAATTATGTCATTCAAAATTCATTCGAAATTCAAAATTGGAAATTAAAAATTGCGCCATGGTTTCGATCGACGACTTTCGCAAACTCGAACTGAAAATCGGCCGCATCACCGCAGCCGAGCGCATTGAGGGGTCTGACAAGCTCCTCAAACTGATGGTTGATCTTGGTGCCCCGCCAGCTGACGGGACCCGCCAAATCATCGCGGGGATCGCGAAGTTCTACGACCCCGAATCGCTCGTGGGAAAACAGGTCCCTATCCTTACAAACCTTGAACCGCGGATACTCATGGGGCTTGAAAGCCAAGGCATGATCGTGTGCGCTGACGTTGACGGTAAACCCGTGTTGCTGCATCCGGATACCAACGTGCCAGAAGGCGCGAACCTTAAATAAAAACCATGCCGGAAAAGCTCTGGCCAAAGATACCGCAAGAACCCACCCCGCCAAGCGATAAAGCGGAGGTACCTCCGGCAGCAGCAGCGGAAAGAAAAAAACCACCCGACCCAGTGGTACAAGCGGTGGAAGAAGCCAGAAAAGTAGAAGAACCTCTGATCGAAAAACTCAGGCGGCAGGAACGACCCACCACCATAGGCCTTGAGCAAAGCGCCACGATGGTCGACCTGTTTGACGCAATACAGAGAGCAGCGAAAAAAGTGAGTGTGGCCGAGCGGGAGTCGGGACGCTTTCGGCTGCATCTGTGGGACAACTTTACGCCAGCAGACGTTGCCGAAGTCTTCCGGTTAGAGGACCGAGTCGACGCGATACAAAGAAAACTCCCGAGCGATATCACGGACGAAGATAGAAAGCTCCTCGCGCTTAAGGTAGCGGATTTTCTTGAGAGCAAGGGCATTTCACCCGAAGACATAGCGGCGCATCTACCCATCAAATTCAGAAAGAAGAAAAAAGGGAGATGATCGTATTTTTGAGCTTGAGTTGAAGTTTGGATTTTGAAATTTGAACTTTTAGGATATGACCATCCTTTCAGGCATGCGGCCAACGGGCAAACTCCACCTGGGGCACTATTTTGGCGCGCTCAAGAATTGGGTGGAATTGCAATCAAAAGCTACCTGCTACTACATGGTAGCTGACTATCACGCACTCACCACCCCGGAGCAGGCGAAAAATTTGCAAGAAGACACGACCGACATGGTGCTCGATTGGCTCGCAGCCGGGCTTGATCCGGAAAAATGCGTCATCTTCCGCCAATCAGATATGCCCGAACACACCGAACTTGCCTGGATTTTCGAAACATTAACACCCATGGGCGAGCTTGAACGGATGGTTGAATACAAAGAAAAAGCGGCACAGATGGCCGAGCACGGCGAGCGACCCAACGCTGGCCTCTTCGCCTATCCGATCTTGCAGGCAGCCGACATCCTTATCTACAAAGCCGACACCGTGCCAGTGGGACAAGATCAGGCGCAGCACGTTGAACTCACTCGCACCATCGCCCGCAAATTTAACGACGCCTATAAAGACATGTTTCCGGAGCCAAAGGAGCTTCTCACGCCCGAAGCCAAAGTCATGTCGCTCACTGATCCTACGAAGAAAATGTCAAAATCACTCGGCGAAAACAATGCCGTCAATCTCTCGGATCCACCAGACGTTATCGCGAAAAAGATACAAAACGCCGTATCAGATGTGGGCGAAGCTGGCTCAGGCGAGGGCGGCCGCAACTTGCTTGAACTCTTGCGTCTCACCACCGGCCCCAACTTCTACCAAGAGTACGCCGAGGACTACGAACGCGGCAAACTCCGCTACGCCGAATTCAAACCAAAACTCGCCGAAGCGATCGCTGCGTACCTCGAACCCATCCGCACCAAGCGCAGCCATCTTGAAAAAGACGTGAACGTCAGCCGCATGCTCTCGCATGGTGCCGAGCAAGCGCACGAGGTTGCCACAAAAACGCTGCACGAAGCGAAAGAAGCGATCGGGTTGATCTAAAAAGTGGCCGACCTCCCATTATTTGAGATAACTTCCAGTGTCCGTACCGTGTATCGTTCGATTGTTACTATGTATCGATACATAGTAACGCACGAAACGAGCCGTAATAGAAATTGTGAAAAAGCATTCTACCAAAGTAATTTTATTCGATTTATATCAAACTCTTCTTGACGTGGAGTTAAGCGCCAATAACCCAAAACACGAAATTGAGGGATGGGATGTTTTTGTAAAAGCCTTACTGGAGTATGGTAAAGAAATTAGCGGATTAGAGCTTCAAAAATTATATACTGAGAGACGAAATGGTTTTTATTCCCAGAAGAATAAAGAGATTTATCACCATAATTTATTTGAGATGACATCCAGTATTTTGGAAGAAGATTTGGGGCTTAAACTTTCGAAAGAAGAAATAATGGAGTTGATTTATATTTATCGTAGAGCGAGCCGCGGTCATCTTCGTTTATATCCCGGCGTTTTTGATACGCTTTCTCGCCTTTCGAAAGAATACATTTTATCAACGGCTAGCCATACACAGGGCTCTTTCACGCAGCTCGAATTGCGCGAATTGAATATTGAGCAGTTCTTTTCTTATTTTGTATACAGTTCCGATATTGGCTTTCGTAAAGAATCTATAGAATTTTATAAACGTGCATTAGTGATTGTTGGAAAGGAAGCGGCGGATTGCGTGATGGTGGGAGATAATTACGATGTAGACGTGGTCGTACCCCAAAAGTTGGGTATTCGCGGGATTTGGATAAAAAACCCAATTACCTCCGGCCGATATCCGATGGAGCAGGAGCCGCCCAACACTCTCGGTCTTGAAAACTTTGAAAAACTACCAGAGTTAATTACTTTCGCCTAACAATACTTAGGAAATCGTGACGTATGGAGCTCAAAGAGAAAGTGGTCCTCATCACCGGCGCGGCCCGCGTGGGCCGCGCCGTCGCAGAAATCCTGGCCGAAGCCGGCATGCACGTAGCGCTGACCTATCGTGGCTCGCGGGAGATCGCGGAGGAAACCGCGCGGACTCTGAAGCGTCAATTCGGCGTTGAGGCGGCGGCGATCCGCGGGGATACGACAAAGACCCGAGATGTCGCCGCCATCGTCGACAAGACCAAGCGAGCGCTCGGCGATCCTGCAGCACTCGTCTATATGGCATCGCTCTACAATGTCAAGCCGCTCCCCGCGCCGACCGACAAGGAATGGCAGAAATTCTACGCCGTTCATGCTACGGGTGCTGCGCGACTCGTGGATGCGCTCGAAACTGGAATGAAAAAGTGTGGCGGCGGCCGCGTAGTGCTGTTCTCGGACGTCGCAGCAATCAAACCTTACGCCGAGCGCGGCTGGGAAGCGTATCTCGCCTCAAAAGGTGCGGTTATCACGCTCACCCGTTCGCTTGCCAGAACACGCGCGCCGCACATTTTAGTAAACGCCATCGCTCCCGGCCCCATCGAGCCGCCCCCCGGCATGTCTCAAAAAGAAATCGAAGCAGCCGCCCAAGACACACTCCTCAAGCGCTGGATCGGTGCCGAGGAAATCGCAAAGACCGTCAAATTTCTGCTCGAGACCGACGCAATCACGGGTCAGTGCATTGCCGTGGATGGCGGGAGAACGATCGTATAGGGGTTCGCCGTTCGTTTACATACCGCCAGCCCGCTGCTTCAAGCAGCGGGCTGGCGGTTCATAGTCGTCGCTTCGTGTCTATTCGATGTACGGCATCCGCACCGGCTGACCTTCACGCGTTTGACACGCGCGCCCTTTGGCGTGATTACTCACATCTGAAGTCGCACCGTAATAGTAATTCGAACCCTCCTGATCAGATTGGTCGGTTTCAAAATTCGCGCATAATTCATACCCCCGATCTGCCGTAACTCGGTACTCGTAGTCAGCTCGGGTGCTCGGATCGGTGGGGAGTTTCTTCAGGTATTTGGTGGTGGTGCTCCCGCGAGGCGATGTGGTGGTCAACACCGAAAGCGTATCCGGATACTGATAGTCGTGATCGTACGAATAACTAGAAAGGGAGCTCGCAATACTCCCAAGATCCTGAACCCGTCGTTCATCGCGACGTTCTTGCGCGGCGATTGCCGGCGACTTCACTTGCGTCGCGCCAAAACCAGCCACCACCCCCACGCCCACCACGAGCGCGCCTGCAAACACGCCTCGCATAAGCGCAGAATCGAATGGCGCCACACCCGTGCCAGACACCACCTTCTGATCGGTGCGCACCAAAAAAGCGTGGTAGAGAATCACCAGTCCCGCAAGCACAAATACGGTTACTATCTTCCAGATAGGCCGGCCAGTCAGCTCTCCGCTCCAGATATTTACGACAAACGCAATCAGATCAGACATGAGCACGATGACCGCAAAGAAAATAGTCACGTGCAGCCACCGCGCGCGAATTTTGGAGGCATGCCGCGCTGAATCACGCGCCACCTCGGCCGCGAGTTTGAGCCAATGGAAAAGATAGAGCGGCAGCAAGATGATAATTGAAGCGATGCCGCTGCGGATCACTGCCTGTCGATACGACTTCCCCCACACTGAATCCCATATGCTTTCTGCCGGATCGGGGTTCCAGATATTGATCAACTGGAAAAGCACAGAACCAACCGCCACCATAAGTAAATACAGCGTGACGAGAGAAGTAATATGGAAATACGTCTCGTGCGGGTTGCGCTCGGGCATGGGTTGTGAGGCGGCGGGTAGGGCCGGTTCATGCCCGCCCGGGGTCCGGCTCGAAATCGCCAGTGCCGCCTGCACGTCGGCAAGGTTCCAACCCACGCTAGTAAGCTGGTCGCGAATCTTGTCATCAGATGCGCCGGTCTGGCGCGCATGCGAGATGTACTGACTAAGTTCTTCTTGCATATAAGTCAGGACTGATTTATGGCTAACCCCGTCACGATATTATACCACGACTAAACGCCGCCCTTGTTTATAAGTGCGGCGAGCTCTTGCTGATAGCGATCCAGCAAAACGCTATCTACGGTCTCGATGTTAAGCCGCACGACCGGTTCGGTATTGGATTTTCGGATGTTGAACCACCAATCGTCATATTCGACCGTAAGCCCATCGAGCCGCGACTGCCGGCCGTCAGCGTACTTCGCCGCGATCGCTTCGATGACCGCGTCCGGTTGAACAACTCCAAAATTGAGCTCGCCCGATTGCACGTACTTCTGAAGCGGTCGGATGAGTTCGGAAAGCGACTTCCCCGCCTGCGCCAGCGCCTTGAGCATCTGCAGAAACGCGAACAGCCCCGAATCAATGTACTGCATCTCGGGAAAGTAATAGTGGCCGGAGCGCTCTCCGCCGAAGACGGCGTTGTGCTCGCGCGCCGCCTGCTTAATGAACGTGTACCCGATGGGGCTTACGATCGGTTCTCCGCCTGCCAGCCGAATCGTTTCCGGCACGATCTTACTCGAGCGAATGTCGTAGACGATCGCACCCTTCTGCCCTGCCAGCTGCGCGCGGCCGAGGAGGGCGGTGATAAAATCTGGATGTATAGTAGCGCCGGATTCATCAACGAATAGCGCCCGATCGCCGTCGCCGTCAAAAGCAACGCCAAGCTGGCAGTTTTTTTCACGCACCACCCCCTGCAACTCATTGAGTGCGCCCTCTTTGAGCGGGTTTGGCCCGCGGCCGGGGAACGAGCCGTCGAGCTCGAAGTTGAGCCGTTCGACAGCGATGCCCGGCAACCGATCGAGGAGCTTGGGCAGAATCACGCCTGCGGCGCCGTTCCCGGCGTCAACCGCAACATGGAACCGTCCCGCGGGCGCATGCTCGACAAGAAAAGCGACGTATTCGTCGGAATAATCTGCCGTCTCGATCGCCCCGCCCCCTCGCGGTTCGGGAAGGCCCCGCGTGAGTAGCTGCCGGAGCTCATCCAACCCGCCGAACTCCGGGAACGACACCCCACCCCGACGAACGAACTTGAGGCCGTTGTATTCCGGCGGGCTGTGCGATGCGGTTACCATAACCCCGGCCGAGACCTCATGCCGGGCCGCAATGAAATACAAGAGTGGCGTGGTCGTGACGCCCATATCAACCACGCGGCTGCCGCCGGCAACAAGGCCGCGGACCACCGCGGAGGCAATCTGTAGAGAAGAAACTCTGCCGTCGCGCGCCACCAGAACCGGGCCGGGCTCGAACTGCCTCGTCATCTCGCTCACCGCCCGGCCGATCTCTCCAGCCGCATCCTCGTCCAACTCATCCGGGTATTTGCCCCGGATGTCGTAGGCGTGAAAGATGGAAAGATTGACTGCCATTAGGTACAGTATACGGAGCCTTTTCCTTTTTTCCAAACCTGGTAGAGTACTGACGATATGTCTCTCAAAATCGGCATCGTCGGGCTTCCCAACGTGGGCAAATCCACGCTGTTTTCGGCGCTGACCAAAAAGCAGGTGGACATGTCGAACTACCCGTTTGCCACCATTGACCCCAATGTGGGCGTGGTCGCCGTGCCTGACGAACGGCTCGATAAACTTGCCGCAATGTCGAAGTCGGCCAAGATCGTGCCAACGGCGATTGAATTTGTGGACATTGCCGGGCTGGTCAAAGAGGCGCACAAAGGCGCGGGACTCGGGAACCAATTCCTCTCGCACATCCGGGCAGTGGACGCAATCGCTGAAGTGGTGCGCGCGTTTGAAGACCCCAAGGTGATCCACGTGGAGGGCCGCGTTGATCCGGCCACGGACATCGACACCATCTCAACCGAACTCGCCCTTGCCGACCTCGCACTCGTCGAAAAACGACTTGAAAAATTGTCTGGCGAAGCGCGTTCGGGCGATGCGGAGGCGAAAAAGCGTCTTGCAGTGTACGAAGAGTTGAACGCCCTGCTCGGCAAAGGCCGATGGGCGCTCGAAGTCACGCTCAAACCCGAAGAAGCACTCATTGATATCGAACTTTTGACGCGTAAACCCCTCATCTATGTCCTCAACGCCGATGATCCAAGCGCCGCCGTACCTGCGCTGGGAGTGCCTGCCGAATCAATCGTGGCGCTCAACCTTAAAAACGAGCACGACCTTGCTTCGTTAAACGAAACCGAGCAGCGAGAACTTGGCCTCGCGCCCCGCCTGCCGCTTTTGATAACTGCCTGCTACGACGTGCTTGGGCTTATTTCATTTTTGACGACCGGCCCCAAGGAAACGCGCGCGTGGACCATCGCGAAAGACACAAACGCGCAAAGAGCCGCGGGCAAAATCCACTCTGATTTTGAAAAAAACTTCATCCGCGCTGAAGTGATTGACTGGCGAGAACTTCTCGCCATCGGCTCGTGGGCCAAGGCGCGGGAACTCGGCAAAATCCGATCCGAGGGCAAAGAGTATATCTTGAAAGACGGCGAAGTGGTGGAATTTAGGATCGGATAACGGTGACGAGCGGGTTGTTTTTGAGGATGTTTTGGGGATCGAACAGCGCGTTTCCTAATTATATCACGTACGTGATATAATTAGGAAACGATCCGAACGATTCGCCGGAGGGTGTCGCTGATTTCTCAGCGATCCATTCGCGTCCGGTCATTTGTAGCCACCCTATTGCCAAATTCACGATCTTTCCGCTATCATGGCTTTACTGAAAACACCATGCCCGACACACGCTTTCGCCCCTATGAACTCACTTATCTCCTCTCTGGCAACCTGGAGGAGAACGCGGCTTTTGCCGAAGGCGCCAAGATTGCCAAGATCGTCCAAGATGCCGGCGGCATCATTGAGCAGGAGGAGATCCCCAAACGACGGCGCTTCGCCTACCCCATCCGACACGAACACCAAGGGTATTTCGGCACGGTTGAGGTCAACGCCACGGCTGAGTTTACGGCCAAACTAAAGGACGGACTCAAGCACAACCAAACGCTCTTGCGGTATCTTCTGGTGCAGCAAGAGCGACCAAAGAAACCTCACGTTGTCCGTGCCGAACGCCGGCCCCGACCGGCGCCAGTAGAAGCGAAGCCAGTGGCTCAACCGCAAAACGAAATAGAACAACCGGCGCTTAAGGACTTCGATAAAAAACTCGAAGAGATTCTGCAGTCGGGAGAGTAATCAAGAGTAATCACGAATATACAAATCCGAAATAATATACGAATACGGTGATTTGTCTATTTGTGTACATTCGTATATTCGCGATTACTCTTATACGAATGATTACGACGCGGAGCGACGCATAAACTTACTTCTTGCCATAAATAAAAACAGAGAGAAAGTAATTCGTATATTCGCGATTACTCCTTATGAATTTTAACCGCGTCTTCATCCTCGGCAATCTTACGCAAGACCCGGAAACCCGCACCACGCCCTCGGGGCAGACCGTGACGAACTTTGGCGTGGCCACCAACCGCGTCTGGACCGGAGCCGACGGCAAAAAGCAAGAACAAGCTGAATTTCACCGTGTGGTCTGCTGGGGGAAGCTCGCGGAGATTGCGGGGCAGTACCTCGCGAAGGGCCGATTAATTTTTGTCGAAGGACGCTTGCAGACACGCTCCTGGCAAGACCAGCAATCCGGCCAGAAGCGCTGGCGCACGGAAATTATCGCCGAAGGGCTGCAGTTGGGGCCGCGCCGAGGCGAAGGGGGCCAAAGCGGCGAAGCGCCCGCGCCGAAGCACGCTCAACCGAAAGAAGAAATCCCCGAGATCCAACTTGACGAACCAGCAGAAGAAACAGGCGGGATTAAACTGGAAGATATACCGTTCTGAAAACTCAAAGTCCAAAGCTCAAATGTCAAATCAAGCTCAAAATCCAAATGTCAAAGCCGTTTTGAACTTTGGATTTTTAGCGGTTGCCAGAAGCAGACGGTAAACCGAATCAAACTCGTAAACATGATCACCCTCCCAAACCAGCTCAAAAAGGAGTGCCATTTCTGCAAACAGAATATCCAGGTGGTTGACTACAAAGACACCGAACTCTTGCGCCGATTTCTCACCGGTCAATTCAAAATTGCCGCACCGCGCCGGACGGGACTATGCGCCAAGCACCAGCGCCGCGTAGCCACGGCCATCAAACGAACGCGGTATTTAGCACTGCTGCCCTACACGATCAAGTGACGCTCCGCCCCGCACGGGGCGGTATTCATATATTATTCATCCCATGACCAAACGTTCTCGTAAAATCATTCAATTCCTCAAGGAAATCGACAAACTGAAGGCGGTCGAACGCCGCGTGCATACGTCAGAAGGCCGACCGGAGAACTCGGCCGAACACAGTTGGCACCTCGCGCTCGCGGTGTGGCTCCTGAAAGACGAATTGGGATTTCGGCTCAACACTGCGAAGGCAGTCGAACTTGCGCTCGTCCACGACCTCGTGGAGATCTACGCGGGCGACACGTATTTCTTCGATACCGAGGGACACCGAGACAAAA
>CAYPCM010000013.1:0-18423 GCA_964409225.1 uncultured Candidatus Saccharibacteria bacterium
GAGACTGTAGAAAAAAGAAAAAAACGATACCATTGTCATTCCTGCGAAAGCAGGAATCCAGAAAAACAGTGTCTCCCGTGCCCTCTGGATCCCGCATCAGGGTGCGGGATGACAGTTTTTCTACAGGCTCAAGGTCAAATTATTCGTTAGTGCTCAGAATGTTTGGCAAAAAGTTTGAGTCCCGACCACGCAGTGGTCGGGACTCTGTCCCCTCAATCGTTTTTCTTCTGGTGGAGCATGGCGACTTCTTCTGTGGTGAGTCCCAGCTCCTTCGGCGTGAAGCTCCAACTCCTTGTCGCCTCTTGGGCGACGTAGCGGATCGCTTCTGCGCCGCCATCCGAAGCCTTCACCCGACCAGCCTTGATTTCACTCCGGAGGTAAACGATCTGCTCCCGCAGGTCTTTGAGCAGCACCTGCCGGAGCATTTCCGTCGAAGAGCCGATGGCTTTTGGCTTGGCCTCGATCGCCTGCAGGATCCGGGAGATTTCCCACATGAGGCGTATACCATCGTGGAGTCCGAATACTCCCTCGCCTCTGCCACACTCTGCTTCCTGTCGCGTTTTGCGCGGCAGACTAAAAAAGGCAAGGAGAGATTTTGCCGTGGCGAGGCCGGTCTCCCGATGGAGGTTCTTGGCCCGGTGTGCTTCCAAACCGATCTCGGGCCAACTGATTGGATCTTCCGCTTGGTCTTCCGCCTCGGGCAGATCCATATGTTTTAGGGCCCAATCAACTTCACGGAACTTCTCCAGCTTCGCACAGGCCTCTACGACTGACTGCGGTTTGCTGCTGCGAAGTTCACGCACCCATGTTGGCTGATCACCGGGCACTTCCGCCTTCGGGTCGAACGCAGCGCGGATCTCCATGATGAGTTCTGCCCGTCGTTCGGCACGACGCTCGCGTGCCTGTTGCTCCGCTTCGGCATCGGCTTTCTTCTTTTCCTCCTCTCGCTGTTTTTGCTGTTCGGCCGCGGCCTTCGCCACGACCTCGCCGCGAGCCTTCTGGTCGGCTGCCTCCTGCTTGGAATTGCCGCCGCAGGCCGCGAGGGCGAACCCTAGTACGATGATGGTAAGGAACAACCCAGCCAACTTCCGCAGTCCCTTCATGCGATGCCTCCTTTCGCGAAGGGTTGGCGGTTTCGGCTTTCGTAGATCAATCGTGTTATATACTATACTCTCTCTTGTTTTCTATGTCAATAGTGTGAATAACTCCCATGTTTGGTTTCCCGGTGTAGTGGTAGAATATGGGAAGCGATGAATCCGGTTTCCCTCGTTGTTCTCACCAGCCCTGGCTGCAGCCACTGCCATGCGTTTTTGAAATTTTGGGAAGAGGTGAAATCCGATTTTCCGAGCGTTACGATGAAGGAGGTGAGTATTACCACTGAAGAGGGTCAGCAGCTGGCGATGGAGCACCAGATTTTTTCCGCGCCGGGCATTTTCCTCAATGGAGAACTGTTTGCCTCCGGCGGGTTCCATCGCGAGGAGTTTTTAACGAAGATGCACGCGTTGACGAAGTCATGACTTCTTATCGGACAGCGTTTTGTTCTGGCCAACCGTCGCACTCCCTCAGCGAGCGTTCGCTCATCCAGCGACTCGCTCACTCTGTCCTCGCCGGCGGGGCCGCCGCATGCCGTTCTCGCGACGTCGCGCAGCCGCGCCCGAGATGCAGTATTGGTTCCTTGGAGCTTCTAAGGCGCGGCGAGCGAGAGCAGCGGCCTGATAACCGTTCCGCTCCAGCCCCAGCCAGGCCGACTGCGGTCGCGAGACACGGCTGCGGCGGCCACCGTGCCCGCCGACTGCGGATGTCGCTTCAGGAGTGCGACGGCTGGCCAGTTTAGGTAACATTCGATATTCATGACCAACAAACTTCCCATCTGGTTCCTCCGGCTTGGCCTCGGCGCGATGTACGCGTATTCGGGCTATGATCTCATCACGACCCCATCCCACTGGCAGCTTTTTGTGCCCGCGTGGCTTTTGGGGATTCTTAGCGCGGTCGGCCTGCCGGCTGAAACTTTCCTGCGGCTGCAGGGAGTGGTTGAACTCGCGATGGTCTTCGTGTTTGTGGCCTGGTTCCTGCCGCGCCGGTTTGTGTTCTGGGCTGCTGCGGTTTCGGCGGTTGAGCTTGCCGCAATTCTTCTGTTTTTCGGTGTTGACCTCATAACATTCCGCGACATCGGCCTCGTGGGAGCGTCCGGCGCACTTGCGGCCGCATCCCGGCCCCGACAGGCATGACTGACACCTCGCCCCAATCATTGGACAGCGTTAGCGCCTCGGAGGCAGGCAAGGAAACCGCTGCGGCCTTGACCGTTGGCCAGCGCCGGGCGCGCATAGCGCTCGTGGCGGCGGCGTTTGTGCTTTTCTCCGTGTTCATCTCGGGGATGGCGTGGTTGTTTACCGGCAATACGCAAAACGCGCCGTGGTTCTTGTTTGCCTACGTCACCGGGCTTTCAATGATCGTATTGCCGTGCACTTTGCCGCTTGCTTTCGTCATCGTGCCCTTGGCCATGCGCAAAGGATACGGCGCCGGAATTGCGGTGGCGCTTTCATTTGGGCTGGGCGTTTCAATCACTTTGAGTATGTACGGCGCACTGGTGGCTTGGCTTGGGCAGATAGTGGGGCTCGATAACGCGAAAAACGTCATGTACACGATTGCCGGCGCGGCTGCGCTTATATTCGGTCTTGGGCAACTCGGGCTCATCAAGATTAAAATTCCGGCCTATTCGGGCAAGCTGCCTGATTTTATTCAAAAGCAAAAAGATCTCTTGAAGGCGTTTTTTCTCGGTCTGTTTTTGGGCAACGTGGGTTTTGGTTGTCCCAACCCGGCTTTTTACGTTTTGCTTGGGTATATCGCGACTGTGGGCGACGTGGGGCAGGGATGGCTGCTTACGTTTGTGCATGCCATCGGTCGCATCACGCCGCTCATTTTCCTGTCCATTTTGGCTATTTTGGGCGTTAACGCCCTGCCCGGGCTCGTCTCGCGTAAAGGTTCAATTGAGCGCGTGATGGGCTGGGCGCTCTCGTTCGTCGGCGCTTTCATAGTAACGTTCGGGCTTTTCGGACACGATTGGTATGTATTTTCAGGCATTCACTCTTGGCTTGAGTTGCTCACGCAAGAAGGACCGCTGACGCAGGCGTTGTCGGTGAAATTCCGTCAGGGTCTCGAGCACGCGCACGGCATCCCGCCCGGTCCCGCGTTGCCATACGGACAGGCGATGTTCCTCATACTCCTTGTGGTGCCGATTGTTTGGCACTACGTGAAAAAACGGCACGCCTTGAAAGCGCTCTCCGGCGACGAGGCAATTCAGGAGACGGTGGTTATGCGTTGGCGATTTTGGGCAAGCGTTCTTTCAATTGCGATTATACTCGGCGTCTTCGGATACTATCTGCCGCATCGTTTGCGCGATGAAGCGCTGCGGCCAGACGATCACGGCCAAGAGTTGATGACGGCAGGCGAGCACCCCGCGCTCCATTCCGGCGGCGAGGCAGACGACATCGTGGTGGAGTTCTCGACAAGCTCGAACCCAACCGCGGGGAAGCCGACACGCCTCACCTTTAGTCCCTTCACGAAACCCAACCGTGTGCCGATCCGCGAGCTCGCGCTCGTACACGAGGCGTCGATGCACGTCTTCGGCATCCGGAGCGACAGCCGCGGGTTCTTCCACATTCATCCCGAAGCGACTGCGCCCGGGTCTTGGGGGATCAGCCACGTATTTACCGAACCCGGCGCGTATACGATCTGGGTCGAGTTGGAGTTCGTCGGGGTTGAGCATATCTTTACGTACGCGGTTGAGGTGGGCGGAGCGGGCGAGCAGGAGGTCGCGCTCCCGGCATTAAACCGAGAGGTGACCGTGGCCGGATCCAGTGTCGAGTTCGAGGCGGCGGCAGACCTATACGCGGGTGAGGACTCGGATTTTGCGGTTGATGTTCACCGTCCCGACGGGACCGAGCAGACACTCGAGGATTATCTCGGTGAAGTCATGCATCTTGTGGTTATCTCTGATGATCATAGCGTCTTTGGCCACGTTCACCCGGTCGGGCATGCCGGCGGGCACGGCGGTGGGACGGATGCGATGATGGAGGATATGCACGGTACGTTTCTCGGGGTGCCGGTTGCGCTCGCCCACGGTGATGAGGCGCCCACAGCAGAACGTCCCGCCATGGGGGGAGAAATGCACGGAGTGCTGTTTAGATATCAGTTCCCGAAGGCGGGCGCGTACACGGTCTTCGCGCAGTTCCGGCCCCAGGATTTTGGCCGACCGGCCGGTGAAGCGCTCACCGCGGCATTCCGCGTAGAGGTGCGTCCGGCCGAGGGCTTGCGGCCCGGCGTGGTGTTTGATTCGTGGTGGGGACGGCTGGTACTCTCTCTGCTTTTTATCGTTGGACTTTCCTGGGTTGTGCGGCGGTACGTGAACAGGGTTTGATGTTTGCATTCGCGCGATTATGAACAAGTATTTCTGGCTCGGTATTATTATTGCAGTCCTCATCGCCGGAGGGGTTGTATATCAGCTTTTTCTTCGGCCAGAAAGCCGCAAGCCATTTGTGAGCGGCCGCACCGTACACGCAACAGTGGTGGCCAAGAAAGACGCTTGGTTATTTGAACCGGAGACGATCGAGGTGGAACACGGCGACAAGGTGATACTCACAGTCGTCAACGAAGACAGCTATGATCACGGCCTGGCCATTACCGCTTTTGGCGTCAACCAGAGCATGCCTGCCAAAAGCACGATCACGGTGGAATTCACCGCCACGCAGCTCGGGGACCACGCGTTTTACTGCTCGGTGCCGTGCGGGGAGGGAGATTATGAAGGCAAGCACCGCACGCATTTCGATATGACCGGGAAGATAAAAGTAGTGCCGCGGCAAGATTAAAAATCAAATATCAAAAACCGTTCCGCGAAGCGGCTACCACAATTTTATTTTTTTATATTTGATTTTTGATATAAAAGGTTTTTCTTGAGCCACATGACGGAGTCTCGTTTACCGCCTCAAAATATCACCAACATCGTCCTTCACGTTAAGGGCATGCATTGTGCCGCGTGTTCTATGTTGATCAACAAAGTTTTGGGGAACGCGCGGGGTGTGGCGGCGGTGAACGCGAGTTTCGGCGCGGAAAAAGTGTCGATCAGCTTCGACCCGAAACAAACGACGTTGCGCGAGCTTGAAAAAGCGCTCGCGCGAGTTGGCTACGATCTTGTATTGCCTGAAGAAGAGGCCACCACGCTGGAGGGCAAAGAAAGGCAGGAAGCGCTCGAGCTGGCCCGCGCGCGCCGTAGAGTGATTGCGAGTTTTGTCTTGGCCGGGCCTATTATCATCTACTACATGGTGCTGCACATGTTTAACGTGCAGCACTCGGAAGTTATATTCGGGATTGACCGAAATTATCTCTACTGGATTCTTGCTACGCCGGTCCAATTTATTATCGGCTGGCAGTTCTACCGCAACTCCTGGACCGCGCTTCGGGTGGGGTCGGCGAATATGGACGTGTTGGTCGCGCTCGGCACTTCGGCCGCGTACTTTTACAGCATGCTCGGGTTTCTATTTTTCAACATTGACCATCCCTTCTGGGAAAGCTCGGCCGCGCTGCTTTCGTTTATCGTCCTCGGCCGTTACTTTGAACTGCTGGCCAAGGGGCGTGCGTCTGCCGCCATCAAAGAGCTCTTGAAGCTCGAAGCGAAAGAAGCGCATGTGCTGCGCGACGGTGAGGAGGTAACGGTTCCGATTGATCAACTTCAGAAGGGCGATCTCATTCGCGTCCGTCCCGGCGAAAAAATTCCGGTAGATGGCGTAATTATAGAGGGCAAGACGCACATTGACGAGAAGGTAATCACCGGTGAATCCATGCCCGTGGGCAAGGGTGTGGGCGAGGAGGTGATAGGCGCCACCGTAAACCAGGAAGGCCTCATTGCGTTTAAGGCGACCAAGGTGGGCCGTGAGACGCTGCTGTATCAAATCATTAACATGGTTGAGCAAGCGCAGGCCTCCAAAGCCCCAATCCAAAACTTGGTGGACAAGATCAGCGAGTATTTTGTGCCGGCAGTGGTGGTCGTGGCGGTGGCCGTATTTATCGCCTGGTATTTTGTGGCCGGGTTTCCGTTTAGGGCCGGGCTGCTGCCTATGATTGCGGTGCTTGTTATTTCGTGTCCGTGCGCCATGGGCTTGGCTACGCCAACGGCGCTCATCGTGGGCGTGGGTCGGGCGGCCAAGTTTGGCATTTTGATAAAGGGCGGGGAAGCGCTGGAAAAGGCCTATAAACTCACGCACATCGCGTTTGACAAGACCGGCACTCTCACCATCGGCAAGCCCGTGGTGACAGACATCGTTACTATTTCCGGTACGCGCGAAGAGGCGCTTAAGTTTGCCGGCGCGATTGAAACCGGCTCTGAACATCCGCTGGCGCGCGCGATTGTAGAAGAAGCGAAAAAATTATTCCCCAACCCCGCGGCTCCGGCTGACTTTGCGGCGATTGCAGGCAAGGGGGTGAAGGGCGCGGTGGAAGGCCGCGAGGTGCTTGTGGGTAATAACCGCCTTATGGCCGATCGCGGCATTGATATTGCGCCGTACGATGCGGATCTCGAGCGACTGCAAGCCGAGGCCAAGACCGTCGTGTTTCTCGCCATAGACGGCAAGCCCGTAGCACTCATTGCGATGGCCGACACCTTGAAACCCTTTGCCAAAGAGGCGATTGAGGCCTTGCGGCAGATGGGGGTGGCGGTGACGATGATTACCGGGGATAATGAAAAGACCGCGAAAGCCATTGCGCGTCCGCTGGCGATTGAGCACGTGCTGGCGCAGGTTTTGCCGCAAGACAAGGCACAGGTGATTAAGGGTTTGCAGGGCGAAGGCAAGGTGGTTGGCATGGTGGGCGACGGCATCAACGATTCGCCTGCACTCGCCCAAGCTGACATGGGCATTGCGATTGGTTCAGGCACGGACGTTGCCATCGAAACCGGCGACATCGTGCTCATTAAAGACGATCTGCGCGATGTCGTAACTTCAATTCAGCTTTCCCGCAAAACGATCGTGAAAGTAAAGGAGAATCTGTTCTGGGCGTTTGCGTATAACGTGCTTGCGATCCCGATTGCGGCCGGCGCGCTCTACCCCAACTATTCGTTCATTCACCCCATTCTCGCTTCCATCCCGCATGGCTTCACCCTCCGGCCCGAGATCGCCGGGTTCGCCATGGCCTTCAGTTCGGTGTCGGTCGTGACCAATTCGCTCTTGTTGCGCCGCTACGTGCCGCCGATGGAGCGGGCGAGTGGGGCAACCGGAGTTTCACTCGGTACACCAAAGCCACAGATCGTTTAAGTAATACCTTCAAGAGCACTATGCAAAAAACCACCCTCAAACTCGACGGCATGCATTGCGGGGCGTGCGCGACCGCGATTCAGATGTATCTTTCAACGTCCGACGGGGTAAGCGCGGCCACGGTTGACTACGACAAGAAAGAAGCCGAGGTGGAGTTTGATCCCGCGAAGATTACGGTGGACAGCCTCATCGGCAAGGTGAAAGAGATCGGGTACGGGGCGCACCAATAGCACTGCGTTTATTGCTCGTTCTCGCGTTTTCTTACGTTTTTTAGGCGTCGCCGCGGAATTAGCATTTACTTGCTATCGCAAATAAGTGCTGTAACGGCCTTACGAGTATTTCTTTGCGCTATGGCACGTGGATTAGGGAATGTGCAACGGAAGGTGCTCGTGCTTCTCTTGGGCGGATTGGCTTTGGGACTTTCAGCATCACCAAGACGGCACTTTCGGATTTTGCGCCAGATGAAGGAGGAGTGGCACCGCATCAACCATCAAGCGCTCCAGCGCGCTATCAGGAGACTCTATGAGTCGAAGTTGGTAGCGACAACACGCAATCAAGACGGGTCGGTCACGGTGGAGCTCTCCGATGAGGGGCGGTCGCGTGCTCTCACCTACAAGCTTGACGCGATGCGGATTCCTAGGCCGGAACGCTGGGATGGGCGTTGGCGTCTCATTGCCTTCGATATCCCCGAGTCGTGCAAGAAAGTTCGGGAAGCATTCCGGCACCATCTCCGGCAGATTGGTTGCCTCGAGTTTCAAAAGAGCGTGTTCGTGACTCCTTATCCATGCGATAGCGAAATTGATTTCCTCGTTGAGTTACACCGAGCGCGCTCCTACGTTCGAAAGATTACCGCCATCTCCATCGACAATGAATTTCACCTCAGACAGAAGTTCGAGCTTCTTTCGTAGCTCGGCGGACTCATTTAGCATTTACTTGCTATCGCAGATAAGTGCTAAGTATTTTGTACGCTCGTGCTATACCTGTCTACCCGTCTGAGAGGAATACGGACATAAAGCGCAGCCGCCGCCCCTTGAAGGGGCGGCGGCTGTTGTTCGCCCGCGTTCCGCATTATCGGAGCGACGGAACGAGCGAGACGTACTGCGAAAGGTTCTCGATCTGCTTGGGCGAAAGATCTTTGGCGCGGGCGAGCGCTTCGCGGACGAGGTCGTTCGAGAACGTCCGTTCCTCGCCGATCTGCAAGCGCTGCGCATCCGTTTTTTTCACGAGATAGTCCTCGACGTAGATCTTGTGCTCGGCGCGCAGCGTGAAGTCCACGCTGTTTGATTCTAGATGCGCCCGAAGGGCGCGACGGGCCAGATGGGTGATGCCCTCACCGCGGCTGGCAGCCACGGTGATGGCGGAAGCGGTTGTCGTGAGCGCGCCCGGCTCAGCCGTCGGTGCTGCGCCGACCGGTTGTTCTGCGGCTGGCGGCGAAAGGTTGACCCCCTCTATGCCTTCTTCCGGCAGTACTTCTTCGATAGTGGCCGGGCCTCGGGCGCGGAATAATTCACCTATGCCGCCGGTGCGACTGCGGGAGAGCGAATAGAGCCCTCCCAGTACGAGCACCGCGACAATCACGCCAATGGTTATGGAGCGGCTGTTGCGGCGCGTCCAGTTTGAGAGACGTTCGCCCCAGCCGCCGTCTCCGGATTCGAAATCCGGACCGAAGGTAAACCGTGGTTCGGGATCGTTGTCTCGAGTTAATCGTGGTCGGTCGTCTGCCATACGAGGTGTCTCCTTTCTACAAATAGTGGGGACACCCTCCACACTCCTGGACAAAGGGTGTCCAAGAGTAGTGCCGCTTAAATCGAGCGGCGTTACCTGCTATGAGGAGTGTGAAGTGGCGAGAACTTTCTGGAGATCGCCGAGCAAGCGATCGAGATCGCCGGAGAGGATGCGTTCGGCGTCGTGCCAGGACTTCTTGGCGCGATGATCGGTCACGCGGTCTTGGGGCAGATTATACGTGCGGATTTTCTCCGCCCGCTCTGCAGTGCCGATCTGCTCGCGCCGCTTCGCCCCGACCGTGTTGTTTTCCTCCCGGCGCTGGTTGTAAAGGAGCCGTGCGCGAAGAACTTTCATGGCGTTGTCTTTGTTCTGGAGTTGGGTACGGCCCTCTTGGCTCGTGACTACCGTGCCGGTCGCAAGGTGCGTGAGTCGCACCGCCGATTCGCGCCGGTTCACATACTGACCGCCCGGGCCAGAGGCGCGGTAGACGTCAACGCGGATGTCTTGAGGTCTGATTTCGAGGTCTTGGGGCTTGGCGTGTGGCAGAACGGCCACTGTCGCAGTCGAGGTATGGATACGGCCGCTTTTTTCTGTGGCCGGAATGCGTTGGATGCGGTGAACTCCGCTCTCATATTGAAATGCAACTGTGGCGCCTGCGCCTTTTATTAAAGCCGCGCCTTCGCGTAAGCCCCCGAGTTCCGTTACGGCGGCGGTGATGACTTCAAATTTCCACCCTTTTCGTTCGCTATAGCGCCGGTACATGCGGAATAGTTCTTCGGCAAACTTTGCAGCTTCCTCGCCGCCTGTGCCTGGCCGGACTTCGATGATTAGTTCATTCATGGAGTTACTGTTTCGGTTCCGGACCGTCTCCCTTCTGGCTGGCTTTGGTCGAGCGTTCCTTCCCGAGGCGCGCAGATTTCTCAACGATCTTGCGGAAACGATCTACGCGGCCGGCCGTATCCAAGATTTTCTCCCGTCCCGTGTAGAACGGATGACAATTCGAACAAATTTCTACGTCAATTTTTGGAATGGTTGAACCCGTCTGCCAGGCGTGGCCGCAGATACACTGGACGCGCGCGTTTGGATAGTATGTCGGATGGATGTCTTTTTTCATGTTGATTCTTCAACAGCTTTCTAACGGGGTAAACCCCGTTAGAAGTCTAAGCGGTGTCTCCCAAGAAAGATAAATGAAAGCCGTTAGGCGGCTTCGCCTTTAGACCTCCACAATAGATTGCCAAACTACGGACTTCTAACGGGGTAAAGTGTAGCATGGGTGCGCCGGCCTTGCAAGAGCGCGGCGGTTTTGATACAGTAATCGAGCATGGATACCGACGTGAACCGCGTTGCTCTCGTGAATGAGGAGGATTCTGGGAATAACGGGGTAAACAATCAAATCGACACACCGACTCAGTCGGAGTTGAAGGGAGATGCATCTGCCGAGGAGACAGATGCGGTGATGCCTTCGGAGCTAGAAGAGATGTTGGGCGCTGGCCTGCATCTTGGTCATCTGCGCAGCCGCAGTCATCCTAAAATGAAACCGTTTATTTTCACCACGCGTAACGATCTGCAGTTTATTGATGTGACTGAAACATCTAAACGATTGGACACGGCGCGATCTTTCCTGCGTGGTGTTGTTGCCAACGGCGGCTCGATTCTTTTGGTGGGCACGCGGCCTGCGGTTCGAAGCACCGTGAGAAACCTGGCCGAAGCGCTGGGACTTCCGCATGTGACTACGCGGTGGCTCGGCGGTACGCTGACAAACTTCAAGACGATTTCCCAGCGTCTGGCGGAAAAAGCCGATCTCGAACGTCGCCGTGCCAGCGGAGAGTTTGAGAAATACACCAAGAAAGAGGCGCTTATGCTCGAGCGAAAACTTAAAAAGCTGGAAGATAAGTTTGGCGGCATTGCCGCACTCTCTCGGTTGCCGCAGGCAGTGGTCATCTTCGATTTGAGCGAGAACAAAACCTCTGCCCGCGAAGCCAAGCGTCTCGGTATACCTACGGTGGCGGTGGTTGACACCAACGTCGATCCGGAGCTAGCCACTTATCCGATTCCAGCCAACGACGACGCGGTCTCGGCCGTTCGTTACCTAAGCGATAAAATAGGGGAGGCGATTCGTGAAGGGCAGGCCGAGTGCGTGCGCTTGGCTGCCGAGCGCGCTCGCGCCGAGGCCGAGAGTTCCGGAAAAGCGGCTTTATGACCAATGCCGATTTAATCAAAGAACTTCGTGAGCGAACAGGCGTTTCGGTTGGTGAAATTCGCGCGGCGCTTGAGGAAGCGAATGGGGACAGCGCCGCCGCCCTTGAAATCTTGAAGCGTCGCGGTGCGGCGGTGGCCGAGAGAAAGGCGAGCCGCGAAGTGCACGAGGGGTTGGTTGAGACATATGTGCATGGCGGCAAGATTGGCGCGATGGTCGCGCTTTTGTGCGAGACGGATTTCGTGGCTCGCTCCGACGACTTCATAACCCTCGCGCATGATCTCGCCATGCATATTGCCGCCACTGATCCGCAGTCGGCTGAAGATCTTTTGGCCGCCGCCTTTATCAAGGATCCAAACCAAACGGTGCGTCAGCGCATCGAGGCGACAGTGGCTCGGGTCGGAGAAAATATTCGCGTGGGTCGGTTCGCTAGATTTTCTATCTAGGCACAGGTCCTCGTCTGCATGTACAACTTCTGGCCGATTGCTATAACGTTGCTTGCGCTTGTCGGCATTATTGTAATTGTGGGCCGCAAGATTCCCGCACTCGTGGAGCTGTCCGACACTCCACCGACCAAAAGTCCCCTGCGGGCAGTGGTGATGGGGGCTAGGCGCGTGTTGGGCTGGCTGCCGTATCAGCCGGTGTGGGGGTTTATGTTGCGTGTCTGGGAAAAGATCCTTAGGCGTCTGCGCGTGTTCGTGCTTAAGGCCGAAAATACGTCTGCGGGCTGGTTGAGTGGCGTGAAAGACCGTTCGCGGTCACTCTCGCAGCGGGCCAGATTCCTCCGCGGCGAGGGGATTGCCCTGCCGGTGAAAACGGTCGAACAGGCAGGCGTTGCAGCCGAACAGATTGATCCAGAGCGGACAAGTATCGTTGAGGCGCTTCGGCATAACCCCCAGGACACCGAAGCATACCTTGCGCTGGCCGACCTGCATGCCCGGCGCGCCGAACCGGCCCAAGCGCGGGCGGCGCTCGAAAAACTTCTCGCGGTTGATCCGGCGCACAGTATCGCAAGACAGAAGCTTGAGCAGCTTTTGGGCAGCGAACCACCGAAACCGCCGGAGATGCCAGTATAGCTCAATGGCAGAGCGGCGGTTTTGTAAACCGTTGACGGGGGTTCGACTCCCTCTACTGGCTCTGGCCGATCTTTATATTTGGGAATGGGCGCGTCGCATAGCGGCAATTGCACTAGACTGTAAATCTAGCGGCTCCGGCCTACGCAGGTTCGAGTCCTGCCGCGCCCACCAAAACAACACCTGCTCTGAGAAATCAGGGCAGGTGTTTGGTTCATTTTCAACTCTGCAC
The DNA here is from genome assembly GCA_964409225.1 of uncultured Candidatus Saccharibacteria bacterium. Classification (GTDB taxonomy): domain Bacteria; phylum Patescibacteriota; class Minisyncoccia; order JACPXH01; family JACPXH01; genus JACPXH01. Next base: position 12,529 of record CAYPCM010000013.1, read on the forward strand.
GAAGACGATGCTTGCCACGCGAGCTAAAGAGGTTTACAGTTATCCCATGACCAAAGCACTCATTATAATCATCGCGCTCGTAATCGCTGGCGTCGGCATTTACTACGGGAGGTTTCTTTTTACCAAAAAAGTGGTCAAAGAAGACATTCCAGCGGAAATGATAGCGGCGAGCCAAGTGGTAAGAACCGGGACATTTGTCGAAATTGACTTCGTCCACAAAGGTTCGGGCGCGGCCAAGATTATCGAGGGCACAAACGGGCACAGGCTTCTTCGCCTTGAGAATTTCCAAGTTACTAACGGCCCGGATCTTTATGTCTACCTCACCAAAAATTCTTCGCCGACGGGGAACATAAAAAGCTTGGGTGATTTTATAAACCTCGGCCGCCTGAAGGGCAACGTTGGCGACCAAAACTACGAAATTACTCAAAACGTTGACGGCTACAACACCGCCGTCATCTGGTGTCGACAGTTTGGGGCGCTTTTCTCCTACGCGGTGTTGAAATAGAACGACACCAAATCAGCCCCCTAATGGCTGGTTTTAATGTGTTAGTACCAATTGCCAATTTGTGCATAACCTGTTGATTTTGTGAGGATTGCAAGAGGAAAGCGTGAACTAAAACGGCTCGGTTGAGCCGTTTTAGTTTTGCCGGGAGGAAATTTAAATCAAGGTGGTTGACCGTAAAAGCAATTGAACCTAAAATGTATGAATAGTGGTGAATTGTGGATAAAAGTGGGGAAAAGTAAGGGAAACTGGGGATAAGTTTTGCGGGCTGGTTTTGCGGGTTGGCTCGCCGCTGCCGCGTCGCGCGGACGCGTCGGTCTGTCCAAAACGACGAGTGAGTACGACTTCCGGCCGCGCTCTCGCTCGCCGCGCCTTACCGATTCTTTAGTCTATTGGGACTCTTGCGGTGGCGCGGCTGCGCGACGCCGCGCGAGCGGCAGTCGGCGGCCAACCCTCGAAGTTACGGTCATAAGTTCACAATTTCCCGGGGAAAAACGAGAAGTAAAAACATGTTGATCGGCGAATATCGGCACGCGATTGATCCCAAAAAGCGTCTCGCCATTCCGGCGAAGCTGCGCAAGGAATTGGGGGAGCGGGTGGTGCTTACAAAGGGACTTGAGAGCTGTTTGTTTCTGTTTCCGCTGAAGGCCTGGGAAGAACTGGCGACAAAACTCAACAGCTTGCCGCTGGGGCAAGCGGGCACACGAGGGCTGAATCGTCTCATGCTTGCGGGCGCGACTCAACTTGAAGTGGATAAGCTCGGCCGCGTGCTCATCCCGGACTATCTCAAGAACTACGCTAACTTGAGAAAAAACGTAACCGTTATCGGTTTGGGCAACCGACTTGAAGTATGGGATGAAGCAGCTTGGCAGGATTACAAACTCGAAACCGAAAAGCAGATTGGAAGCATCGCCGAAAGGTTGGGAGAGATCGGAGTTCTTTAAGATATAGGGCGTATGCACGTTCCGGTGCTGCTCGCCGAAATCCTGGAGCTACTTCGGCCTCGGCCGGGCGACAGCTTCATTGATGCCACGATTGACGGCGGCGGGCACGCGCTGGCGATTCTTGAACGTATGGCTCCGGACGGTCGGCTCTTGGGCATTGATCGAGATCCGCAAATGCTCGCCGCACTTGGCGTGAAAGCTGGGGCACTCGTGGGGCAACGCCTCAAGCTCGTGCACGGAAACTTTCGGGACATAAGTCGTATCGCGACAGACGCTGGATTCCGGGCAGTGCATGGAATTGTCATGGATCTCGGCATGTCTTCTGAGCAGCTTGAGGCAAGCGGTCGGGGTTTTTCGTTCCTGCGGGACGAAGCGCTGGACATGCGCTACGATCCCGCCGAAACGCTGACCGCAGCCGAGATTGTAAACTCGTGGCGGCGCGACGAGCTCGAGCGCATCTTCCAGATTTACGGCGAAGAACGACACAGCCGGCGCATTGCGGAAGCGATTGTACGGCATCGGCACAAGTCGAAGATGTATCGCACGCTTCAGCTGGTGGAAGTGATAAATGGCGTGGTGCGCCGGACTGAACGCATCCACCCGGCCACCCGCATCTTCCAAGCGCTTCGGATTGTGGTAAACGACGAGCTTGAAAGTTTACGGACAGCTCTTTGTGAGGCACTGGAGCTTCTGGGACCCGGTGGCCGGCTTGCCGTCATCAGTTTCCACTCGCTTGAAGACCGCATCGTCAAAAGGGCATTCCGCGTAGCACCGACACAGTTTCGGATCATAACCAAGAAGCCGGTGGTTCCGTCTGAAGCAGAGGTTACGGTGAATCCACGCGCGCGCTCCGCAAAACTGCGCGTCATCGAATGGATTGAAGATTGAAAATTGCTGTGCTCTGGTCGTTTCGTACTTGGGTGATGGGGGCTCAACCACTACCAAAACTTCCCCTCATCCCCAGCTACGAGCCGAGCAGAGAAAATCAAATATAAAATATCAAAAATCAAAATTTAGGTAGCCCTGCGGAACGATTTTATTTTTGACCTTCGTTCACTTTGAATTTTGCATTTAGTGTATGACTCACGCCACCCTCGTTCTTACGCACAAGCTCGCCATGCGGCCGGCAAAACCTGTAGCGCGGTCGCTGCCAGTGGGTTGGTTCACGGCGCTATTCGTGGTGCTCATTGTTGGTGCTGCTGGTACGTATGTTGCGATCATGAATAGGGTTGTCAGCGCGAATTACGCAATTCGGCGCAGCGAGGCGCAGATGCGCGAGCTTCAGAACAATTTGAAAGTTCTTGAGGTCGAGGTGGCCGAGGCAGGGGCGCTTACCAGTTTGCGGGCAGCCGCAGAGCGTCAAGGGCTAGTGCCGACAGAAAAACCTTCCTACCTCAAAGCCGACCGCGACGCTCTGACTCGGCGGTGAGAGTATGGTCAGGGTCTCTGTGAACCCGATCATTTCGCGGCGGATGCTTATCGTCGCGGTGGCATTCTCTCTCAGCGCGTTCGCCATTGCGACACGCTTTTTTCATTTGCAAGTGCGCCGGCACGACGATTATGTGGCTTTGGCGCGCAGCCAGCAGCAAACCCGTCAGGTATTAATTGCCGATCGCGGCCGCATATTCAGTCAGGATAAAACAGGCGTTCGTTATCCACTCGCCGTCAATAAAGAATTTGTGACGGTGTACGCGGTGCCGAAGGTTATTAGAGATTCCCAGGCGGCGGCCGTTGCGCTTGCGCCAATTTTGAACATCTCTGTTGAAGAACTCCTGCCGCGTCTAGGCAAGTCAGACGATCCGTACGAGCTGTTGAGCCGCGGTCTTGACGAGAGCGCGGCCAAACGCATAGTCGCGTTGAACATCCCCGGCGTTAACACCGGTCGCGAGATTGCGCGGTCGTATCCGGCTAGCTCAACCGCGGCGCACCTCATGGGGTTTGTGGGTTACCGTGGTGACAACCGCGTTGGGCAGTATGGGCTTGAGGGTTATTACGAAGAACTTTTGCGAGGCGAGCGGGGGTCATTTTCCGGCGCCAAGGATGCCAGACGCGGCAAGCTTTTCACCGGCAGTCAGGAGTTTGTTGACTCTCAGGCAGGAGTTGATCTCGTCTTGACCGTTGATCAAAACGTGCAGGCCAAAACCGAGGAAGCGCTGGCCATGGTGGCGGAGAAATGGGGCGCTGCTCGCGGTACAGCCATCGTGCTCGAACCCAAGACCGGCAAAGTGCTGGCGATGGTCGTCTGGCCCTCCTTCAATCCGAACGATTATGGTTCGGTTACAGACATAGGCGTGTTCAGCAACCACGCGATTCAAGCGCGCTTTGAGCCCGGCTCCGTCTTTAAGCCCGTAACAATGGCTGCCGGGCTTGACGCCGGCGTGATCACCCCGGCCACGACGTACGAAGATACGGGCGCCCGTACATTCGGACGCTACACAATTCGCAATTTCGACGAGCTCGCCCGCGGCGTGCAAACCATGACGCAGGTTTTGGAGAATTCTCTCAACACCGGCGCGGTATTCGTGGAAGAGCTTCTTGGGCACGGGCGTTTTCGTGAATATGTGCAGCGCTTTGGGTTTGGCCGCAAAACCGGCGTAGACCTCACCGGCGAAGTTGCGGGCGATTTGGCGAATCTTAGCTCCAGCCGAGACATAAACTTCGCCACGGCTTCTTTCGGGCAAGGTATAGCGGTTACGCCAATAGAGATTGCTTCTGCCATTGGTGCGATCGCCAACGGCGGCAAAATGATGAGGCCATACGTTGTTGATCGGTTTGTTTACCCGGATGGCAGCGAGACGGTAACGCGCCCGGCGGTTATCTCTGAACCGGTTGGTAAGGAAGCCGCGGCTCTCACCACGGCAATGATGGTCTCTGCCGTGGACAACGGCTACGCTCGGGCTGGGCTAGCCGGCTATTCCGTCGCTGGCAAAACCGGCACGGCGCAAATCCCCAAGCCCGGCCAGGGTTATGAGGAGGATTTCATTCATTCGTTCGCCGGGTTTGCCCCTGCCTTTGACCCGAGATTCCTTATTCTGCTACAAATAGAGCGGCCGCGCGGGATCTCGTTTGCGTCTAATTCCCTGACTACTACATTCCGCGACCTTACCCAGGCGTTACTCGATTACTACGAGGTTCCGCCCGACAGAGAATAGAACTTATTTAAAAGCCCACGTCCCCCGTCTAGATTGAAGGTTCTTTCGATCACGGTTTTGAGACGAGTTTTCAAGACATGAGACAGCTGCTACAGCGAATTTTGCGTCTGTTCACCAAACGCATTCTAGCCAAGTATAGCCCAACGGCGGTAGGCATCACCGGCAGTGTTGGCAAAACAAGTGCCAAAGAAGCGATTGCCGCTGTGCTTGAGGCCGTATTTCCCGGTCGGGTGCGTCGGAGTCCGAACACGTACAATAATGAGTTCGGCGTACCGTTTGCGGTTATTGGAGCGGTCTCCCCCGGCCGGAGTGTTGCGGGTTGGCTTGCGTTGCTGGCGAAAGCGTTTTGGCTTACTGTGCATACACAGGAGTATCCCAAGGTGCTGGTGCTGGAGTTTGGCGCTGACCGGCCGGGTGACCTCAAGTATCTCTTGGAGATCGTGCCAGTGAAAGTTGCCGTCACTACCGCGGTGGGCGAGCTGCCGGTGCACGTTGAGTTTTTTAGCGGACCAGAGGCGGTCATAGCCGAAAAGTCAAAACTGCCAGCAGCAGTGCCACCATCCGGCTATACCATCATGAATGCCGACGATAGGGTTTCGGCAGGGGTCTTCCGGGGCGCCTCACGAAGCACGGTGCTCACGTACGGTTTTGGTCCCGGCGCCGACGTGCGAGCGAGTAATTACGGGCTTAAGGCCGACGGGTCGGGGATCGCATTCAAAATTAATCACAAGGGCGCGACCGTGCCTGTTTGGCTTTCAGATATTTATGGTCGTCAGCAGGTCTACGCCGCACTCGCCGGTGCTGCGGTCGGCATCGCCTTCGGACTGAACTTAGTGCAGATCGCGCAAGCCCTTAATCATTACGTCTCTCCACCCGGCCGGCTTAGGCGGATTAGAGGCATCAAAGGAACGTGGATCCTCGACGATTCTTATAATTCATCGCCTCTGGCGGTTCTCGCCGCGCTTGAGGTGCTGCGTGAGATCCCTGCAGACCGCCGTATCGCCGTACTTGGCGATATGCTTGAGTTGGGTAAATACACGCCAGAAGCGCATACGCTCGTGGGCGAAGAAGCGGGGCGGGTCGCGGGGGCGGTGTTTGCCGTGGGTGTGCGAGCGCGATTCATGGCTGAAGCAGCGCGACGAGCCGGCGTACCCTCGGATCTCGTGCGAGAGTTTGACACTGCTTTTGAAGCGGGCCGCGCGCTCCAGCAATTTCTTCAACCCGGCGATGTTGTGCTCATAAAAGGATCGCAAGCAATGCGTCTGGAAAAAATAGTGGCAGAAGTGATGGCCGAACC
>CAYPCM010000013.1:18523-23022 GCA_964409225.1 uncultured Candidatus Saccharibacteria bacterium
AAGGATCGCAAGCAATGCGTCTGGAAAAAATAGTGGCAGAAGTGATGGCCGAACCCCAACGCGTGGCAGAGCTACTGTGCAGGCAGGATCCGGTTTGGAAAAAGCGGGAATAACGAGGGCAGTGCGTGTGTGGATAAGTAAGGGATTGCATCGGGAAAACGGGTGTATAATTTGGGAAGAGAGGAGGTGAGCGAGGATGTTTGACAAACCCCATATCGCCTCGCGCATCATCTGTCCTTTCGACGGTCAAAGGATGTTGGGGCGGCCCGGTTTTGACGGTTGGGTGTTTATCTGCTCGTGTGGTTTCAGCGAGGCAGATCTGCTCTCGGCTAAGGAGATGGTCGAGAACGCTGTCGGTGGCGAACTCTTGAGTTCGCCCGGCGAGACCCCGATTTCCGCCCAGCCCAAGCCGGACCAGGCAAGCCGCGCCGCCGCGTAGAAGCCCCTCCAGACAGCGAGGGGCTTCGTTGCGGTTTTATATGCGTGCGCGAGTTGCAAAGTTACCAGTGGCGGCAAAGAAAACGATTGTGCCGCGCCGCACACCTAAGCGGTACGCGGTTGCGTCGATCTCCTCGCTGGGTTACCATCGGGGCGGCTGGCCCGTATTACATGTGTGGCATGCTGATTGTGTGCCGCTTTCGTCTAATGGCCCAGGACAGGTGGTTCTCAGCCATCAAATACGGGTTCGATTCCCGTAAGCGGCGCAGCTTTGTGTGAGGCATCGTATTTTATCATTGGCAACGTGTTCCTTTAGCGAGGAAGGAGGGTTTCTTGGTGCGCATGGGCGGAGTGATTGCGGTCGGCGAGAAGGGGATCGAATCAGACGGGTATGTGGATTTGGGCGCGTTGGCAGCAGAAGACCCGCGGTTAAAACCCCTGCTCAAGTCGTGCCGGCTTGTGTTGACATTTGACGGGCAGGGTTTCACCGCAGCTACCGAACGGTTTCAGGCACTGCTGGCCGGATTCGAGGCGGCATGGCAGGAAGGAGAAGCAGCAGGTGGGAGTGCGGAGGCATTTGTTCGTGTGCGCAGGCTGGTGGAGTGCTACCGTATGCTCCAGGATCCGCAGCTGATATAAGGTTCGGTGCATGCCGGGCCAGCGCTCTGCCGTGGTGTGGCAGGGCGTTTTCTTCCCTCAATGAAGATTGCGTCGAAATTTTTTGCGCGCCCCACACTCACCGTAGCGCGCGAACTTTTAGGCAAAAACCTCGTCGTGCTCCAACGCGGCAGGCGATTTGCTGGTCGCATCATTGAAACCGAGGCGTACATCGGTGAAGACGATCCTGCGTGCCATGCGCGTTTCGGCCGCACCAAACGGTCGGAGGTGTTGTATTGGAAGCCCGGCACGCTCTATGTGTACTACATCTATGGTATGCACTGGCTTTTGAATATTGTTACAGAGCGAGCTGATTTTCCAGCGGCGGTATTGATCCGCGCGGTTGAGCCGCTCGAGGGCATCCCAGAGGGCGTGCGCACTGACGGTCCGGCCCGACTTGCGAAGGCCTTCGGCATTGATAGCACCTTTCACGGCACAGTCATCGGAAAAAAATTGTGGATTGAGGACGACGGATTTGCCGTTCTTCCGGCCGCCGTCAAGGTCGGGCCGCGCGTCGGCGTTGGCTATGCCGGCAAAGCCAAGGATTGGCCGTGGCGGTTTCGGTTTTCGATAACTCGATAGAAGGAGAAGTAACACTTACTTGCGATCGCAAGTAAGTGTTACTAGGTCTTAATGGCCTAATAAAGGTAAATTAGGCCGGGCATTCATCAATCCCCGCTGTTTGTCAGCAGTGGTTGCCAATGTACTTGACATATAGCAGTGTTTTGTGTAAGAGTTTGCAAGAATTGTTTACGGTTGCGGCTAACGTTACAAGGAGGGAAAGATGGCGCAAAGACAGTCGGCGGCACCTTCGCTCAAGGATCTTCGCGAAGAGTTTCCGACCATGCCGTTTGGTCAGTTTTTGATGGTGCTGGGGATCGTCCCGGCCGGGGAAATCGCCGCCAACATCGATACGCTCCGAACACTCCTCAGAGAAGAGGAGGGGCGTACCCGGAGGCAACAGCAGGAAGAGGAACAGCGGCTGCGAGAGCATTTTGACGCCATCACCGTTTCACTCCTGCACCAAAAACTTGTCCTACCCGTTCTGCCTTCTCGCATCGACCGGGAGCACGCCCTCGCGTACCTAGTGCACGGCTTCATTTTTCCGGCGAGCCAGCGGACGTTTGCGGCCTCGCGGCCTATCTCGCGGCAAAGCATCCGCCGCAACGTCAGAAATAAACTTACTGAGCGCTTCGAGGAGGCGCAACTGGTTGGCGTAGAAAAGTTCTTCCTCTCGCACGGCGTGGTGCGCCAAGGGCAAGCACCTACCCAGTTCTCGCTCAACATTGACGAGAACGCCCGCGGCGTAACCCGGGAAGGGAGGGATTGCATCGCGGCCATCAAGCAATTCATGTTTGAGCATCGGTCGCGATAGGGAGTAGTCCCCACGCGCCCGCGTCATCTTGACGCGGGCGCCTCTGTTTTCAGGGGGGATTTTGGTATACTGGGGCCATGGATTCCGCGTTGCTCGGTCTTGGCGCCGTCATGCTCGCCGTGCTTGCGTTCGGCTTTTTCATTCTGTTCCGGCGGCTTGCCCGATTGGAGCAGGGGAGGGCTGCTGATCCGATGCTGCAATTTATGAAAGACGCGCTTGACCGTATCGAGGCGACGCGCCGGGAAGTGCAGGGCACGTTGAACGAACGGTTCGATCAGTCCGCCCGCCTCATGCAGGTGCAACTTGGCGAGAGTGCGAAAATCGTGCGGGATGTTACGGAGAAACTGGTTAAACTCGACGAGACCAACCGACAGGTCGTCAATTTTGCCGATCAGCTTAAAAACCTGCAAGACATTTTGAAAAATCCGAAGCAGCGAGGGGTCTTGGGCGAGTACTATCTCGAGACCGTCCTCAAGAACGTGCTGCCGCCGGACTCGTTCCAGATGCAGTATGCGTTTCGGGACGGCACGATTGTGGATGCGGCCATTTTTGTGAAAGACAAGATTATTCCGGTTGACTCAAAGTTTTCGCTCGAAAACTATAATCGCATCCTGGAATCGCGCGATCCGGCCGAGCGTGAACGGTACGAAAAACTGTTCCGGCAGGATTTAAAAAACCGCATTGACGAGACCGCGAAGTACGTCAAACCGTCTGAAGGCACCATGGATTTTGCTTTCATGTTTATTCCGGCCGAAGCGGTGTTTTATGATTTGCTCGTCAATAAAGTTGGGGTGGTCGAAGCGCAGGATTTGATCGAATACGCATTTAAAGAACGGCACGTCATTATTGTTTCTCCCACCTCGTTCCTCGCGTACTTACAGACGGTTCTGCAAGGGTTGCGGGCCTTGCAAATTGAAGAATCGGCCAAAGAGATCCGTCAGCGCGTGGAGGACTTGGGCAAGCACCTGACGAGCTACGAAACGTATATGAAAAAACTTGGCACGCATCTCGGCACGACCGTGAACACCTACAACACCGCGTATAAAGAGCTCGGCAAGGTGGACAAGGACGTGATGCGCATTACCGGCACGGCCGTAGGCACTGAACCGATGGTTTTGCCGCGGCCAATGGAGGAGGAAGAGGAACTTTAGGTTTTCTATGGCGTTTGAGCTGTTGCGGTCGGTGGTCCAACGACTGGGCGTGTGGTTACTAGCGGCACTGCCGGCCGACGCCTTTTGGCGCCGGCCGGCACCTGTGGCCGCGCTTGCGGCGGGCCTGCTCGTGAATATAGGCACCTGGGTGGGGCTTTTCTTTTCCCTCCCCACAAGCCCATTTCCGTTTACGCTCCACTACACCGCGGCCCTCGGCGCTGATTTCTTTGGTCGGCGGGCTGATCTTTTTACGATCCCGGCTATTGGCTTGTTTCTCCTTGCGCTCAACGCGTTCGTGGCGGTCTGGCTGTGGGAGCGCGAACGGATGTTCGCCGCGCTCGTTCTCGGTTTTACGCCGTTTGTGCAGATGGGGCTTGCCGCGGGGAGCATGTTTTTGATCATGGCGAACGTGTAACCCTTCGTTGACGTAGGCTCGGTTTTCGGCTACATTTGGTTGGTTGGTTTTTATCGTCTTTTGCGGTCTTTATGTTCGTAGTCATTAAAACCCCGCATGTATCGCTACGCGATACAACGGGGCAAGCCGGCGGTAACTAATATGGCGCAATTCGCGGTAATCAAAACCGGTGGTAAGCAGTACTTGGTTGAGCCGGGCCAGAAACTGAAAATCGAAAAACTCGCCGCGGAGGCGGGCAAGGACATTGTGCTTGACGAGGTGTTACTGGTGGGCGATGAAAAGAACATTGAAGTCGGCACGCCGCAGGTGAAGGGTGCGCAGGTTACGGCCAAGGTTTTGCAGCAAGGCCGGGCCAAGAAAGTCATTGTGTTTCACTATCGGGCCAAAACCCGCTACCACAAGAAAGCCGGCCACCGGCAGCCGTTTACCGAGGTGGAGATTACGAAAATCAGCGCGGGAAAGT
>CAYPCM010000014.1:0-22757 GCA_964409225.1 uncultured Candidatus Saccharibacteria bacterium
ACAATCAACGGTTTTGGATTCCCGACGCCCAGACGTTTGAAGCCGCCGGCTACCGCTGGAGCGATGTGCGGGTGGTCTCAAGTGGCACGGTGGGGCAGTATGATCGTCTGCGCCTCGTGCGCGAGGGCTCTGACGCGCGCATCTACTACCTTACCGAGGGAGGACTCCGGCGCGAGATTCCCAACCCCGAGGTGTTCAATTCGTACGGCAACCGGTGGGAGGACGTCGTTTCCATCGGCTCCGCAGAGCTCAACGCGTACCCATCGGTGCGGTTCATGCGCGCTAGCGGCGAGAGCCGCGTGTATCAACTCGAGAACGGTGAGAGGCGGTGGGTGAGCACGGCCGCGGCCTTCAATCGTATCAGTGGTCGCTGGGATCAGATTGCGCCGGTCAATGCGACCGAGCTTGCCGCGTATACCCTCGGACGAGATATCGAGTAGCCGCACGTTCGTTTCGCTCGCGACACCGCAGGTTGCGTGGTATCATGGGGATGCGTCATGAACGGAGACGATCTCAAGAAAATCCAGAAAGCAGTTGATGGGGTTATGGAGCCGTACTTTACGGCTATTAAGATTGATCTCGATCAACTTACCGGCGATGTTCGCGACATCAAAGAGGACATCAAAGACGTCAAGACGCAGTTTGCTTCTCTGGAGCGGCGCGTGTTGGCGATTGAGGATATCCTTACCGACCATGGACGGTTGCTGCGAGGTCACGAACAATTGCTCCGGCACCACGAACGGGAATTGAAAGCGATTAAGAAAGTACTCCTGGAGATTAAGCAAAACCAAGAAAAAGATCGCAGCCGCGTCATTGATCTGGAACGCCGGGTGTTGCGGCTCGAACAGAAAGTGTTCATCTGAAATTTTGAATTTAGCGTTGTGATTTTGCATTTTGCATTTTGATTTTTGGTTTTTGCATTTATTATGTTCCACCCCGATCTCATCCAATACATCCGTGACATGGTGCGCGAGGGCCGGAGCTGGTCCGAGGTGAAAGACGCGCTCATCAAAGAGGGCTGGGCGGACGAGGACATCCGGCACGGCTTGGCCGAATATGCGACGCAAGAAGCGTTCGAGCTGCGCAAAGACGTTTCGAATATAAAAAACGAGTTTAAAGACCTCGTGCGTGAGTTGAAGCAGAGTATTACTGAAGAATTGCGTGAGCCCGTAACGCCAGGCGGCGCGGGCGCCGCGGCGCCCGCGCCGCCTGCGTTCCGCGGCGAATCGTCTGCGCGAGCCGCGGGTGCCTCGGCGCCGCCACCGTACCGCCCAAAGTTCGATCAGTACCGAGCCGCACTCGCGGCAGAACGAAAAACAAAACCATTCGCCTCCCGCGATCTTGAAGCGCGCATAGGCGGCCAGTGGTTCGCGCGCATCGGGATTGTCGCAATGCTCATCGGGTTTGCCACTTTTTTCGCTTACGCGGTCAATCAGGGCTGGATCAACGAACCGATGCGCGTGGTGATCGGCGTGGCCTGCGGCGCGCTGGCTTTGATTCTCGGTGAGATGTGGCGCGAGCGTTATCCCGCCTACAGTCAGATTCTGACCGGCGGTGGGCTGGCCCTGGAGTATTTTTCGTTCTACGCCGCTTTCAGTTTCTACGGCCTCATTCCGTTTCCGGTGGCGTTCCTGATTTTTACGGCGATTACGGCTTCAGGCGGATGGCTGGCGCTGCGGGCAAATGCTGTCGGAGTCGCGATCATCGCCATTCTGGGCGGGTTTTCGACGCCGGTTTTTCTTGGCTGGGACAAAAACCAAATCGGCTTATACTTCACGTACTTTGCCATTCTTGATTTGGGGGTGCTGGGGCTCGCTGCGCTTCGGCCATGGCGGGCGCTCAACCTGTTGAGTTTCATTGCCACAATCGTTTGGATGCTGAGTTGGTACGGCGGGTTTTATGCAAGCGCGGACCTGCCGTTGTTTATGGCGTTTCTCACGCTTTTCTTTATAATTTTTACCTTGGCGGGTATTGCCCATCACGTCATCCGGCGCGAGCGCGAAGAAGGGTTTGATCTGGCCTTGCTTTTGCTTTCGGCCGCGTTCTACTTTATCCTCGGGCACGCGATCCTCAAGCCCGAGTACGGCGATTTCCTCGGCCTTTTTGCCGCGGGACTCGCGGCGTTGTATCTGTTCCTGACGTTACTGGTGCGTGCGGTGCATCCGGAAGGCAGCAAGGTCTCATTTGCGTTTCTGGCGCTTGCTGTCGCGTTCCTGACGATCGCAATTCCTTTGCAGTTTGACGGTCGACCCATCACGCTCGCGTGGGCGGCGGAAGCAACGGTGTTGGTCTTGGCCGGTTTTCATATGGCTAGTAAGCGTTTGCGCGTTGCGGGGGTGATCCTGCTTACGCTTGTAGCGCTGCGTCTGTTTGCCACTGAATACGAAATTGATCTTCAGAACTTTGTGCCAGTGGCGAATGGCCGGTTTCTTACGTACGCCTTTGCCATTGCCGCAATGTTCGCAGTGGCGTGGCGATACAAAGTGGCGTGGGCCACGGTGGAAAAAGACGAAAGGTTTCTTGTGCCGACGCTGGCGCTCGTGGCAAATTTCTTTGCGCTTTATATTTTGAGTGCCGAGGCGATTGCGTACTTCGATAGTCAAATCGCGAGTCAGGCTACGAGCCCGGCGATATACCGTTGTCCCAACAACATTCTCGCTTCTCGGTGCGTGCCGTCCGGCTCGGTCGAAACCGGAGCGCTCGTGAGCGCGAAGAACCTTTCGCTTTCCGCCATCTGGGGTTTGTACTCGATCGGCATGCTTATTTCCGGCATCATCCGGCGCTTCCAGCCGATACGGCTCGCGGCAATTGTGCTCTTCTGGATTACGATTTTCAAAGTTTTTCTGTACGATTCGTCCAACCTAGAAACGCCCTATCGCATTGTCGCATTCATCGGTCTGGGCGGCTTGCTTTTGGTCACCGCTTACTTTTACAATCGGTATCGAGAGCGAATCAACGAATTCATTCTGCACAGGGATTATGCGAGTACCTAGCTCAAAGTTCAAATGGCAACCCCTCGACAGGCTCGGGGTATAATCGTTATTTCCTGAGCGAGGAGCGTAGCGACGAGTCGAAGGATCTCGAGATCCTTCGCTGCGCTCAGGATGACGCGCGGCGTCAGTTTTAACCTTTGAGTTTTGAGTTTCGTAATATGTCTCAGACCAGCAAAGCCCGCGAAACATTTCGATACTTACTCATGTTCGTTTCGCTAGCGATTACCGCAATCGCGGTCGGCGGGGCGTACTTCAACGTGATTGATCATTTCGTGCGCGATCCGCTCGCTCCGTTCGGCCTGCACCAATTGAGCGGACTGCGCTGGCAATTGGCCGCCATGATCGTCGCCTCTCCCGTCTTCTATTTTGCGGCGCGAATGATCAAGCGCGCGATCACGGCTGACCCCGCACTGCGTGGGTCCGGTATGCGCAAGTGGATCATCTACATTGCGCTCTTCATTGCTTCCGCCGTCATCATCGGCGATTTCATTGGTGTACTGGCGCGGTTTTTTGACGGCGATCTCACGTTACGCTTTGCGTTGAAGGCGATTACGGTTCTTGTCGTCGCGGGGCTCATATTCGGTTACTATTTCATTGAAGTTCGGCAGGATGAGGCGATAAAATCAGAAGGGGTGTAGGACGCCGGTCATTCGGAATTCGGGTTTGCCCCATGGCTACTCTCCAACGCTTAATCAAGCTGATCGCTCTCCTCGTCGTTCTCGGCGCGGTGGCGTTAGGGTTTGTCGTGGCGGGCTCGCCCCAGCGCGCGCGTGAGATCCGCGCCGACGAAGAACGAATTCAGGATTTGGAGCAGATACGTCAGGGGGTCAACAATTTTTTTACGGCCGAGGGTATTTTGCCGGAATCGCTCGAAGAATTACGCGGATCAGGGCGGTTGTTCGGGATAGAGGCGACTCTGCGCGATCCCCTGACAAATGAATCATATGGCTACCGCGAGCTAGATGACGCAACTTTCGAGCTTTGCGCTACGTTTAGTTTGCCAAGCGATGGTGGTAACGACGTCGAGCGCCGGCCACTTGCGCCTGCCCCAGCGGGGAAGGGAACATTCGTAAGCTGGGATCATCCGGCAGGTCGGCATTGCTTCACCATCGAGGCAATTGATTTCGACCTCGAACGACCGTAGGGGCCTGTTCTTTTCTGGTCCTATTCACAAATAGGAGGAGGGAATATGTTTGGGATCGACGTCGCGCTCCGGGTCACGGCGGGATTCGTTACATTCATAGCCGTGTTGATTTTCTGCGACGCCAGGTCAATTACTGGACAAGTTGACCGGTACTGGCGCCTTTTTGGTTTCATCGTTGCAGTCGCCGGCGCGGCAGTTGCCCTGCTCGGATGAGCTGAAAGGGGGAGGGATGCAGCTTGCTTGGTGGTTACTTTTTGCCGTTGGCGTCGGGACGGCGGCATTCGGCGCGTACGTACTGCATAAGCCGGTGTTCGACCGCGTGAGCGAGGCGATCGAATGCCGGACCGGGGTGTACCTCTCGAAATCCATCGTGGGTTTCGGGGCGGCGCTGCTTCTCGCGGGGGTCGCGCTCGCGCTCACGGCGTTTTCCCGTCTCGGGCTTCTCTCCTAAAGCGCCCCTGCGTTCCGCAGGGGCGCTTCTTCGTTTTCGGTGTTTTCGGTACCGACACAATTATACCACGATCGTAGTATAACAGAGACAGATATGGATCGTCGATCGGCACGCCCTCGGGCAGCGGTTCTTCTTGCTTCGGCGACCCGCGTGCTTGTACCATCTTCTGGCGATCGCCAGAAGATGGTACAGGTTTACGATACGGTTGTTCCCGATGGCCTCTGATTCTGCGAGAGTTCCGTCCCGCCTTCGGCGCGGCAGCTAGCTGCGTTGGAGTGTTTGCCTCTCATCGGGTATTGACAACTAAGAACTTTGTTTATTATACTATCTTAAACGTGGGCAGCACGGCTGTCCGACCCGCTATGGCAGGGGTTGATCTGCCAAGGTGGCTGCGGTTCCGCAGCACCGATGGTCCTTTACAAGGCCTGGCGATGCTAGGCCGCTGTGAGGAGGGACGAGATGAAGCCGATGGAGGTGCTTGTTGCGAAGTCGTCTGGGAAGACACTGCTGGTGAATGGACGCGATGACGACCTAATCTATGTGATCGGAGCGAGCGTCCCCACGAGTGTTCTTCCCGGCAGATTCGTCTCGTCGTTCGGGCTCCAGCTCTGGGGGTCAGAGATCGGAGTCGTCGCGCTCTCGGTGTGCACAAAACGGTTCCACGATCGGAAGAATGGCGCCATGTTTCCCTTCCTGCTCGTGATCCGGCCAGACGGCGGCGATGTAGTCCGGATTGACCTCGAGGAGCAGTGGGTGCCGACGGAGTTCACGCAGGTGCATACGTATCACCTCGAAGTGCAGATTGGAGATGAGTGGTTCAGTAGCTCCAAGTCATACCCGGGCATTACCCGTCATGCCCGGCATGTACCCGACGCGAACCTTCTGTGCCGGTACCTAGTTGGTACGGCGACTGCCGACGAGGTGCGCGCAGCCGCGGAAGAGGCGGTCGCGGAGGCGAGCCGCGAGAAGCGAATCGTCGAGCTCGAGGCGCAGGTGAAGCAGCTCGAGGAGATACGCCGCATTATGGAGGAGCATATCCAAGAGCTGAATGTCAGAATCCAACGACACCGGGACGAGAAGGCCATCTTCCACCAGTCGGCGACGGAGTGGCGTACGTACGCCGAGATGCTCCGCAGTATCCTCTCAACGCGGCTCTTCCTTTGGAGAGATCTGAGGCAAGCGCTCCGGGAGTTCCCGGGGACGCCGAAGCCGCCAGAGTCTCCCCAGTAGTCGTTCTGTACCCGTCCGTGGTGGGGTTCACCCGCCCGGGCGGGTTTCTCTTTTTGGGGGCTTGCCCCGTACCAATTCACTTTCCATACGTTCATTCGGGCCAGAGTGAGCCGAAGGCGATACCGAGCCCCGTACCGTCTGCCTAAAATTTCTTCTCTTCGGAATTGGTGCGGGGTATTGACATTCTTTTCCCCATCCCTACAATGGGTGGGTGCTGGCACTCATACGGCTAGAGTGCTACCCATCTCTTCTTGCCATACTGAATCGGGCGAAGCATGTCGCCGTTGAGATCCTTCGGCCTGTGGCCTCAGGATGACAAGCCCCAGCAACTCAATAACTCAATAACTCATTTTCTATGTCCGCCAAACTCAAACCCCTTGGGGATCGGGTGGTGATCCAGCCGATTACGCCCGAAGAGAAGACCAAATCCGGCATCGTGTTGCCGGCGACCGCCGACAGGGAAAAACCCGAACAGGGTAAGATTATTGCCGTGGGCCCGGGCCGCGTCACAGACGAAGGCAGGCTCATTCCGGTGAAGGTAAAGAAAGGTGATACGGTATTGTTCACTAAATACGGCCCGAATGAGGTGAAGGTGGATGGGAAAGAGTACCTCATTGCGCGCGAAGAGGATATTCTTGCAGTTCTCGAATAAGATCAAAGCTCAAATGTCAACTTCTCGACAAGCTCGAAGAATAAAATGGTTAATATTCGAGCAAGCGAGCGCAGCGAGCGCGTCGAGAATTTGTAATTTGGATTTTGTCATTTGTCATTTAACCGTGTAATTCTATGTCCGCCAAACAGATCATCTTCAACGAAAAAGCGCGCCGCGCCTTGAAGCGCGGCGTGGACGTGCTGGCCGATGTGGTGAAAATCACCCTTGGTCCCAAGGGTCGAAACGTAGTTCTGGATAAGGGTTTTGGTTCGCCCACGATCACGAACGACGGCGTAACAATTGCGAAAGAGATCGAGCTTGAAAACCGCGTTGAGAACATGGGCGCGGAGATCATTAAAGAAGTAGCCACGAAAACAAACGACGTGGCTGGCGACGGCACGACCACCGCCACGCTTCTGGCACAGGCGATCATCCGCGAGGGGCTCAAAAATGTTGCCGCCGGGGTCAGCCCCATGGCCATAAAGCGCGGAATTGAAGCGGCCACCGAAACGGTGGTGAATGAACTAAAGCAGCTCGCTATCGCCATCGGCGCAAACAAAGACGAGATCGCTCAAGTCGCCACCATCTCGGCAAAAGATCCAGCTATCGGCGAGCTTATTGCCGAGGTCATTCGCGAGGTGGGCAAAGACGGGGTGGTCACGGTTGAAGAGTCGCAGACGTTCGGTCTGGCGCGCGACATTGTGGAAGGGTTGCAGTTTGATCGCGGCTATATCTCGCCTTACATGATTACAAACACCGAGCGGATGGAAGCGGTGTATAAAGATTCATATCTGCTTATCACCGACAAGAAAATTTCTTCGATTCAGGACATTCTGCCGGTGCTGGAGAAGGTGGCGCAGGCCGGCAAAAAAGAGCTTGTGATTCTGGCCGAAGACGTTGACGGCGAAGCGCTGGCGACACTTGTGGTAAACAAGCTTCGCGGAACGTTCAATTCGCTTGCCGTGAAAGCGCCCGGCTTTGGCGATCGGCGCAAGGAGATGCTTGAGGATATCGCCACGGTTACAGGCGGGCGCGTCATTTCGGATGAGATTGGCGTCAAACTTGAGAGCGTGTCCTTGGATATGCTCGGCCGCGCTGAGAAGGTGATTGCCACTAAAGAGAATACAACTGTCGTGGGCGGGCACGGCAAAAAATTGGAGATTGAAAAACGCTTAAAGCAAATCAAGGTGCAGCTTGTCGAGACCACTTCCGAGTTTGACAAAGAGAAACTCCAGGAGCGGTTGGCAAAACTTTCAGGCGGAGTGGCGGTGATCAAAGTGGGCGCGGCCACGGAAGTTGAACAGAAAGAAAAACAGCATCGCATTGAAGACGCGGTGGCCGCGACAAAAGCAGCGATCGAGGAAGGCATTGTGCCTGGCGGTGGCACCGCCTTTATTCGGTGCTTGGATGCGGTGGGAGAGCTTTATGAGAAGTTTGCCGCTCGGAAACTTGACGACGCAGTAGGGGTGGCGATCATCCGCGAAGCGCTCAAAGAACCGCTGCGGCAGATTGCCGAGAATGCGGGCGTGGCTGGAGACGTGATTGTGGAAGAAGTGCGAAAACTAAAAGGCAACTCCGGTTACAATGCCGAAAAAGGCATATATGAGGACTTGGTGAAATCCGGCATCATTGATCCGCGCAAAGTTACGCGTTCGGCGTTGCAGAATGCCGCTTCAGCCGCGGCCATGCTGCTCACCACTGAAGCAGTGGTGGCCGAGGCGCCGAAGAAAGAGAAGAATGAGATGCCGGCGATGCCGCCAGAGGACTTTTGAGTGCTCCTGAAGCTCTCATCCGAAAGTCCCGCCACACGCGGGACTTTTTGGTACTTGACGAATGATTATACATGTATTGTTCTCCGGCGTTGTTGATAACTTGTGTTTATATATTACTGTTGGAGCAAACAGAAATGAATTAAAATAGAGGCAGGGTAGGTTTAAGTAAAATAATTTTTATCTGTTGTAAAGTTCATGTCAGTACTTGACCGGCTCAAGCACGGCATTGACGAAGCGCTCTCTGCGCAGGAGCTTGATGATTTCCGGCGTGATTTGGATCGTATCACTAAGCTTTCTATTGAATACGGGCAGCTTACGCCGGATGAGCTGCGCGCCAAAACCGACGAGTTCAGAGATCGGCTCGCCAAAGGCGAATCGCTAGATCAGCTTTTGCCGGAAGCATTTGCCGTTTGTCGCGTGGCGGCACGGCGAGTGTTGGGTTACGCGCCTTTTGACGTGCAGGTGATGGGCGGGATGGCTTTGCATCGGGGCACTATTGTGGAGATGAAAGCAGGCGAGGGCAAAACCATTACCGAAACCATGCCGGTGTATTTAAACGCCCTTGAGCGTAAAGGCGTGCACGTGATTACCACCAATGACTATCTGGCCAAGCGCGACGCGGCGTGGGTGGGGCCTATTTTCGAACTCTTGGGCTTTACGGTGGGGTTTGTAACCCAGCAGCTGCCGTCAGATGAGCGGCGCGCTGCCTACCGCAAGGATGTTACCTACGTAACCAATCAGGAAGTCGGCTTCGATTATCTCCGCGATCATCTCGCGCACGATCCGGCCGAGCGCGTGTTGGGCGAGCTTAACTTCGGCATTGTTGACGAAGTTGACTCCATCTTGATTGACGAGGCCCGCACGCCGCTGATTATCGCCGAGGCCATGCACGGTGCAGAAGGCGAATTCCCCCACTATGCGGCCATCGCCGCAATGCTGGAGGAGGGCAAGGATTACACCGTTGATCGAAAGGAGAAAACCGTTGAACTCACCGAAGCCGGCATTACTGAAGTGCAGCGTCTCATCGGCGAGAAGTTTACCGAAAGCGAGGACGATAACCGCCTGTATCAGTTTCATCAGGCGCTGAGAGCCAAAACACTTTTTGAAAAAGAACGCGACTACATCATTGAAGACGGCAAAGTTGTGATCGTGGATGAATTCACGGGGCGCCTCATGCCCGACCGGCGCTTCATGGACGACATTCACCAAGCGATTGAAGCAAAGGAAGGTGTCAAAGTGCGCGAGCCCGAGCGGGTGGTGGCCACGATAACTTTCCAGAACTTTTTCCGGCTGTATAAAAAACTTTCAGGCATGTCCGGGACAGCGGCCACCGCGCGGGACGAATTTAGAAAAATTTACGGTCTCGAGACATACGTTATCCCGACCAATAGACCCCTTGTTCGCCGCGATCTGCCGGATGCGGTTTATGCCACCGAATCGGCCAAGCTCGCTGCGATTGCCGACGAAGCGTGGCACAGGCATCGGGCCGGACAGCCCGTGCTCATTGGCACGCGCACGGTCGAAATGTCCGCGTGGGTCTCGCAGGCGCTCTCGAGCCGCGACGTGCCGCATCAGGTACTTAACGCCAAGCACGCTCAAGAGGAGGCCGAAGTGGTGGCGCGAGCTGGCCGATCCGGTTTGATTACAGTTGCCACCAACATGGCTGGCCGCGGCACAGACATTATTCTGGCGGCCGATGCCCTTGCGGCCGGCGGGCTTTGCGTCATTGGCACCGAGCGGCACGAATCGCGCCGTATTGACGATCAGCTGCGCGGTCGCTCCGGCCGGCAGGGCGCGTCTGGGTCAAGCCAGTTTTTCACTTCGTTCGAAGACGATCTCGTGCGCCTTTATGCACCCGATACGTTCTGGGATACCTTTGACGGGGTTGAACTCCCGGATGACCGGCCGGTGTACCACGCGGCCCTGCTCCCTGCGGTTGATATCGCCCAGCAGGCGGCCGAAACCCTCCATTTCGAGGCGCGTCAGTATCTGTATCGCTTCGACGAAATTTTGGATCGACAGCGTACGCTTTTCTACCGCGATCGCGACTCAATCCTCACAGATGATTTTGGTAAAGACGGCACGCTGCCCGCACTTACCGCTTCTGTGCCGCTGCCGGAGACGTTTCCGGCCGCTGGCACGCCGGAGCGCAGTTCAATGCGCCGAGCGCTTCTGGCCGGCTTCGATGCCCCCTGGGCTCGTCATTTGCAGGCGATTGATGATTTGCAGGACTCGATTAACCTCATCGCCTATGGTCAAGAAGACCCGCTCGTGACGTACACGACCAAGGCGCATGAATTATTTGAGCAATTCCGTGCAAACCTTGCCGGGGAGGTGAACGACGTGTTGCGTGCACGAATTGGCAGTGCGGCTTGATATCAAATGCAGGATTTTCGAACGTTGTTTCTCTTACTATTACCGTTTCACCCGCCATTTTGATATTTGCTTTTTGATTTTCCGTTATGGTCCGCATCCAGCGCCCACCCAAAAAGAAAAAGCAGGAGTCGCTCGCGCGCCGGCTTTTCGCCGCGGGCGCAGCAGGCGTTACGGTGCTGACCGGTGGCGTTCTCGGTTTGCGTTCGGCCGGCGCGGTGAAACCGCCGGTGGCGCAATTGCGTCTGCGTACGGATTTGGCTGCTGGCGCTGGTCGCACGCCGGGCGCGTCAGGTCCAGGCGGCATGACCGTGGCCGAAGAGGTGCGCATCAAAGCCGAGACCGAACGGTTCCTTTCGGAGCTGCGGCACATTGACGATGAGTCAAAGCAACAGCGGAGTTTCCTCGCGCAGCTTTTGAATATTTCGCCCGTCCAAGCAGAAGTTGATGAGTCAGCGCTCAATACCGAAATTCAGCGTTTGGCTGCTTCCGGCGGGCTGCAGGAGGCGGTTCGCGATGCCATCGTGAACGGCGGCTTTACCGCTGATCAGGCCGCTGCCGCCTTGCAGGCTGCCGGCATCTCGTCTTCAGTCATCTCAGACATCGCCGTCAACCTCGGCGCAACGCCCGGGCAGGCGGCTGCATACGCCCAGCCCTCCTACGTGCCGTCATCCGAGGCAGATGTGTACGTTCCGCCGCCTGCAGCTGCGGTGCTTCCCGTGTCGCCTGTTGCGCCGATCATTCCGTCTCCGGTGGTGGAGCCCGGGCCGCCAGTGCTGCCCCCCGCGGCGCCGGTAGTGCCGGTTGCTCCGTCCGTGCCAGCATCCAATCTTTCTGGCGCATGGGCCCCGCGCGCACCCGGGGACATCCCACCCCCTTTGCCTAACCCGGTTGTTCCGGAAGGCGAAAGCCGTTTCGTGATCACACCCGGGGAGGAGTCCGTAATTCCAGAAAGGATCGTGTATGTTGATAACCAGCCGGTTTTCGTGACGCCCGAGGGTGCGGTGCTCGACGTAAACCGCAATCAGACCCCGTACACGGTTGATCCGAACGGTCAGGTATTTATGCAAGGTTCGGCGGCGCCGATCGGCACAATCCAACTCCAAAGTCCCGGCATCGAAGAAGTGCCGCGTGAGGTGTTTGTGCCGGTCCCACCGCCTGCTCCGGCCGAGCCGGCGCCGGCCCCGACACCACTGCCTGCGCCGGTAACGACTATCGAATATGGCGGCGAACGCTTTCGCGTGCCGCTCGAAGGCGGCGCGATCACGACCGAAGCCGATGCTCCGACCCCGTACCGCTTCGAATTCGAGCCGGGTCGCGCCGGCGATGGCCGCGTGGTTGGTCCGGCGGGCGAGGAGGTTGGTCGCATTCGGGACGGCGCATTTGTGCCGACACCGCCCCCGCAGGTTTCGCCGCCGCCCGCGCCGGCTGAGTCGCAGCCGGCGCCCCCGGTTGTGCCGCCCGCGCCAACTCCGCCTGCACCGGTCGGACCCGCGACACCGCTGGGCATCCCGATACCGGCTCCGGTTGCGCCGGTCGGCACGCAGGTAGAAGTTGACGGGCAGGTTTTCACGGTGCCGGCAGGCGAGGGATTTGCATCTGCTTCAGGCCCCAACGGGCAGACGACGCAGTATTACGTCGTGGCGCCCCGTCCGGGCGAAACCGACCGCGTGGTGCGCTACGGGGGTATGTTCGGTGAGGAAATCGGCAAGGTGGTCGGGACAACCTTTGTCCCGCGGCCCGAGGTCGCAACCCCGGCGCCAACGGTGGCGACACCACCGAGCCCTGGCCCCACGCCCGCACCGGCTCCGGTAACGCTTTCGATCGGCGGAAACACCTACGAGATCAATCCACAGACGCTTCACGTCACCAAACCCGCGAGCGATCCGAACGCGTACGCCGTTCGGCTCGTGGACGGGAAATACATTGTGGCGGTCAACAATGTTGACACCTATCGCGTGGACCCCACGACACGCGTCGCAACCTTTACAGACGGCCGGCCGGTGGGGCAGTTCGCCCCGGCGGGAACGTTCGGCGCATTGCCGGTTACCGAGGCGCGCGCGACTACGTTCCGCTCGTTAATCAACCCCGGCGAGAACGTGGGCCTGACGAGTGTTTTCCGGTTTGATCGTCCGGCAGGGTCGCTCACGTATCGGGTTGATCTCCCAATCGGCTTCACGTACGTGCCGGGGACAGCCATCCTGCGGGGGGTGGCGATGGAGGGCGAACCGCGCATTGAACGCCGAGCCGATGGCGGGTTCACAGTCAATTTCGTTTTCCCTGGTGCGCTCGAGGGCGCGTACCAGTTTGACTTCCAGGCGAAGTCGCCCGAGCGTGAGTACGGTCAACAGTTCGCGATTGCGTCTAGTATTGTCGCCGGAGACGCGCGGGTGGAGGTGAACCCGGTGCAGGTTCAGACCACGGTTAAGCCCCAGTACGTCTACACCGATCAGGCTCGGCCGACGGCAATCCCGCAGGCGGCGACGGCCGTTGGTGCAACGCAGCTTGAGCCGGGCCGCACGACTGTCGTCACGGTTGATTTTCGCGCTGCCCAAGCGTTCCCGGGCGCGAACCTTGACCTCGGCATCGGTCAGGGACTCGAGATGGTGCCGGGTACCATGCGGCTCGACGGTCGGCCCATTGCCTTCGCGCCGGGATCAACGACGACGCTTGCGCTCGGCGACCTTGCGGCGGGCGACCACACCCTCACGTTCGAGGTGTTCTGGCAGTCGTTCAACCCCGGGGTGGTTTCCGCAACCATTGCCTCTACACTCCAGCTTGCGGCAGCCAACATTGCGCTCCCGCGCCGCGAGATCAATTTTACGCCGGTCTTTACTCCGATCCAGCCGTTCACCGTTGGCCCGGCAGCTTGGCGCGCTACCCATCCGAATCTGCCGAATGTGCGTTTTGACATTGACGCGCAGGGTAATTTCCGTTTGCCCGCGAGCTACGCGTTTGGCGAATTTTCCGGCGCGGCCGGGCATATTGATCCTGTTGCGCTTACCTACACGCTTACGAGCGCAACCGGTCAGACCAGGCAAGGCAACGCCGGTACTGAAGGTTGGAGCATCCTTGACACGAATGGGGTCGCCGTGAGCCCGCGGCAGCCCGCGCCAGTGCCGACGCAGCCAACGGTGCAGTCAGCCCTCACCCCGCTCACGCTTCAGATCGGCGACGCAACCTATCAAATCGACCGCACGAACCTCACCGTCACAAAACCCGCGAACGATCCGAATGCCTACCACGTTACGCAGGAGCCGAACACTTCCAACTATCTGATTGCGGTCAAGGGCGCTACAGACACCATCTACCGCGACACCTATCGTGTGGTTCCGGCAACCAGAGCGGGCGAGGCAAGCCGGGTATTTTCAGTCGCCACGAACCAGCCGGTGGGGCAGTTCACCGAAGGCACAACCCCAAGCACATTCGTTTTTGCGCCCGCCGCACCAACCACGCCTCAAACCGCGGCTGCGCCGGTTGCGCCCACCACCACCCAGCCGACGGTTACGCCGGGCGGACGCGAACTGACGCTGCGGATCAACGACGCGCTCTATACGGTTATGCCCGACGGCACGGTGGTGAATCCGCCGTCCGACTCCCAAAACACCTACGTTATTATTCAGGCCACTGATCAAAGCAATAACCCGCAGTGGGAAGTTCGCGTGGGCAGCCGCGAGGGGCAGACGGCTTTTATCATCGACGCCCGCGGCGAGACGAAAACTCCGCAGGGCGAGATCGTGGGCGGGTTTGTGGCTGCGGATGCCACAGTGGCCGAGTATGTTTCCGGCCGCGCTGACTACTATGTGCGGCGCGCCACCAAAAGCGGGCAAGACGACAAAACCACGATTCGTGAACTGGTCACCAAGGGCGTTGCGCCTGACAAGATCGCCGCTGCGACTCTCAAAGAATGGAACAACGACGCGCTGCGGGTCGTGCGCGCAGCGGCCGAAGCCGGCGCATCAGCCGAGGCGATCCGGGCAGCGTTAAGTGTAAAGACCGTTGCGACCCCGCGGGGCGAGCAGAACGCTTTCACCGTGGCGGTTGGACAGGCGGTGGCCGAAGCGATCCCGCGGACTGGTGCCGAGCGAATCCAAGGCCTGGGCGCCATCGCGCGGTTTCTGCGCGAATCGGGCCTGAGCGCGGGCGATACGGCGGACAACCTCAAGACCGCCGGGTTCATGGACGACCCGAGAGCCGTGCTTCGCGAAGCCGGTTACTCCGAAGATGCGGTGGGTACTCTTACGCGGCGAGTCCCTGCCTCGCAGGTGCGGATTGTAAACGTAGACGGCAGCTGGCTCGCGCTTTATCCAGATGATCGGGTGCTTACGCCCGCAGCCACAAGACCCGCAACGGTTACGGAAGATTCTTTGTATTTCTCTGCGGTTGATAGTCGTTTTTTCCTCGGTTCGTTCCCGCTCGAGGAAAAATCTTGGAATGATGTTTCAGACAAGCAGGCGTTCCTCCTTTACCAAACGAAGTTTCAAGCCGACGGTCTCGACCGCCGCCAAGCGATCGCCGAAACCTTCGGCCGCGCGATTGCGGGGTGGGGGAGGGAGCCCGCGCGCATTTTGCGCGCCGCGAACCTCGCCGGACTCACGAATGTCGAAATCGTCCAGGGCCTCGACGCGGCTGACCAAAAAGCCCGTAGTGCGGGAACGTCAACGCAGTATCTGGCTGATGGAATTGTAACCGCTCTTGACATCGCGACAGACCCTGGCGCCAGGCAAGCCACTGCGGAAGCCCTCATTGCGGCGTTGCGCGAAGCGGGGTTGAGCCGAGAGCGGATGCAGGAGTTGATTGAGAACCTTGCGCCGCGGCTGAACCGTACGGCAGAGCAGCTCCGAGCCGCGCTTGGTCTTGTGCGGCTTGAGCGGCAGGCGCTGTTGGGGACATTTGCGATTGATGATCGGGAGTATTGGTTTGACATCGTTGGTGCAGGCAGGTATCCACGCGAGCCTCTCCATCCGCGCGGAAGCCAGGCGGCCCTGCCCTACACCGTGAATCGTCTCCGTCGCGAGGACGGATCTTGGGATGAGATCTTCGAGGTTAGGTTCGGCGGTTTCGTCGTAGGGCGACTCGAGCACGAACGGGACTACGAGGAACGAGGAAGCCGCAACCAATACCAGCGTTACCGGTATATCACCGCATTCGAAGCTGACCCTGCGGGCGTGGTGCGGGAGAGGAATTCGGCGCAGCGGCAGATCGTCGGTCGTCTGCGTAAACAAGCAGACGGCGGCATTACCCTCACTCGTTACAGTAAACTCGAATATCCTCAAAGGAGCGGCAATTTCTACAGTGTGCCCGGCCCGCGCGACTCTTCCGGCCGCGGCCCGACAGGCGCGGTACTCAACAGTCAGGGCCAGATGCTGGCCTATGTGGATGAAAGCGGCGCGGTTACTGGCTTGTTCAAGCGATTCTTCGGCCAGATTACCGGCGCTGGCTTCTCGCCGGCTTACACAGCCCAAGTCGGCGCGCAAGTGTTTGATATCAATGTTGTAAGCGGCGACGTGTACTCGTTTGCGGCAGATCGGGGCGGGTTCAAAACCGATTTTAAGATCGTGTCCTCTGGCGCGGATTACGAAGTGCATCAAGGCGGAACCAGCGGGCCGGTGATAGCGAAGATTACGGCAGCGCTCAAGGTGCTCACGCCAGCTGGCACGGAAATCGGGATTGTCAAACAAACCGATTTTCAGCAAACCCCGACGATTTCCTTCTCTGAATACATTCGGCAAAAGCTCGGCGTGCGGCCAGGCGCCACCGGTCTCGCCAAGCAAGACCGGTGGTTTGAAGATACTGGTTCGGTTTCTCCAACGCATCCAGACATAGTCCACGGTCTCGTGCCAAGTCCGCCGACTTCAGCCACCCCCTCTTTCGGTTTTGGGACGGGAAGCGCTATCCCGCTCGAGCCGTCCCTCTTTGATATTCCTCGGTATTTAGACCCGGATATAGCTGTTGCCGCCGGAATAGAGCCGGGCCAGCTTACGGATTGGGGCACGGTTACGCCGTTGGTGAACACAGACGGCTCGCTTCATTTTGAACTGACAGGCGGACGGGCGTTTGATTCGTCTTTGCCGGTTATCGCTCCGGCTAGCGGGCAGGCCGGCAATCTGGGCGAGCAGTTGCCAGCGCCAATAAGCGAAGCGCAGGCGGTGGAGCAGGTGGCACGCTTATTGCCCGCAGGCGTAAATCCGGAGTCGCTCAACGCTCCGCTTGTGCAAGATGCGGTGGGGAGTATTGGATCCCTCGAAAGCACTCCGCGCCCCTTAGGATCAGAATTCCTCGCAGCGTTGGGACGCGAGACGGCGCAACCCCCCGAACCAGCTAATGGTTACTGGCGCTTTGAGTTTGATGGAAATAGGTTCGAAGTACCTAAGAGAACAGAATCGGAGAGCGGCCAGGTGAAAATAAATGGATTAGCCGATTCTTCAACCACGAGCTCCTATTTCCCGGGATCACATCAAACAAAGTTTTTTCTGCGAAATCCCGGCCCAGACGGCGGCCTGGTAGCAATATCAGAGATCAGTGATCGAGGCGACCTCTCATTGTATGATAAAGGGAATAGGCAGTGGCAATATTTCGGCAGAATTCAAGATGGCGTCGTAGTGCCGTCTGCACCCGGAAGGAGTTATGTTGGCGCATCTTTCAGTAACGAAGGGCTGATTCCTGTTTTATTAGATCAGAATTGGCGAGCGTACCTTGGGCCGGATGCAACACGTCTCGTGTTCCTTCCTACGGGAGCCGTGCTTGACACTACTTTGGCGAGTCAGTCGAACGGCGGGATTATTGGCGTTGTAAATCCCAACGCGCTGAGAATCTACGCCCCAACTCAGGATTTTAATCCAGTGCAGATTCGTCTGAACAATGAACTCGTTTTTAACTCAAATCTGGAGGCGGTACAAGGGGCAGCGGCGCTGCCCCGGGATTATGGCACGGTGTTTTTTGTAGCTTCGGCCAGACCAGAAGGAGCGGGAGCGAGTTTTGCCGTTATGGAAAACATGGGGGATGGAAAAGTTTTTGACTATGTGCTGGTGGGTGAAAACACATACCGTTTGCGGGAGCGGAGCGGTTATTTGGGGAATATGGCGGACGGCATTATTTATAATATTGGTCCTGATCGACCAGACCTCCGCACTGAAGAACAGAGACGGTTAGGTGTTGAGAAACCAGATGTGCCTGTATTCGATCTAAGATTTGGCGGCGTATTCCGGCATGGCGAGCGGGAAAACCTTGTCGCAGAACGTTTCGATTTGCAAGGAGATCGGGAAGTAATTCAGAATCAAGATGGAACCTATACGCTTAGAACACGAGGTGCGGCGATTGCGCGGCAGGCCGCGGTGCAGCGTTTTGGCAGCGTTTCGGTCAGCGGCGTATCGTACCTATTCCCGCTCGCGGGTCGGGGAGTCATGTATGACAACGCCCCGCCGGAATGGCTTGATAGAACGAAGGTGGTTGGCACTGGGTTCGACAGTCGTGGTCAGCTTACCGGCGACACGGGTTATCGGCTCACGCTTGGCTCGGTGGAACTCCCCGACGGCGTGCATCAGGCCTATCTGGTCCATCAGGGAAACACGCCCGGCATCGTGGGGCTCATTGACCGTTCCGAAGAAGCCCGCCCCGATTTCCGTGGGCAGTTCACCACATTCACTCAATCATCCGCCGTGCTCACCGCCGACGGCACGATTCGGGATATGACCACGGCCGGGATTTTGCGGGGAGTTCAAGAGGCGGACTTGGCTCGTACAGCTACGGCTTCTGTCAACGAGGTGCCGCCCTTGACGCTTCAAGGCGAGGCAGCTCCGAACGCCATCACTGCGCATGGAATTATCATCGAGGGCGGTGGAGAGCCGGCAACGCCGGTCGTATCCGTGCGGGATCCAGAAGTCGGAACTGCGCTCCGACTGTTCTCGTTTGACAAAACACTTCAAGCTTCTCTGGATAAATCTCTCTCGCTATCTGCATTCGGCACTCCGCTCCGGGTCGTCGGTCTTTCCTACGGAGAATCGTTGTTGACGGGACTTGCGACTGACGAGCAGTTTACGTTCGCCGCAGAACCCACGTATGCGCGCGAAGGCAACCGTCAGATTATTGAGTTCAAGGTGGCAAAACGGATCATGTTTCTATCTTCAGGAGCTCCCGTTGTTCAGTATCCCCAGCGCGCCCCCGGCGTTGTTCTGGATGCTCCGGGGGGATTGTCCGCACCCCGCGCAGCGAGTGTGGACGCGCGCGAGGTTATCCGGTACGACGTTGAATCCGGCACGCTTACTTATTACGGGTCCGATGGGACTCCAAAGTTAGTCCCACTCGAATCAGTTCGGTTTGTTCTCACCTCGCCAGAGGGCATGGAGCAGGGTAGCGCAACGGTCTTCTCATATCTGCGCGGGCCGATCACTCCCGAGCGGGCGCGTGAAGTGGAGGCCAACCTCTCCCAGAATCAGGCGGCGCTTCACTCACTTGAGCTTTTCGCGCGCCAGCAGAACCTTCTGCCTGCTCGGCAGCCGCGGCGCCTCTCACTCTATATCACGGAATCGAATGACCCGGACATTCCGGCGGTCGCGCTGTGGGAAAAGGTTCATGACGATACGAGCGCGATTCTCATTGCACCTTCCGTTCCCGTGCTTGACCAAAGCCGCGCGGAAGAACTGCTCACCCTTGCGCACGAGTTCGGGCACTATGTGTCCATTGATCGCGACGGCGCAACGAGTCGCGAGTACGGGCTTCTCCTGCAACGATTTCAGAGTTCGCATTCAGCGGCTGACGGAGAAGCGCTGTCCCGGTTTGTTGCCGAAGAAAAGCGCTTCGCGAGCTCGGAACGACGAGCCGACGTGTTTTCTTCGAGCGTAGCAAGTTGGTTTGTTTTGTCGAATGCGTGGACGAGCGAGTTTGCGTATCAGGCGCTCGCGCAAGTGTTCGCAGGACGGGACGCGGCGATCAAAAAGTTCGTGGGGGGCAGTTCTCTCAATACTGCCTTTGCCCTTCAGCTGCATGATTCTCCGGAGGAACGCCTGCAGAACATGCGCTACGCCTTCGACTTCTACCTCCGCCATTCAGAACTATTGGGAGGCCCGCTCGCCCTCCCTCAAGCACCCACCGGCCGCATCCAGTCGCGGATTTCGAAAGCGACCGTCCAAATGCCGACTCGGCGCACGGTGCCGCGCGCGACGCTCGTCAAAGTTGATGAGCCGGATTTTGCCAAGCAAGAGTTGGTGTTGCCTCACGCGCTATTGCCCGCGCTTAATCCGCGCGATGTTCAAGGATTCTTGGGTTCTGCCTCGAGCGAAGTTGCCTCGCAGCTTGTCTCGCCTATAAGCGATAGGTTCCAACTTGGCGCCAGCGCCGGTCGGCGCGGTTCAGTTGCGCTCGGTGACGAAATTGAGATTACCCTTCAGGTAAAAGGTCAAGACGTTCCGGCTAACGCCTCGGTCTGGTTCGATGCGCTTGTCCCCTCCAAATTTAAATACGTTCCCGGATCGCTGCGCATCGGCAGTGACCTTGCGGCAGATCCCGAAATTGTCTCGCGTTCACCCTTTGCCACGGTGATTGAAGAGGGCACGCAGGTCTTACGGCTTGAGCATGGTGTCTGGTCCTATGGGGACAGCACGCGCCGGTACAGTTTCCGGATGCGCGCGGACAATATCGGCCGGCCGGGCAATTTGGACGTGAAGGCGTATCTGGGGGTAGCCCCGCACCTCGCTCAGGTGGCGGGCGTGGGGCCATTCACCACCGTCGAGGGGACCGGCGTTCCGCGCCGAGAAGCACAGCAAATCACTGATCAAAGTTCTGCCGTGGCGGGGTATACCTTTACCCAGACATTCTCCGGTGGTCCTGCCACCAGTGAACCGCCGGCGCAAACGGGTGAGTTCGTGGCGGGCGCAGCAAACCAGTTTACGCCGACCCGCGCTCTGGAGCTTTCGGCCGGCGAGCGTTCGGTGATCGCCGTACGGTTTCGGTTCGCCAAGCAGCCCCAGTCCCCGCAGCAGGCGTCCAGCTCTGCGCGCGTGAAGTACGTGGTGGAGCTCCCGGCTCACGTGGAGTATCTGTGGCGTTCAGCGCAGATTGACGGCAGACCCATTGACGTTGAACCGCTGCGGACTCTCCCCGAGGAGCGTACCGCAGCAGGCGGCAAGCGGATCACGTTTGCGGACGGCGATACGTCCATTGACGAGCGCACCCGCGAACTTACCTTCCAGGTTTTCAGCGCCGCCACACCCGAGACCGAAGTGCGCGCGCCGCTCAAGGCCGAGCTTTCCATCAACGGCGAGCTCGCGCGAGTGGACCGGTGGGAGCCGATCATTGTGAGGGCGGCTCGTCCGGACACGCCCCGGCCCGTTGTCCCCGCGGAGGGAGACCGCCGCGGTCCCACCGCTCCCGGAGAAGGTCAACCGCCCCCAACCAATTGGGCGCCGACTGAAGTACGGTTCAATTCAGGTCTCGAGATCTCGCGAGCGACAGTCCGTCCCGGCGATAGCGTGTCGGTCAGCGCGGTGCTCGAGCGCCTTGACGACGGCGGCCCGATTGAGAATTTCGAGTATCTGCTTACCTTGCCGCAAGGATTCCGGCTTGATGAAGGTCGAGGCATCTGGGTGGGTTGGACGCGGCTTACGCCCGATCTGGGCGAACGCGCCGGCAGCCAGACCATCAAAGTTCGCCAGAGCTTCCCGGCCACTCCGCGGTCGGATCCTAACACCTCCGGGGGTTGGAATTTCAGGCCCATTCGAACGATTACTTTCTGGGTGCAGGCGCAGGCAGATGCGACCCCGGGGGATAAACTTTTTGTGGGTAAGTTCTCGGGCGACGGGCTGCAGCTCGTGATTGACGAGGCGACGGTATCGGTCGCGCCAACCCAGCCCGAAGCGCAGGTGCGCTTTAGCGGTGAGATGTTCACGATTCCTGCGGCCGAGGTGCGGCCGGGAGAGACGCTGGCGGTACAACTCCGACTCTTGCGCGATGATGCGGCGGGTCAGGTGAGGAATGTTGTTTATGAGCTTGAAGTGCCGGCTGGATTTGAGTATGTTGCCGAGTCAGGCGGAGCATCCATGAACGGTGAGTCCCTTGCGGTAACGGTTGTATCGAGACCCGATGGCGCGCAGGTGTTGCGGACCAGCCAATTCGTTTCTCCTGATGGCAGCGATGCCAAGGCTATTACCGTGTTCCTGCGCGCGAAGTCAGATGTTTCCGCTGGCGAGAAAACCTTTACGGGTCGCGTTTCAATTGGGCAAAGACAAGTTTTAGAGCAACGCGCGAGCGTGCGGGTGCCGGAGCGGGCCGCAGTTCGGATTGAGCCGTCCCTGTTTTTCTATGGAAGAGCGACGGTGGGCGATGAGTTTACTGTCTATGCCGATCTCGATCGTCGCGATACCGGCGGCCCGCTCCCGCAGCTAGATTATCGTCTCCAACTGCCTCGCGGATTCGAATTTTTCCCCAACAGGTCCGATGTGTACTTTTGGGATACGGGCCGCTCCCAACCGCTCAACGCGCGCGTCTCGGACGGGGTCGTCACGGCCACAATCGCAAACTTTCCCGCCGGGCCGGGGGGGCGCACGATTCGATTTCGACTGCGCGCAACCGATACCGTGATACCGGGCGAGCAAACGCTCCGGGGCGAGATTTCCGCGGCAGGTCGCGCGCTCGGTTCGGCGAGCGCCACATTCACCGTTACGGCAGCCCCCGAAGTGCGTTTTGATTCCAGCCTCGTGTCGTCTCAATTGGAGGTGGAAAACGGACAGTCGTTTGAACTGACCGCGTCTCTTACCCGCGTTGATGACGGCGGGCCTGTCGCGCGCGCCGAGTACCGCTTGCAGTTGCCTCAAGGTTTCGCGCTGGCGCCGGCAACCGATGCCATTACCTTTCGGGGAGCACCGGTGCTCCTTGATCCGACTTCTTCGCCGGAGAACGGTGTGCTGGTCGTGCGGCTGGAAAATATCCCCGCGCGCCAGCAGGTCTGGTTTGGCACTCCCGTTGTGAATATCTTGCGTTTCAGGTTACAGGCGATTGGTGCAGCGTATGGCTCGCAGCAGTTTTCTGGCGCGCTCGTGCTTAACAACGGTGCCAATCGCGCGTATCAAGCCGACCCGCTCAGCATCGCCGTTGTGCCGGCGCCGGCCCGGCTTGAACTCTCGGGTGAATTGGTCGCGCCGAGGACCGC
>CAYPCM010000015.1:0-20341 GCA_964409225.1 uncultured Candidatus Saccharibacteria bacterium
ACTTGCATTGCTTATCCACGCCGCCAGCGTTCATCCTGAGCTAGGATCAAACTCTCAAAAGATGTCCGGCCATCGCGCCAAGCGCGCTGCCGAACATCCATAGATCGGGACAACGAGGAATAACTGGATTTTCTTACCTATTCAGTTTTCAAGGGACACCGGCTGCATTCGTCATTGCGAGCACAGCGAAGCAATCTCAATTGTCCGCGTCAGTCAGCGTCTCGGAAAATACAACCGCGAAGAAGTCCATCTTCGAGAATCACCTACTATTCACTTGTGGATCTCGGCTAGACGCCTTCGCGGTCGTACGGTGCCCGAGCGCCGATGCACTTTGGGGCCAAGGTTGTCCGAGATAATCTACATAAGCAATCTCTCCACGCTCCATTGTAGCCGCCGCAGCAAACGTGTCAAGCCCTTCTCATGCGCCGAGAACGCCACGCTGCAATGGCGGCGTGGTCTCCCGACAACAACACCTTCGGCACGCGGAGTTTCTTCTTACCGACGGTGAAAACCTCGGGCCTCGTGTACACTGGATACGATCCCTTGATTTCTTCAAGGGATTCGTATGTGCCGAGAACGCCAGGGATATGGCGACTCACCGCTTCGACTATGACCATTGCCGGCAGCTCGCCGCCCGCGAGTACGTACGGACCGATAGAGACCTCCTCGGCCTTGAGGATCGCCTTGACGCGCTCGTCTACGCCCTCATACCGGCCGCAGATGATGATGAGCTGTCCGCATTTCTTCGCCCACCCACGCGCCATTGCCTGCGTGAACTGCTTCCCGCGCGCCGACGTCAACACAATTTTTGATTTTTGATTTTTGATTTTTGATTTGGTAAATTGAACCGCTTTGGCGACCGGTTCAATTTGCATCACCATGCCCGGCCCGCCGCCATAGGGCCGATCGTCCACTGTCTTATGTTTGTCGGTCGTATAGCCGCGGAGATTATGAATACGGATATCCAAAAGTTTCTTTTCGCGGGCGCGTTTCAAGATTGATTCGCTCAAGTACGAATCGAGGATGTGGGGGAAAATTGTAACGATGTCGAAACGCATACTTGACAAAACTCAATAGGTTTTATTTACTGGAAGTCAGAGAGGAGGGATGGAAAATGCGAATCCCAAGTTCGTGGAGAGAACGGCTCTTTCTCAACCTCGTCGTCCTCACGTTGATGGCAGTCGTCGCCGCTCTCGTGTTGGTTGTGTCCTGGCTCGCCAGTATCGGTGTTCCCGCTCCTCTCCCCCACGTACTACTCGCGGCAGGCGCAGTGGGGATTCTCCGCCTTCTCTTCGTACCAGCCGTCGTGGCCAAGTTCCGCATATGGGCAAGCTAACGAAAGGAGGAACGCATGGATATGATGGTCTTCGGTCTCCAGGTCTCGGTACCTTGGTGGGGGTTGATCGCGGAGGCCATCCTGATCGTCTTGTCTGTACTCTGTGTACGGACGGCCCGGAACCAAGCCACTGCTTCCGCGTTCAGGATGCTCGGCGTAGTCTTCGGACTCGCCACGGGCATGATAGCGGTGAATGCGCCATTCCTTGTTATTCCCGACGGAGGGGTGATTGCTCCAATCGTCGTTGGGATAACGGCCTTGGGAGGCGCGTGGGTTGGCATCCGGGCCATCGCACACCTCTCCCGGCTTCCCTCTCCCTGATTATACCCGCGCCGCAACCGCAAGTTGCGGCGCGAAACTTTTGCTGCAACTCCCAACCATTCTAATACATTAGAATTGGAATCGCTGTCAGCCGGAACGCGAACCGCGCCACACGATCTCTCGACAAACTCGAGATAAACCGTGTGGCGCGGTTTTTGATTTCCTCGAAAGACTGCCAAAACCGTTATTGTTCGAGCCTGTCGAGAACCGTCCGTCCAATCAGAACGCTTCTCGACTCCGCTCGAAGAATAACGAGAAATGAGCAGGAGGACGTTTTCCTTCTACAATCGCAAGTCGTCCACCGCCTCGTCGAAGTTGCGCGGGGCCTCGTCGGCGCGGCTTGCACCTTCCTCGCCGCGACCCGTGGGGGCACCCGGCTCACGCATCATGCGCCCGCCTTCTGGCTCTTCAATCTTAAGATTCACGCGGGCGTTATGCTTTGCGCCGACAATCCGCAAAAGTGTGCGCAGCGACCGTGCCGTGGAACCCTGCCGGCCTATAAGCTGACCCATGTCTTCACGATGAACCTTAAGCGTGATAAGCACGCCTAATTCATCTACCTTCCGGTCAACCTCGACCGCTTCCGGGTGGTCAACGATGGCCTTAACCACGTACTCGACGAACGAATGATCAGGGTGTTCTGAGGTTTTCGCCATACTGAAAAACAAACAGTACGCTCACTATTTCAGACATTCGTCCCAGCCGACCTTTCTGATCGCTTTCCACCTGGCAGATCAGGCCTGGAAAACAGGCGTAACTGGTATATCCCCATCATAAGAAATGCGACCCGCCGCGTCAAACTGAACACGATCACGCGCCCTGCCCCGAAAGAGCACTCAAGGGATCATTCTGCTGTTATTGCTGCCGCCTCCTCCAACGGTGTTGCTGGCGTCGATTCGGCAAGAGCGGCTGGTGCGGCACTGAGCTTGTACCGCGACGATTTGACCGCACGCTTTGCGCCCTCAACGACTTTCTCGCGGACCAGCATATTCCACACGGTCTCCGAACAGGTCGTTCCGTGCGCAAGATGCTCCTTAATCCTATCGGCCTTGAGCGTTGCTTGTTTGGTCTTTGGATCGTATGAACCCACCACTTCCAAAAACTTGCCCTTTGGCGGGTTTTTGGAATCAGTCACCACCACCCGGAAGTGGGGGGTGTTCTTGCGGCCAACGCGCTGGAGACGAATCGTTAGCATAGCAACTGTGTCGATGGTACAGAAACTCTTGGAAGAAATCAAATCTCTACCCAAAAACCCAAATGACAAGATCCAAAGTTCAAATCAAGCTCAAAATCCAAATGTCAAAAACGGCTTTGAACTTTGGTTTAGGATTTGATTTGTCATTTGAGCTTTGAAATTTGGCATTCCGATGCCGGGCATCGATCCTACCATCCTTTCGCCTCTAACCCTGCTCTCGCCGCCGCTTCTTCCCCGGCTTGCTTCGATGGTCCGTCGCCTTTAGCCACGAGTTCTTTGCCGATAAATACGCCCACCACAAAATGCTTCTCGTGGTCCGGCCCCCATTCATCGAGCACCTCGTAAGTCGGGGTAATGCCCATCCGATCTTGGGCCACCTCCTGAAAACGACTCTTGGGGTCCTTGTAAAGCTTCTTTTCAACGATGTGCGGCAAATGGGGCAGCAACACGCGCTCAATAAAACTGCCGGCAGCCGCATAGCCCCGATCGAGATAAATTGCGCCGACCACCGCTTCAAACGCGTTTGCCAGAATATACTGCCTCGCCCGGCCTTCGTCCTTGGCCTCGCCGCGCGACAATAGCAAGTGTTCATTAAAGTCCAATCCCCGCGCCACGTCTGAAAGCATGTTGGCGTTCACGAGTGCGGCCCGCAAATTTGTCAGTTCCCCTTCGGGCTTGTCCGGGTACTTTGCATAGAGCGCCTCGGTCACCACAAGCTCAAGCACCGCATCGCCTAAAAACTCAAGTCGTTCGTTTTGGTCCAGCCGGAAGCCCGGGTTTTCGTTCAAATAGGAACGATGAACCAGGGCCTGCTGGAGAAGGTCCTTGTCCAAAAATACTACGCCAAGTTTGGATTCGAGTTTTTCGAGAAGAGACACGGACTACACGAAGCTCAAATGTCAAAATCCAAATTTCAATCCTTCGACTCGTCGCTAAGCTCCTCGCTCAGGCAATAACGCTTATACCCCGAGCCTGTCGAGGGGTTGTCATTTGAGCTTTGGCATTTGGATTTACAGACGAAGATGAAATTACTTCATTGAGCAGTGGATTGTGGTTTGGGATTTTCGGAAACTGCGCTCCGTTTCTCTCCGCGTCTCGGCGCGTCCTTATCCGGCTCGCCAATCTCGCGATAGATCGTGCCGAGAACCCCGTTTACGAACTTCCCTGACGAATCGCCCCCAAAGGTCTTGGCCAGCTCAATTGCTTCATTAATCGCCACCTTGGGCGGCACTTCGGCGCGGTTGCCGTACAAAAGTTCGGCAATGCCAAGCCGCAAGATGTTGCGATCAATAATTGTAATCTGCTCAATGGGCCATTCGGGCGCGGTTTTCTCGATTATTTTGTCAATGGTGCCCTGGTGCTTGAGAGTGTTTTTAACGAGATCCCACACAAAAGCCGCATCATCCAAACCCGGGGCGAACTCGTGGATATTGCGGTTTACGATCGTTTCAAGCTTCGCCTCATCTCTGCCTGAAAAATCCCATTCGTAGAGGGATTGCATGGCGATGGAACGGGAGAGATGACGAGAAGCCATAACGGGAATGTCAAATGTCAAAATCCAAATGCCAAATTCTCGACGCGCTCGTGAAGGCCATCTCGAGTCGAATCGAGAGACTCGCTTGCTCGAATACTAAAATTATTCTTCGAGCGGAGTCGCGAGCTTGTCGAGCGACGAGTCGAGAAGTTGAACTTTGAGCTTTGGCATTCGTCATTTCGCACTTGCCGGTTCTTTTGCCGCCAGTTCCTTCTCGCGCACTTTCTTTTCTTTCTTGGACAACCGCTTCAATACATCAACGACCTCCCGACCCTTGTACGTGCCGCAGTATAAACACGCGGTATGCGACAAGCGCGGCCGGCCGCACTTGGGGCAAGTCGAAAGCTGTTGGGGCGTAAGCCGCAACTGAAACCGTCGCTTGTCGCGGCGGGATTTGGTGTGTTTTTGGGTTGGGGTACCCATAACGCCGAAAATCAAAAAATAAAATGCAAAAAAATCGGAACATAATCACGATAGCAGAAAGAACCTTCATCCGCAACAACACCGATTGGATACATCCATCCCTTGGGCTTTAGATGGATAAACTTGACTAATACAGGGTAATCTAGTACAGTTATTCAATCGGACGAAATGGGTCCGAGTACCCTTGAAACAAGCCAATCCAACCCGTCATATGGAGGAAATCCAATGGGTAAGAGGCGAACGACCGTCGTTGGCTCCCGCTCCTGGGAAGAACGGCTGGACATCGGTGAGGTAAGCGTGGACTCGGGCACGCTGGCGATCATCGATCCATCCCACCTACATCTTCCTTCTTTCTGGCAGGACGTCGTCCACCCCATAGATGAATCACATTTGCCTCCACTCCTGCGTGAAAACCTGCGGTACTGGACTAAGCCAGAGGCGAAGATAATCGCCGAAAGGCAAACGTGGATCGACTACACCGCGGAGCTCAGGATCGGTGGACGGAGAAAGGCGACCGAACCCGCGCTCGAGGCTATCAAAGAAGCTGCGCGGGCTCTGCGTGACAAAGGAATTGTCTTCGG
Organism: uncultured Candidatus Saccharibacteria bacterium; assembly: GCA_964409225.1. Taxonomy (GTDB): domain Bacteria; phylum Patescibacteriota; class Minisyncoccia; order JACPXH01; family JACPXH01; genus JACPXH01. Next base: position 5,391 of record CAYPCM010000015.1, read on the forward strand.
CACCGGTGGCGACGCTACCTGGAGACTTACCTTGATCAGCAAGTTCACCGAGACAAAATGGCGAGTCGGTACCAAGGGACGCACCCGAACGGTCACCCAAGCGTGGCCTCTTCGAATCGAGTTTGGGGAGGTGGGGTAGCGCCGATGGCAAACCGGCGCAGAAGACTGCAAGAAGACCCCCAGGCGGGCAAGCCCGCCTGGGGGTTCACTCTTCTTTCGCCCACTTCGCTTTCTACACAAACGTCAACCGATGGATTGCCGACGGGCCGTGTCGGACAAGCGCAGCCCGATGCACCTTTGTTCCATACCCTTTGTGTTTCGGGAACCCGTAGGCCGGAAACCGCTTGTGCCGACGAGTCATGAGCCGGTCGCGCCTGACCTTCGCCAAAATTGAGGCCGCCGCAATCGCCAGGAACCGATCGTCACCTTTGATGAGACACGTTGCCGGAACCGGAATGTTCGGCTGGTGCGGCCCGTCAACAAGGCAGTGGTGCGCCGTCGTTTTCAAATTTCGAAACGCGCGGGCTAAAGCAGTAAGCGTTGCCCGATGCGGGTTTATCCGGTCAATAATCCGCGCCGAGCACGAGCCGAACGCCACCGCCTGCGCGACCGCAAGTATTTGCGGGCAAAGCGTCTCGCGCCTCGAAGGCGCGAGACGCTTTGAATCGCGCACGCCAAAACGCTGAAGCTGATGAATGCCCCTTCGGTCAAACACCGCCGCACACGCCACAATGGGCCCGGCCAAAGCTCCGCGCCCAACCTCGTCTAAGCCCGCAACCAGCTTGACGCCGCGGCGGAAATACTGCAGATCCAAAGGTTTGTGCACAGTTTGTTTCATCCGCCTCATCCCCTTATTATAGGTGGAGAACTTTCGATTGGAACTAGGGACGCACGCACGGCGACGGCATGGAAAGAAAATAGCCTTCTGGCCGGTCGCCGTCGCTCCCGAAGCGACATCCGCAGCCGAGCGGCATGGTCCAGTCATTCACGGCAGTGAGTGACTGGCGTTCGGCGAGGACAGAGGGAGCGAGTCGCTGGACGAGCGAACGATCGCTGAGGGAGCGCGGCGACCGGCCCCAATGAAAAACACGAACAAAACACATGACCACGAAATTCGTCCACCTCCACGTCCATTCCCATTACTCCCTCCTCGACGGCTTGGGCAAGATTGACGAACTTCTCGACCGAGCGAAAGAACTTGGGATGGAAGCGCTAGCCCTCACCGACCATGGAGTGCTCTACGGCGCGGTCGAATTTTACCAAAAGGCAAAAAAACGCGGAATTAAACCACTCATCGGCTGCGAACTCTACCTAACCGACGTAGCCATGACTGAACGCAGAGCTGGCACGAAAGAAAACCGTTATCACCTGCTCGTCATCGCCAAGAACGAAACCGGTTACCGCAACCTGGTACAACTCGTAACCCGCGCCCATCTCGAAGGTTTTTACTACAAACCGCGCATTGACAAAGCCACCTTGGCCGCCTTCAGCGAGGGATTGATCGGTTTTTCGTCGTGCTTATCGGGAGAAATCCCTCGGGCAATTCTGGCAGGCAATCTCACTCGCGCTGAAGCGCTCGTCCGTGAATACCAAACGATCTTCGGCCCTGACCACTTCTACCTTGAGCTTCAACACCACCCGCATATCCCCGAGCAGACGCGGGTCAACGAGGCCCTCAAAACAATCGCCAAAAATCTCGACGCCCCCCTCGTGGTCACCAACGACGTTCACTACGTCCGGCCTGAAGACGCTGAAGCGCAAGATGTGCTCATGTGCGTGCAAACTGGCACTCGCCTAGATGACGAAGAACGCCTAACCATAAAGGGCGACGATTTTTCACTCAAAGATCCGGCCATTATTGCCGACGCTTTCGCGGATGTGCCCGAAGCGATCGCCAATACCGTCAGAATCGCCGACGCCTGCGACTGGAAACTAAAACTCGGTGCGCCGGTACTACCGCATTTTGAAGTTCCGGACCATTTCACCACCGAATCATACCTTAAAAAAATCTGCTACGACGGCCTGCCGCGACGATACGGCAAAAACGTAAGCGCTGAAGTACTGAAACGCCTTGAATACGAACTCAAGGTTATCGCCAAAACCGGCTTTGCCTCATATTTTCTCATAGTCCAAGACCTGGTGAACTGGGCCAAGGCCCGCGGGATAGTGGTGGGCCCTGGCCGGGGTTCGGCCGCCGGCAGCATTGTATCGTATCTTCTCAATATCACCGACATAGATCCCCTGCACTACAATCTTCTCTTCGAACGGTTTTTGAACCCCGACCGCATCTCCATGCCAGACATTGACCTTGACTTTGCCGACCATCGCCGCGATGAAGTGCTCCGTTATGTGACCGAACGCTACGGCCGGGATCACGTGGCGCAAATAATTACGTTTGGCACCATGGCCGCGCGCGCCGCAGTCAGAGACACGGGCCGCGCCCTAGGCCTTTCATACGCTTTCTGCGACCAAATTGCAAAACTCATCCCGTTCCAGCTTAAACTAGAACAGGCCGTTTCTGTCGTGCCTGAACTCAAAGAACTCTATGAGAACGATGAGGATGCCAAACGCCTCTTGGATGCCGCGCACAAACTGGAAGGAGTCGCCCGCCACGCCTCCACCCATGCGTGCGGAGTTGTAATCACTAAGGAAGCGCTTACGTTGTACGTTCCTGTGCAGCGCGCCAGCCAAAGCGACGAAACAATCGTCACCCAATACGAAATGCACGCCATCGAAGACATGGGGCTGCTTAAGATGGATTTCTTGGGACTTAAGAATCTTACGCTCATCGAACACGTGCTGAACGCAATCGAGTCGCGCGCGCATCTTGGCATTCAGGGCATTCCCCTTGACGATGCGGCCACCTACCGACTCCTGCAAGAAGCGCGGACCACCGGCGTATTCCAATTGGAATCGCAAGGCATGAAGCGTTATCTCAAAGAACTCAAGCCAACCGAGCTCGAAGACATTATCGCCATGGTTTCGCTTTTCCGGCCGGGCCCCATGGAGTTTATACCCGAGTTCATTGATCGCAAACACGGCCGCAAAAAAATTACCTACTGGCACCCGGCGCTAGAGCCAATTCTCAAAAACACATACGGCATCGCAATTTATCAAGAACAGATCATGGAAATTGCAAAAGCGCTGGCCGGATATACGCCCGGGGAAGCAGATACGCTGCGAAAAGCCATCGGGAAAAAAATTAAAGATCTCTTACTCAGCGAGCGAACAAGGTTTGTGGAGGGCTGTGTAAAAAATAGCATTGACCGCAAACTGGCCGAGCGCATCTTCGACTATTTCGAGCCGTTCGCGCGTTACGGGTTCAATAGAAGTCACGCCGCCTGCTACGCTCTCATCGGCTATTGGACCGCGTACCTTAAAGCCCACTACCCGGCTGAATTCATAGCTGCGCTCATGACCGCGGATGAAGGCGACGTGGAACGGGCAGCGTTTCTGGTGGCCGAAGCGCGCGACATGGACCTTTCAGTGCTGCCGCCGGACCTCAATGAATCCGGCGCGCACTTTACTGTCGTTGCGGGCGCACAGCGCCCCACCATCCGCTTTGGACTAGCGGCGGTTAAAAACGTAGGTGAGAATGTGGTCGCGGCGATCACTACTGAACGTGCGGCCCGCGGACCTTACCGGGATCTCACCGGCTTCATCGAAAGAATCGCGCATCGAGACCTCAACCGCAAATCGCTCGAATCACTTATCAAATCAGGAGCACTCGATTGCCTCGGCGAGCGCAAATGTCTTCTTGAAAACCTCGAGGCCATCCAGGATTTTGCAAAAGCGCAACACCGCCAAACCGCAAACGGCCAAGCCAGTCTTTTTGCCGGATTGCCAGAAGTTACTTTTGCCAAAGTGCGGTTGCGTGAAGCCGTGCCGGCCACAAAAAAAGAACGCCTGACTTGGGAAAAAGATCTTCTTGGCATGTACGTCACCGAGCACCCCCTTACCGACTACGCTTTACGGCTCGCAAAAATGGCTGTGCCCATTCGTGAGCTTGGCCGCGAGCGCGTTGGACAAAGCGTGCGCGTAGGCGGTATCGTATCAAGTATCCAAAAAATCATCACCAAGACTGGCTCGCCCATGCTTTTTGTGAACCTTCAGGACTTAACCAATCAAATCGAAGTTTTGGTATTTCCCTCGATCCTCGAAAAAACCGCAAATGTCTGGCAGGAAGAAAACATCATTGTGGCGAAAGGACGACTGTCAGACAAAGACGGCAACCTTAAACTCTTAGCGGATGAGGCGGTGGTGGTAGAAGAAAGCTGATTACGGGAATGCCAAATGTCTAAATCCAAATGCCAACTTCTCGACTCGTCCCTCGCCAGGCTCGGGACTCGCTCGAAGAATAATTTTAGTATTCGAGCAAGCGAGTCTCTCGATTCGACTCGAGATGGCCTTCACGAGCGCGTCGAGAATTTGACATTTGAGTTTTGAGTTCCCCCCATGTCAGTCAAGCAGAACGCAAAAGCTTTAGAGAAAATACGGCACTCCTTTAGCCACCTCCTCGCGATGGCCGTCTTAGAAATATTCCCCAATGCCAAACTCGGCGTAGGGCCGGTGATTGAAAACGGGTTTTACTACGACTTTGAACTGCCGCGGGCGCTCACTACTCAAGACCTCCCGAGGCTTGAGGCCGCTATGCGCAAAATCATCGACCAAAAACTGGAATTCAAGAAGCGTGAGGTGAGGATCGCCGAAGCCATTGCTTGGGCCAATGAAAACACGCAGCCGTACAAAGCAGAGTTACTCGCCGACATCCAGAAACACGGCACCACCGACTACGACGAGATCACTGCTGCGGAGAGCAACGGGCAAAAAATAAACACGCCCGCGATCAAAACCGTCAGCTTCTATTTCACCGGCGCATTCCGAGATTTATGCCGCGGCCCTCATGTCACGTCAACCAAGAATCTCAACCCTGATGCCTTTAAGCTTACGCGCATTGCCGGCGCGTATTGGCGCGGATCAGAAAAAAACCAGCAGCTGCAGCGCATATACGGCGTCGCGTTCTCAAGCAAAAAGGACTTGGAATTATATCTCTGGCAGCAAGAAGAGGCGAAAAAGCGAGACCATCGCGTGCTTGGAGAAAAGTTAGAGCTGTTTACTTTTGCGCCCGAGGTGGGGCCGGGCCTGCCGCTGTGGCTGCCTAAGGGCACGGTGCTGCGAGACACGATCGAGGCCTATGCGAAGGAAGTTGAGGCCGCGTGGGGCTACGAACGCGTGGCTACCCCGCACATTGCCAAAGAAGATCTTTACACAATGTCCGGGCACATTCCGTATTACGCCGAAAGCATGTATCCACCCATGAAACTCGACGACGGAAACTACTATCTGAAAGCGATGAACTGCCCGCATACGCATATGATCTACCGCAGTCGGCCGCACAGCTATCGCGAATTGCCTATCCGCTATGCAGAATACGGCACGGTTTACCGCTATGAACTGTCGGGTACACTCGCCGGGCTTTTGCGCACTCGGGGCTTTACCCAAAACGATGCCCACATCTACTGCCGCGAAGATCAGGCCGAAGACGAGTTCCTCGCGGTCATGAAGTTGCACGAATTCTGGTATAAAAAAACATTCGGCCTCAAGGACTTCTACATGCGCCTTTCGCTTCCGGCTAAAGACAAGAAAAAATATGCCGATGTTCCGGAGGGATGGAAAAAGTCGGTCGCAATCATCCGACGCGCAATGAAGCGCTCGGGTCTAAAATTCGTCGAAGCCGAAGGCGAAGCCGCGTTTTACGGCCCCAAGGTGGATTTCCAGATAAAAAGCGTGATCGGCCGAGAAGAATCCGCCTCCACCAACCAGCTCGACTTTCTCGCGGCCGAACGCTTCAACCTCACGTACCGCGACAAGGACGGAAAGGATAAACCGATCTATGTGATTCACCGCGCGCCCCTGGGGTCCCACGAACGCTTTGTCGCTTTCCTCCTTGAACACTATGCGGGCGAGTTCCCGCTGTGGCTTGCGCCGGTGCAGGTTTCAATTATCCCCATCGCTGACAAACACGTCGCCTACGCCAAAAAAGTTTTGGGGGAGTTGCGAGATGCAAATATCCGCATTGAACTCCAAGATCAAAATGAAACAGTGGGCAAAAAAATCAGGAATGCCGAACTCACAAAAATTCCTTACATGCTCATCGTGGGCGACAAAGAAGTCAAAACGAAGACCGTGGCCGTCCGTGACCGAACAAAAGGTGACCGAGGCCCGCAAAAGCTGACCTCATTCATTAAGGCCGTCGCGAACGCCATCGCTAAGCGAAAGTAACGCCTCCGTTACTATGTATCAATGCATAGTAATACGCTTTGAGCAAAACTGAACGCCGCAGGCAACAAGCAGACCGATGAAAAAGAGAAGGCGGCCCGACGTTCGTCGGACCGCCTAATTCGTGCCCCCGCGCCTTATCGTGGTTTCTTGGCGAGCGCCCAGGCGGCCTCGCTGTGCCTGAACGCAAGCCGCCCGATGATTTCTGTGCCGCCGGCCGGTTTGTTGACCCCTCCAACCGCCTCACGAAACCCTCGAGCGATCTTCCGATCGACATCGGTCAAATCCTCCTTGGTCGCGGCTCCAAAGAAGAGGGTAAAGACGATAGTGCTCGCCACGATCGAGACGGCGAGCAGGTACTCGCACGCGATCGCCTCGCAACCCGCCAGCTTGAGCTCCCAGACGACAGGGGGCGCATCCAGCTTGCACCTCCCGACGAACTTCTCTAGAGATCCGTTTTGCGGAACCTGCCCGAGCACGAGTCGGGCGACCTCCGCAGCAATCGGCTTCACAAACCGATCAACGGTCGCATCCTGCATGGCTTCCTCCTCTTGCGCGGGGACGCACGAAGGGATTGAACAAAACCGCGTGTAAACGATACTCTAGAGGAAAGAAATGTCCAAGTCAAGCCCGAAACTCATCGCGATCATCGGCCCAACCGCGTCAGGCAAAACCGTCTGCGCCCTTGAGCTTGCGCGCGAGTTTAACGCTGAAATCGTCTCGGCTGATTCTCGTCAGGTGTATCGCGGCATGGACATCGGCACCTCCAAACCGCACGGCAGCTGGCAGAAAGGCCGGTACGTGGTGGAAAATATCCTCTACCACCTTGTTGACATCGTTGATCCGGACGAAGAATTCACCCTTGTCCAGCACCAACGACGCGCCTTCGAAGCGATTGATGCAGCCCTCGCGCGAGGCGCGCTGCCGTTGCTTGTCGGCGGCACCGGACTTTACATCCAGGCGGTAGTGGATAATCTGAGCATTCCGGCGGTCAAACCGAACGCAGCGCTTCGCCAACGCCTCGCGCAGAAATCAACGACCGAGCTCGCCGCGATGCTCAAAGCCGTAGCGCCAGCGGCAGCCGCCGCAGTTGATCAGCGTAATCCCCGCCGACTCATCCGCGCCATTGAAATAGCCCTCGCCGCACCAACGGCATCACCGCGAATACAAGGAGCGTCCCGCTACGATACGCTGCAAATCGGCATTGCCAAACCGAAAGAAGAACTCTACGCCGCTATTGACGCTCGGGTTGACGAAATGATGGAAGCCGGACTCGCGCACGAGGTGGAAATGCTGCTCGCCCGCTATCCGAAAACATTACCGGCCCTCACCGGAATCGGGTATGCCGAAATCATCCAATACCTCGACGGCGCAATCACGCTCGAAAAATCCGTCCGCCTCATCAAAACTCACACCCGCCAGTATGCCCGGCGCCAGATGACGTGGTTCAGGCGGGACAAACGCATCCGCTGGGTAGACGACGTGGCCGAGGCGCGAACCGAAATTGCGCACTTCCTCAAAAAGGAAACGCAGCCCGGCTGATCGCACACCGGACTGCGTGAGACGCGCTAGTACCCAAGGAACCGGCGGACGATCCATGTTGCGGCAAGCAACACCGCGATGCCGCCGAGCCACTTCAACCATCCTCGGACCTCCGCCCAGACGGTCGTCCGTTCCCCCATCGTCCCTCCTTACCGAATGAGTTCTCCCTTAAGGAGCTCCGCTGCAACCTTTGGGTTGGCTCGTCCCTTCGTCTCCCTCATAACCAATCCAATGAGTGCCTGCAGAGCCTCGGTCTTGCCGGCCAGGTAGTCCTCAACGGGCTTCGGATTGGCAGAAACCACCTGACGCACCACCTCGCGCAGCGCATCGGCATCGCTCACCTGCTCCAGTCCCTCGGCACCCACAATCGCCGTGGGGTCATCGCCGGTCTTAACCATGCGAACGAGAATGTCTTTGGCCGCATGAGATGAAATCCTGCCTTGATGAATCATCGTGATGAACTCGGCGAAGTTTTCCGGGGTAAGCCGCAAATATTCCGGCTCGATCTCAAGATCGCGGAGGATTTTTACGAAGTCGGTAATGAGGTAGTTCGCCGCTAACTTCACCGGTGTTGCCTCGCCAGACCTCCCGCTTGCTCCCTGCCAGACGCCCAACTCACTCACCGCCTCCTCGAAAAAACTCCCGAGCGCAGAATTGCGCGTAAGCACGTCCACGTCTCCAATCGGCAGTCCATACTCTCGACCGAAGCGTGCGCGCTTGGCCTGCGGCAATTCGGGCAGGTGTCGGCGCATCTCCGCGAGATCGAACGCGCCGCCCTTCGCTTTATCGAGTCGGAGCGGGGGAATGTCCGGCTCTGGAAAGTAACGGTAATCTTGCGCCTCCTCTTTGGTGCGCTGGCGTACGGTTACGCCCTTGTTTTCGTCCCACCCGCGCGTCTCTGGCACGATTTTCTCGCCGCGTTCGAGAAACTCTGCCTGACGCTTGATTTCGTAATTGATCGCCCGCTCAACCGCGCGGAATGAATTAAGGTTTTTCACCTCTACTTTCGTGCCGCGGCTGCCATCGGCACCAACCAAGGAGAGATTCACCTCACAGCGCATCTCGCCTTTCTCCATATCAGCCGTGGCCACACCGAGGTAACGCAGGACAAGCTGCAGTTCTTCGCAGAACCTTCGGGCTTCTTCGCCGGAGCTCAAATCCGGTTCGGTTACCAGCTCCATCAGCGGCACGCCGGCGCGGTTGAAATCGATCAGCGAAGCTGGTCGCCCCGAGCTTGCCGAGGGGCCTAGGTGGATAATCTTCCCCGCGTCTTCTTCTAAATGGATCCTTCGGATACGAACGGTTTTGGTATTTGCGCTTCGGATTTCGGATTTCTCAAGAGTAATCTCCCCGCCAACACACAACGGCATATCATACTGCGAAATCTGATACCCCTTGGGAAGGTCCGGATAAAAATAGTTCTTGCGATCAAACTTCGAAACTTCGGCGATCTGCGAGCCAAGCGCAAGACCGGTTTTGATCACGTATTCGATCGCCTGCTTATTCGGCACCGGGAGGGTTCCCGGATGTCCCAAACAGATCGGGCAGACGTTCACGTTCGGACGCTTCTCATCCGGATCATTCAACGACCCGCAGAACATTTTCGTGCGGGTGCACAGATGGACGTGGATTTCGAGACCGATGGTGGGCTGATAGTTCGCCATAGCGTATCCGACTGAACGATACCACGCTCTGGCGCAAGAAAGAAGAGAAACCCCGCGCGCGTCCTGAGCTTATCGAAGGACGCGCGCGGGGCGCATATCGCCAAGGAACGTTATGGGGTGTCGAGTTTCGCCTCCTTCGCACGCTGACGCGCTTCGGAATCAGCGCGCGGCCAGTCGTAGTCGTTGAGGTCCACGAACTGCAGGAGCCGCTCTACCCGCCACGGATCAACCGCGCACATCTGTCGGCAGATCTCCCGACAGATGTGCCGATAACTCCGGTGGCCCTGCGGTTGGGTACGCAATTCAAGGAGGTGCTGGGCTTCGCGATCGTTGAACGCGAAATAACACCGGATGTTGTGGCCGAAGAGCGCGCAGTACTGGGCTACCTCCGGTCCGAGTTCGTCGCGGACCGCCTCGTAGAGCGCATCAGACCGATCAGCGCACCCGAGAACGTCGTTCTCAAGTCCGGCCTCCGTAATCTCTTCGGGCACCGCGCAAAACCCAAGGCGCGTCGTAATGCGCTGACGCTGTTGGGTGAGCATACGGTGGCGTTGCAGATCACGGTAGATCCCGAAGTCAATCACGAGATCCACCAGCCACGGGTAGCCGAACTCGAGTGCTCGATCCGGCCGGTCTCGCCTCGTACGGCGGTTGCCGATGTAGGTGTCGTAAATGCGCCGCTGCTCTTCGGGCGAGAGATCCCGACGGATGAACCCCGTAAGCTGCACCAGAGAATGCTCGCTGTGCGGGTACAGCATTGCCGCCAGCTGCCGCACCCACTCGTACGAGCCGTCGGTAACTGCCACCGCAGCAGATGGTTTTGGTGAGACGTCAGAAAGGAATATGTCAGCGAGCGCCTGCATGGCGCGACGCGTCTCCACGCGATACTCGCTCCGATGAGCCCGCTCTACGTAGCGCGGGATCACCGTATTGAGTGCGGCGTGGGCTTTCTCAGCGAGCTGCTGTAGCTCGGAAAGATCGCTCGAGTACAGATGCCGGAGCATGTGCTCGAAGGTATGGCCGTTCGCGTGGATGCCGACGTTGGTGAGGGTGGCCACGGGCAGCAAAATACGCACGGTATCGCAGGTCTTCGCCCTGATATCGGCCCGCCAGGTCCGCTCGAAGTCCTTGCGCTCGGCGTCGTCTGCGCATTGCGCGAACCTGATTTTGTCGCAGCCGTGGCGAATTTCGTACTCGGCGACTTCGAGCGGCTTTCGGCGCTCGAAGTACTTTTGCATCGGCTCGATAAGACGGCAGTACGTCTCGAAGACGAAATCCATCACCTTCTCGAATCGCTCCGCATGACGCGAAGCCATGATCTCTGGCGGCCGTAGATACCGGAACCGACCGTGCCCGTCGCGCTGGTCGTAGTAGACGTAACGCGAGGACTGCTCGATGTAGCCGGCGAGGCGCTGCCACTCTACCGCCTTGGTTGCGAGATTCGAGATCCCCTCGAGCGAGAGCCATGCGCTCTCGTTATCCTGCACCGAGTCGTCGCCGTACTGAATGAGGACACGTCGGATAAGCGCGTCAGCGTGCTGGGGGTCAAGCTGGCCATCCTTGATGAACTCGCGGAACAGGATTTCGCGAAAGCCGCCCCGTGCCCGGCTGTAGCGGGCATAGGCCGCCCCGATCATCCCGGGCATCTTGTGCGGAAACACTACGAAGATGTTCCCGAGTGGATCAGAGACGAATTCCTGCAGAAGCCGCACTTCTTCATCCGTGAACTTCGCCATCTCGTTCCTCCCTTCGGGTGAACTGCGGGCACCCTACCGGATGCCCTTTCAGGCAACCATCGCCGTCAAAGAACACGCCCTCATTTCAATACCACGACACTGCCACTAAATGGAAGAGGCGGGCGCATCGGGCGCGCCCGCCTCGGTTTACACCCGGGGGCCAACGATCCCCTCCTGGCCCTGGTACTTGCCACCGAGCTCCACGTAGGAAGCTCCGCAGAACTCCGCGGCGCGAAAAAACAGGAGTTTCGCGATCCCCTCATGCGGGTAGATCAGTACCGGGTGGGGCGAGGCGTTGCTGATCGAGATCATAAGCACACCCTCCCACTCCGGGTTGAGCGGCGTAACCTGCACGATGATGCCACTCCTGGCATACGTCGTCTTGCCCGCTCCGATCACCATGACGCCCCGTGGAATCTTGAAACGCTCGACCGAAAGCCCGAGTACGAACCCCCGCGGCGGAATCGCGTACGGACCAGCGAGACGGAGCGGAAAGTAGAGTTTCGTATCGAAACGCTTTGGGTCAACGTCGATCGCACCGCCGGTGCCCACGTCGCTAAACGCCCACGCTTCTTCGCCGAGTCGGAAATCGTACCCGTAGGAATCGAGTCCATAGGAGATGGTCCCCTTTGTCCGAACCGCCTCGGAGAACGGCTCGATCATCCCTTCTTGCGCCAGCGCCCGAATCTGTGCGTCACAGAGCAAACCGCCCTGGCTCATGCCTCACCTCCTTCTCCTCCCGATCGAGATACATCTTCGGGAGCATATCCTTTGGCAACCAGGAAGCCTTCACTTCCGCGAGGGTCGTGCCGTGCTGATACTTGCCCGTCTGACCGTATTCTGTGCCTGGGAGAGGCGACTCGACCTGCGAGAAAACCATCTGGGCATACCGTTCGCCCACCACCAGCGGAATCCAGTAGTAGGGCGACTTATTGCGGATCTCAAGCGTCCAGCGGTTGATATACCCCACGTCGCCCCACCCCGCATCTTCGCAGACGGTAAGCAAGCTCCGACCCGCAGAAGACCGCGCCTGCACATGAGCGGTGCAGACGTATCGTCCGCCGATGAATTCCTCGGTGTGCCCGAGGATCATCTCTTCGGGGGCGAGCAGGATGACGAGGTCGTCTGATCGGATGCCGTCCCATTCTTTTTCCGGCACCCTTTTCAAACGCGCCATCATATCAACCGCTCGCTCGGCATGATGCGGCCCGGTCCACAGCTCAACGACGTTCGCGCGGTTGAATGGGTTAAAGATCGCCGCGTTCACGCCTCCCGGCTCCATCCGCCAAAACCATTCGCCGAGACGCAAGTCGTAGCTCACGTTCTTGAGCTGCGCTCGATCAAACGGATCGATGATGATGTTCCCAGCTTCCCTGTGCCGGAGAATAGCCGTGTTGGAAAGGAGCATTTTATCCTCCTTGGGCCCTCGCCCCACAATGGTTTAGACAAATAGTAGGGACTTGCGTCATGAAACACAAGAGCAGGCGCCGCGCTTATCCAAGCGCGGCGCCTGCTCTTGAAACAGAAAACTCACTCCACCGTAATCCCCATTGATCGCGCCGTGCCTTCTACGATTTTCACCGCCTGTTCCACATCGTGCGCGGATAGATCCGCCATCTTCTTTTCCGCGATCTCGCGCACTTGGGCCTTGGTAACCTTGCCCACTTTGTTTTTGTGCGGCTCGCCCGAACCTTTCTCAATCCCGGCGGCTTTCTTTAATAACTCGGCCGCCGGCGGCGACTTATAGACCAATGAAAAAGATCTGTCCTCGTAGATCGTGACTATTGTCGGGATGATGTCGCCGGTTTTGTCGCGCGTGGCCTCGTTAAACCGACTGCAAAAATCCTGCAGGTTGATGCCGTGCGGCCCCAACACCATGCCCACCGGCGGAGCTGGTGTGGCTGCGCCGGCCGGAATCTGTATTTTCACTTGGGCTTTGATCGGTTTTGCCATGTCTAAAGTTTCTGGATTTGTAGGAAATCGAGCTCAACGGGCGTCTCGCGACCGAACATCGAAACCAATACTTTCACCTTGCCTTTTTCGTCGTCAACCTCCGATACCTTGCCTTCGTAATCCTTGAATGCGCCGTCCGTGATCTTCACCGCGTCACCGATAGAGACATCCACTTTGTATTTCGGCTCTGTTACGCCCATCCGCCTTTGGAGCTCGTCAATTTCTTTCTGCTCAATGGGCGTGGGCGTGGTACCAGAGCCCACGAAGCCAGTCACTCGCGGGGTATTGCGCACCACGTACCACGAATCGTCGGTGACAATCATCTCAACGAGCACGTAGCCGGGATAAATGCGCTCTTCGACCACGCGCCTGCGGCCACTTTTGATGCGAATCTTCTTTTCTTTGGGCACGAGCACATTGAAAATTTTATCCTCCATGCCCAGCGATTCAATGCGCTGCTTCAAGTTGCGCGCAACGGCATCCTCGTAGCCAGAATAAGTGTGCAACACGTACCACTGGCGCCCTTGCTGTACGGTTTGCTTTGGCATGATTGAAAACCTTACCGCCCCAGCACTTCCTTAACGACAACGGCAAAAAGCGCATCCACCCCGCCGAGGAACGCCGCCATCGCGAGCGAGAAACCAACCACAATGAGAGTGTAGCGGATCGTCTGCTGGCGCGTGGGCCAATTTACCCGAGCAAATTCAGCCCGGGATTCTTTGAGATAGGTTACGATACGCTGCCACATGTAGTTCTACTATACGGCGAGTTCGAGAATTTAAAAAGCCCTCGCGGGCTCACTCTCTTCGGTAAGTATACCGCGTGACGAAATGACCGTCAAGGGTCAATCCCGATATGCTGACGAATCAGCCGCGCGCCCGAAGGGCGCGCGGCTGTATGAGTTACTTCCTCTGTTGAGTATTGAGCCGCGGAGCCATCGGGCTCCGCGGCTCTTGGTCAGGCCGCCTTGGACGGTTGGTTGATCAACTCGTCGCAGCGCAAGCAGGGCTTGGACGTATCCGCCCAAGGTTCCCCGGCCCTGAGCGTGCGGGCGAATGTACCATCCGGCGCCCCAGGTTTGGGCGGGAAGATATGCCCGTGCCGCTCGCACCACCGCCGGTCACACCACTTACGAAGCCCAGTCAACATCGTCCATCACCTCCTCCGTTGCCGCGGCCGAAGCGAATAGACCTTAACAAGCGCCAGCTCGAGCTGCCGGGGATCTGGCGGGGTAACCGTAATCACCCGCAGTTCGCCTCCCCCCACAGTCGGCCGCTCGGCACGTATTCCGAATCCTGCAAGCGTCAACTCTTCGGTGCTTTGCTCGTCGAGGAATGCTAACAGCCGCTCCTCGGCCGCCGAACGAAGCGCCACGCGCTCGCCCTCGAACCACACCTCGGTTGCGTCAGCAGTGTTAAGGAGCTCGTCAAACCTCTGGAAGCACCTGAGTGCTGACACTGCTTCTCGAACCGTCATCGCCTCCTCCTTCCGGGGGATCACCCCTCCCGACTAAATATCGAGGTTCGCGTGCTTCGCGTGGGTCTGAATGAAGCGCTTGCGCGGCCCCACTTCAGAACCCATCAGAATATCAAAGATCTCGGCCGCAGCCTTGACGTCAGCCATGGTCACGCGGCGCATGACGCGGTTGGCCGGATTCATGGTCGTCTCCCAAAGCTGATCGGGATTCATCTCCCCAAGACCCTTATACCGCTGAATGGAAACGCCTTTCAAGCGTTCGTCGCCTCCCGCCGCCTCCGCCGCTTCGTCATCCGCGCCT